>JAZRQS010000035.1:0-24205 GCA_045649925.1 Eubacteriales bacterium | reverse complement strand
AAGCATCTGACAAATCTTGTGGATGACGACAACAAGGTGTGGGGCGAAACCCGTTACTGTGAGAATAACACGGTAAATATGATCCTGACCATGTATAAAAGGAGAGCAAGCCAAAACGGTATCTCCGTAAAGATTTCCGCCAAAGCAAGTGGTGACCTTGCCGTGCCTCCGCAGGATCTCGTTGTGGTGATAGCCAATCTCTTTGAAAATGCCATCAACGAGGTAGCAAATTTGAAGAGTAAGGAAGGTTACATAGATATTCAGATCAAAGACAGCCCCGAACGGTTGCTCATAAAAATAGACAATCCGTGCAGGGCAAATCTGACCTTCGATGAAAACCTCTACGGCATTGGCATTCGCTCGGTGATCTCCACTACAAGCAAGTATGAAGGCATGTATGATTTTTGTGCCGAGGATGGCGTCTTTTCTGCCAAAATCATCTTGAATTTGAAATAAAAATACAATCTACGCCAAATCAGATACAATCTACGCAAAACTCCCCATTTTGGGGAGTTTTTTTATTATAATGTAAGTAATATCAATACGCGCGAAAGGGGCGATGAGATTGACAGAAAAGAGATATGCAGATGATGGATATCTCATTGTATCCGAGCTTGACCGATGTCCGTTTTTTGAAAAAGGCGAACACGCCTCGCAGCCCTGCTGCAACGACGATTGCTTCTTCTGTAAATTCTCGGATTTCCGCAAGCAGGAATACATTGAACAGGTGAAAACCGATGCCCGACGAGGCGTACTTTACAGCGTATGCCACAACGAAAAAAACAAAAAAGCAACATAATTTTTGGAGGAAAGAAACATGAAAAAACGAATTTTAAGCGTACTCATTACACTCGTGATGCTGATCAGTCTTGTGTCCGTGATGAGCATCAGCGCAAGTGCGGAGACGGTAACTGACTACGACCTCTATGTTGGCAGTGTACGGTTTACGAGCGACAACCTTGTGATCGACAGTGCCGACGATCCGGCAATTACCAGCGGCTCTGCTACCTATGATCCTGATACCAAAACCCTCACGCTGAACAACTTCAGCTACACAGGTGAGGGACACGAGACAGAGTATTACAATGCCGCTATTTATACCAATAGTATTAACTTGAAGGTAAAACTGGTCGGCACAAATACCATCATCTGCCAAAGCGATGACGAAAGCGTCAAATGCCGCGCTATTTGCGTGTGGTATGGATTGGATAAAAGCGCAGGTAACCTGACTATTTACGGAACAGACAAGGAAACCGACAAGCTGATCTGCACGGCAAATGACGGCATCTTATCGGTGCGCTCGCTTACCGTAAAGGATGCCACAGTTCAGACGAATGGTGCTCTGATCAGTTCGGCGGTTAGTGACGTAATCATAACGGACAGTATTGTTTCTGCCGATGTGGAAGCCAACGGAGACATAACTGTTGAAAACAGTGAACTTGAAATTTCCGAGACCGCGTATACCGGTGACAATTTTACAATAACAAACAGCACAGTTACGGGTAGTGGTCTCTCCGCGTTCGATGATGCTTCTACATTAACTGTCACGGGCTCACAGGTAAATGTGACAGGCATATCAGCTTATGCTTTCATAATAAAAGGTAACTCCAACATTACCGCACAAGCAATTTTGGTTGATCGAGCTCTTTTTGTCACGGACAGTTCTGTTCATGTCACAGGGTGTGAGCTTTCGGAATTGGGCTTGGAAGGAAGCTTTGGTATCTTATTGCTTAGGTCAGATAGTATTGTTGCAATTGATAACAGTACCGTTGAGGTATACGGCGGCAATGGTGCCTATCTCAATACGGATGATTTTCTAACCTTCACACCCTTTGCTCCTTCGTTTGTTGACGGCGAGGAGCCTGCCGATCCTTACGACTATGCCGTTTACGCAGGCAACGATAAGGCCAGTGCCTTGAAGGTGGATTCTCCCACGGACGCCACATACGAAAACAAGTATGTCCGAATCGAGCCTGTAGAGTACGACCTCTATGTTGGCGGTGTACGGTTTACGAGCGGTAACCTTGTGATCGACAGTGCCGACGATCCGGCGATTACCAGCGGCTCTGCTACCTATGATCCCAGCACCGATATCATAACACTTGATAATTTTAACTACACAGGCGCAGGTTATGATTATGGCTGGAATAACAAGGCTGCAATTTATGGTTATTATAAGAGCTTAAACATAAAAGTTGTCGGTGAAAATAATATCACCTGCAAGGGAGACGGCTATTGTTACGGCATCAGAAGTGAGATGAGTGTAAGTATTTTGGGTACTGATGCGGAAAACGACAAGCTGACAGTCATCGCTGAAGCGCAATGTATTGCCGCATCACCGAATCTTCATATTGAAGATGTTGATATGTCGTTGGTTTCCGACGATTGGCGTGGCATCGATATGTGGGATAGCGATATGAGAGCAAAGGTGATTGATTCTATTGTATCCATAAAATGCGTAGATCAAGGCATATACATGAATGAATATTATGACGACGGCTCTCTCACTGTTGAGAATTCTATTATTACAATTGATACACAAAATTCAACTGCGATAGTTTGCCCAAATATTTCTATAGATGGTGCTGCTTATGTGCTTGCAGGCGACAGTGAAGTGGCTGCTACCTATGCAAATCCCACCGACAACAAGATTTATCAGAATACGTATGTTAAAATCGTAAATCGCGATCCCCAAAACCTCTCTGTTACACGCGAGGACGCGACAGAATACTTTGATTCACTGGAAAATGTTTGGGACTATCTGAAAGACGGCGATGTGATCAAGGTGGAGCACGATTATATCGAAACTTATGCTGATGTGTATGCAGAGTGTTCTGATGACATTTCTTATACCATTGATCTCAATGGCAATGAAATTCATTTTCCCGAAGAAGGCGAGTGGGAAGATGCTTATTGGACGGATGTAGGTTATTTTCAGCCTATCGGCATACTAACTTTGATGGATAGTGTTGGCGGCGGATTTATGCATGCTATGGTAGATGCAAGATATGCAGACTCTCTGGCAGTTACCGGCGGTACTTATGTGGCATTGTTTGCACCGACTGACACAAAGCTCAGTGGCGGCACCTTCACGGGTATGCCCCAGAAAGCTGTTGATGCAATGATGGAGGATCCGTATCAGGCACAGTTTGCAAAAATGGTCGGCACAAAGAGTGTCCTTCACAACAGCTTCTTTGATCTCATAGATAACGAAGAGGACGCCCGCGCATATCTCGACAGCATATTTGCTGACGGATATAAGGCAAATAAAGAATATGAGGTATATGAAACTGTAAGCGGTTATTACCTTGTTGGATTGCCTGCAAATACCACTGTGGTTGAGGCATACAAAGTAACCTTGGTTTATGGCGAGGAAGATAAAGAAACCAAAGTTGAAGAGGCATCCAAGTTTACCGAGCCCGATCCAAGAAGAATTTCCGGCAAGATATTTGTAGGTTGGTATGACGATGCACAACTTACCACGCTCCATGATTTCAGCACTGGCCTCACCGAAGACATCACTCTCTATGCAAAGTTTACTACGGCAGTAGCAAAAATCGAAAAGACCGGCACAAGCGGACTTGTAGACACTTACACCATCACCTACACCGACGGCACTACCATCACCTTCACCGTTACCAATGGTGAAAAGGGTGACAAGGGTGATAAAGGCGACAAGGGTGACACCGGTGCAACGGGTGCTACGGGCGCACAAGGACCTCAGGGCGAAAAGGGTGATAAAGGTGCAGACGGCGTTGATGGTAAGGACGGCGTCGATGGTAAGGACGGCGTCGATGGTAAGGATGGCACAAATGGAACCAACGGCGTTGACGGAAAAGATGGCGCTGATGGTGAGGACGGTAAGACTCCCTACATTGGCGAAAACGGAAACTGGTGGATAGGCGATACCGATACAGGCGTGAAAGCTGCGGGAGATGACGGCAAGGACGGCGCAGTCATTGCTGCAACCGCTATCGGCGGCACTGCACTCGTAAGCAACATCACACTGCTCGCTTGGTCACTTATTAAGAAAAAGATATTATTCTAAAGAATAATACAACACATATTTTTAGTGATCCATCCTCCCATCTGTGAATATGGGGGATTGTGAAGCTCGCAGAGATTTATCGCACAGATAAATCCCCCACGCAATTTGCAAATCAAATTGCCGAAGCTTAGCAATCAATCTAAGGGTAGGTATCAGTTACATTTCTTCACACGCATAATCAGAATGCAAATGCTATTATGTTTTGTGGCACTTGTAGTGATACCTGCCCTTTTTTTGCGCTTTCAATGTCGAAATTTATCGAAGAAAAGGAAAACGAAAATGAAATTTACTACAATGCTGTCGGCATCACCCGTTTGCCTACCATCAATGAAGATGATTGCATCACCCTGCATGTCAGATGCAAAGGCAAAAAGATAGCCGTATGAATAGAAAAAGGCAGTGTGATCTTTTCGGTCACACTGCCTCTTACATAAATACTTCGTTATGGGGCTTGAGCTAAAGAGCCCTCTTTTGTTTTTTGTGTTTTTTTTATTTATCGAGTGGGAGCTTTTTGATGCGCGACTTCATTTTCAAGATATCCCTTACCATCTTTATACTGTCTGTCACAATATTCATACTCGACTCGTCATGGGTAATTATTTTTACAGGAATTTCTATAATCTTCGCTTTCATTTTTGTCGCTATAAGTATAGCCTCAAAGTCAAAGGCAAATCTGTTTACCTCGCAAAAAGAGAAAATCTTGTGAGCGATGCTTTTTTCAAACGCCTTGCACCCACATTGAGAGTCGGAAAGACGGAGACCGCCGATAACACAAAGCACCTTTATATAAGCCTTTGATGCTATCTTTCTCAAAAAGGTGTAGCCGTCATATCCCGACTTGTCGAGATTTCGTGAGCCGACGGCAATATCTGCCCCCCTCTCGACCATTTCATCATAAAATTTTTTTATTACATCTGTGCCGTATGCGAGGTCACAGTCGGTAAACATTACGATATCTCCCTGACTTGCAAGCACGCCCTGTCTGACGGCGTAACCCTTTCCCATATTCACCTTGCAGTCGATGAGACGGATTTTAGAGTTTTCCTTTTCTATATATTCCTTTACCATTTCAGCGCAATTGTCACGAGAGCCGTCGTTTATAAAAATAACCTCATACTCATCGCCAAAGGTTTTATCCATATAAGAGGAAATACAGGAAAGCGTTTTTTCCACATTTCTTTCTTCATTATACATAGGAATGCAAAGAGAAATTTTCATATTATACCCCTTTTCGTTTTCTCTTGTATTATCATTTTATATGATTATAGCAGAATTTTTTGTTTTTTTCAATATTTTATTGATTTTTCTTTTATTTTTTCCTATCCTTGAGGCTTTATTTCACTCACCTTTATTATTATATTTATATAATAATAATTTTTAAAGTTTTTTTGTGACAAATGTTGAAAAATAAGATTATTTATGGTATAATTATAATAACTATATTTATAACTTTTACTTACATTTGTCTTGTGTAATAAAATGTAAACTATACTTTACTTTATAAGGAGATTGAAATGGATTCTTTAAATCAGGTGTGTAGCGCCGTTCTTGAGATAATAGCGAGCAAGGTTTCCTCTACCATATATTCCGTATGGTTTCGTGATATAAAGCTTGAGTCACTCAACAATGAGGTTGCAGTTTTTTCTATCGGCAATGAATTCAAGCGTGGCATTCTTCAGGAAAGATATGCAGATATACTTAAAGAAAGTCTTTGTGAGGTTATCGGCTTCGACCTTTCTATAAAGGTTATCACGATAGCGCCGGAGGGAGATGGTATCAAGGTTTCCGGCGGATACTTCAACGAAAAGGAAAAGGAAGAAAAAAATCCCTACGAGCCTGTATATGATGTTGACGACGAGGAGCTTGACATAGCCTCTGCTATTGAGAGCAACATGATAGTAGAGGAATACACCTTTGAAAACTTTATAGTGGGTGAGACAAACAAGCTGGCACATGCGGCTTGTATGGCGGTCGCAAATTTTTCCGACGAGGACTACAACCCCTTGTTTATCTGGGGACCGAGCGGACTTGGAAAAACTCACTTGCTTTATGCAGTAACAAATCAGTTAAAGAAAAATAACCCCAACATAAAGATTATATACAAAAAGGGTGAGGAATTTACAAACGAGCTTGTATTTGCTATAGCAAACGGCTCTACTCCGTCTTTCAGAGAGAGATATCGTTCAGCTGATGTTCTTCTCATAGACGATGTTCAGTTTATAGCGGGAAGAGAGTCTACACAGGAGGAGTTCTTCCACACCTTCTCGGCACTTTACGAGGCAGGTAAGCAGATTATTCTCACCTCTGACCGACCTCCCAAGGATATCCGCACACTTGAGGAGAGAATCCGCACACGCTTTGAGTGGGGACTTCTCGCTGACATTCAGCCTCCGAGCTTCGAGTTGAGAACTGCTATTATTATGAAAAAGGCAGAATCTCTCAATCTCAATCTTTCACCTGAAATAGTAAACTTCCTTGCAGAAAAATTGCAGAACAATATCCGACAGATAGAGGGAGCGTTGAAGAGAATAGGAGCTATATCCGTTCTTACTGCGACACCTATTACCTACGATATGTGCAAGAGAACAATTTCCGACTTCCTTGCAGGTCCTATTTCAGTAAATGATACTGTACAGAAAATATTAAAGGCAGTTTCCGACAAGTACGGAGTTGCCGTAGATGAAATAAAGGGAACAAAGAGAAACGAGAATATAGCAAATGCACGACACGTGGCTATTTACATTATAAGAACCTTGACAGACCTTCCTCAGACGCAGATAGGAGAGATATTCGGTAGAAATCACTCCACAGTCATTTCCTCTATTAAAAAGGTAGAAGCCGATATAAAGGAAAAGAAGGACACCGAATACGAAATTGAGGAAATTATAAATCAGGTAAAATCTTAATTTCCTTGTTTTCAACACAATATTGTTGAAAGACCGTTTATTTTATGTCAAAAATAAGTTTAGTTATTATTCAAAATTTTTCGACTTTTCAATGTCAAAAAAATGATGAAAACTTATCTACATTCTTTTTACTGAAATCCACACCTGTTTTCAACTGTTTTTATATTTATTTTTAAAAGGAAATAAGCACCAAAACCGACTTTTTGACACTTTCGACACCCCCTACTATTACTACTGTTATTTATAAATATTAATGATATATTTTAAGGAGAAAATCATGAACATTACCTTCCGCAAAGACGAATTTCTTGAAAAGCTCTATCCTTGTATGGGAAGCGTTTCATCAAAGAACACGATAAACTCAATAGAAGGTGTTCTCGTAGAGGCTAAAAAGGAAACAAATATGATAAAGCTCACCACCTATGATATGAAAAAGGGTGTTGTAGCATATATGCAGGCCGAAAGAGTTTTGGAGGAGGGTAGCTATATTATCAACGCACAGCGCCTCCAGCAGATAGTAAAGCTCATGCCTGAGGAAATAGTAAATCTTACAGTAGATGAAAAGTTCTGCGCAGTTATCTCGTCTGGAAAGAGCAATTTCTCACTTTTTGCTCTTCGTGGAGCTGATTTTCCGAATATTCCTGAGCTTTCCGGTGAGGCAGGCTTTACAATAGAGTCCTATCAGCTCAAGAAGATGATAGGAAAGGTAATTCACTCTGTCGCAGAGCAGGACACGAGAATAATGCTTTGCGGAGCATACTTCAATATAAACGGTGAGGAAATGGAGGTCGTTTCCTGCGACTCCTACACACTTTCCCGCTGTACTGCAAAATGCGACATCAAGGACTTGAGAAAGGGTGGAGAAACCAAGTTTTCATTTATAGTCCCCGGACACGCATTGAACGAGCTTATGAAGATTATATCCGACAAGGGCGGAGTTATATCTATATACCTTACTCGCAAGCATGCGATATTCAATTTTGCTGATATGGTATTCTTTACCCGTCTTATAGACGAGGATTACATTGACTATTTGAGAATTATGCCCAAGGAGCAGACCATATTCGTAAAGATATCGAGAGAAAGTCTTGCACAGGCACTTGAAAGAGCAAACCTTATTGCAGAAGAAAAGAGTCAGGGCAACGCCCGATCCTATGTAAAGCTTACAATAGAGGACGGAGCACTTCTTCTTACCTCAAAGTCGATATCAGGAGAGGTATATGACGAGGTTCCTGCAGAAACAAGTGGAGGAACACTCAAGATAGCGTTTAACTGTCGTTATCTTATAAACAGTATTCGTGCATCAGAGGGAGAGGAAATTATGCTCGCATTCAAGGGTGCTACACAGAGCATGACGGTAACACCTGTAGAAAAGAAGGATGATGAGGACTTCTTCTATATGGTATTGCCTGTAAGAATGATAGAACAGTAAAAAAGGTCGGACAAGCGACTTTATCACTATAAAAAATGAATATAAGTAAGATAAGGGCGCAGAATTTCCGAAACATAGAAAGCTGTGACATTGATTTTAAAGAGGGGGTAAATCTCCTCTACGGAAACAACGCGCAAGGAAAGACAAACGTAATAGAGGCTATATATTATTTTTCCCGTGGAAAGAGCTTTCGTATGGCGACAGACGAGGAGCTGAAAAAAATAGGAGAGGACGGATTTTTCATCTCTCTTGACTTTGCAGGGGATAAAAGAAAGCAAAGCCTTGCCTATCGCACCTACCTTCAGGAAAAGAAAAAATACAGAAACGGCGCAGAGGAAAAGAAAATGACGGATATGATAGGTCATTTCCGTGCGGTGCTGTTTTTCCCTGAGCATTTGTATCTTGTAAAGGAGGGTCCGTCGGGAAGGAGAGACTTTCTCGATGTGGGAATTTCACAGATAAAGCCCGTTTACCTCAATATTTATTCACAGTATCAGAAATTACTCAAAAACAGAAACAGTATAATAAAGGACGCACAAAAGGGACTTTATTATGACAGGGATATGCTCGACGCCTTTAGTGAGGGAATGGCGCAAAAGGCGTCGTATATAAACGATGCACGAGTAGAATATCTTCGTGACATTGAAAGGTATGCAAAGGACATACTCCTCGAAATTTCCGACGGAAAAGAGGAGCTTTCGCTGGAATATGTCAGCAATATAGATGACAACAGCGCATCACGCGAGGAAAAGGAAAATCTCTACAAGAAAATTCTTACCCAAAATCTGCAAAAGGAAATATCAGCCGGATGCTCCCTCTACGGAATACATCGAGACGATATAGAGATAAAAATAAACGGAATAAGTGCAAAAAGCTATGCTTCTCAAGGTCAACAGCGCTCGATAGTGCTGGCTCTCAAATTAGCTGAGGGAGAGGTCAGCAGGGAAAAGACGGGAGAATATCCTGTGTTTCTGTTTGATGATGTGCTTTCCGAGCTCGACGAGAAAAGGCGTGCGTATGTGTTGTCTGAAAAAGAGAAAAAGCAGATTATAATATCTGCGTGCGACAAGAGCGAGTTCAAGGATATAAACACGAACATAATCAAGGTGGAAAACGGAAAATATGTATCTTCATGTGGGTAATGGAAAAACAGTAAAAAAGAAGAGAATAATAGGCATATTTGACATGGACACAGCGACTATGTCAAGGAGCACAAAGTCGTTTTTGTCACACAATCAGAAAAAAGGAAAGGTGGAATATTCCGACAGCGACATTCCCCGCTCCTTTATTCTCTATGAAGACGAAAAAAAGAAAAAGAGAGTACGCCTTTCGAGAATTTCGACGCAAGGACTTAAGGCGAGAATGAGCGCACACTACGAAAGCACGACTGAAGAAGAATAAAAAACAGGCAAAAAAACAAAACGAAAATAAATAAAAACATAAATAAAGACAAAAGAAGAAAAGGAAAAAGTAATGACAGAAATGAGCGAAAAGCACGGATATGACGACAGTCAAATACAAGTTCTCGAAGGACTTGAGGCTGTAAGAAAAAGACCCGGTATGTATATCGGCTCCACCTCTATAAGAGGACTTCATCATCTCGTTTACGAGATAGTGGACAACTCTATAGACGAGGCGCTGGCGGGTGAATGTAACGCCATAGTCGTGACCTTACACGATGACAACAGTGTTTCTGTTAAGGACGACGGTCGAGGCATTCCCTCGGGCATGAATGAAAAGCTCGGACTTCCCACCCTTGAGGTAGTTTACACAGTACTTCATGCGGGAGGAAAATTTGGTGGCGAGGGCTACAAGATAGCAGGCGGACTTCATGGAGTAGGTGCGTCTGTTGTAAACGCACTTTCCGAATGGGTAGAGGTAGTAAACTGCCGAGACGGAAAAAAGTATAGCGAGCGCTTTGAGCAGGGAAAGGTGGCAAGAGCGTTCAAGTGTGAGGGAGAGTGCGAGGAGCACGGACTTTATGTACGCTTCAAGCCCGACCCGACGATATTTGAGGAAACTGTATTTGAATACGAGACAATTCTTCGCCGTATGAGAGAGCAGGCGTTTCTTAATGCGGGCGTGAGAATTATTCTCCGCGACGAGAGAAGCGTCGAGCTTGACGAAGAAGGAAATGAGGTAGTAAAGGAAGAGACCCTTCACTACGAGGGTGGTCTTGTCAGCTTTATAGAATACCTCAACGAGAAAAACCACTATCAGTCCATTCACCCTGAAATAATTTATATGAAGGGAGAAAAGGACGGCTCTATCGCTGAGGTGGCAATGCAGTACAACACAGAGTACAACGAGAATATTTTCTCATTTGCCAACAATATGGCGACTATCGAGGGTGGTACTCACGAGACAGGCTTTAAAAATGCGCTCACGCGTGTTATAAACGACTATGCAAGAAAGAAGAACATCTTAAAGGACGCAGACAAGAATTTGTCAGGCGACGATGTGCGTGAGGGACTTTGCGTTATCATAAGCGTAAAGCTGACCGATGCGCAGTTTGAGAGCCAGACGAAAGCCAAGCTCGGAAACTCCGAGATAAGAACGCTTGTCGACGGACTTGTATCAGAAAAGCTCGCAGAATTTTTGGAGGAGCACCCCTCATCTGCAAAAATGATAATAGAAAAAACGCTCGAAGCGTCCCGTGCTCGCGAGGCGGCGAGAAAGGCGCGTGAGGCGACGAGGAGAAAAAATCCTCTTGAAGGATCTACACTCCCCGGCAAGCTCGCTGACTGTCAGGAAAAGCGCAAGGAGCTCACCGAGATTTATCTCGTAGAGGGAGACTCTGCAGGAGGCTCTGCAAAGGACGGACGAGACAGCCGTTATCAAGCTATTCTCCCCCTTCGTGGAAAGGTGCTCAATGTAGAAAAGAGCCGTAGCGACAAGGTTTACGGAAACCAGTCGATATTGCCTATAGTTCAGGCGCTCGGCTGCGGAATAGGTGACGAGTTCGATATAGAAAAGCTCCGTTACGGCAAGATAATCATTATGGCGGATGCCGATGTCGACGGATCTCACATCAGAATACTTCTCCTTACATTCTTCTATCGCCACATGCGTGAGATTATAGAAAAGGGACATGTTTATCTCGCACAGCCCCCGCTTTACAAGATAAAGAAGGGCAAGGGACAGGAGAGATACGCCTTCTCTGACGCAGAGCGAGACAAAATAATAGAGGAAATGGGCGGAAAGGTCGAAGCCGAGAGATACAAGGGTCTTGGTGAAATGGACCCCGAGCAGCTTTGGGAGACCACGATGGATCCCGAGAGAAGAACTCTTTTGAAGGTGGAGATAGGAGACGCTATCGCATGCAACGAGATGTTCTCGGTGCTGATGGGCGACCTTGTTGAGCCGAGAAGAGAATTTATCGAGCAAAATGCGAGATATGCGGAAAACCTCGATATATAAGGACGGTAAATAATGAGCAAAAATTCAATAAATCAGGCTACGGGAAGCATAGAATTTCCCGATCAGAAAATAGTAGAGCGCAATATGGAAAAGGAGGTAAAGCAATCCTTTATCGAATATTCCATGAGCGTTATCACGAGCCGAGCGCTCCCCGATGTGCGCGATGGTATGAAGCCGGGACAGAGAAGAATACTCTACGCTATGTACGAGGACGGACTTACGCACGACAAGGCGTTTTGCAAGTCTGCCACCACAGTAGGTAATGTGCTTGGTAGATACCACCCCCACGGAGATGCAGCGGTTTACGGCTCCATGGTAAGAATGGCGCAGTCGTTTTCACTCCGTTATCCTCTTATAGAGGGACATGGAAACTTCGGTAATGTTGACGGAGATGCGGCGGCTGCATACCGATACACCGAGGCGAGAATGTCTCGTATGGCATCGGCTATGATGAAGGACATCGAAAAAGAGGTTGTCACCTTTGTTCCCAACTTTGACAACAGAAGAAGAGAGCCTTCAGTCCTTACCTCTCGTTTCCCCAACCTGCTTGTAAACGGAAGCGTGGGTATCGCCGTCGGTATGGCGACGAATATTCCTCCTCACAATCTCTCCGAGGTTATTGATGGTGTTATCCATCGCATAGAAAACCCTGACTGCTCGGTATCCGACCTTATGAATTTCATCAAGGGCCCTGATTTCCCCACCTATGGTATCATTTGTGGAACAAAGGGAATATACGATGCATATTCTACAGGTAAAGGAAAGATTACAGTTCGTGCAAAGGCGCACATCGAGGAAGAAAACCGCAGAATTATATTTACGGAAATTCCTTATCAGGTAAACAAAAGTATGCTTGTGGAGAGCATTGCAAATCTCTACAAGGACAAAAAGATAGAGGGCATTACCGCACTGCGCGACGAGTCGGGCAGAAACGGTATGAGGATCGTCGTTGAATATGGCAGAGATGCAAACGGCGAGGTAGTCCTCAACCAGCTTTACAAATACTCACAGCTTCAGGACACCTGTGCTGTAAATATGCTCGCACTCGTTAAGGGCGAGCCGAAGATACTCTCCTTGCCACAGATACTCGACCACTACATTGATTTTCAGGACGAGGTTGTCACAAAGAGAGTAGAGTACGACTTAAAGAAGGCAAAGGCAGAAATGCACATCTACGAGGGCTACAAGATAGCCATCGACCATATCGACGAGATAATCGAGCTTATCAAAAAGAGCGAGTCCGTCACTGATGCAAAGGAAAAGCTCATGCAGACATTCGAGCTTACCGAGCCTCAGGCACAGGCGATAGTAGAGATGACACTCGGCAGACTTTCAGGTCTTGAGAGACAGAAGATAGAGGACAGACTTGCACGACTTCAGGCGACGGTAGAGGAGCTTGAAGGAATTCTCGCAGACAACTCCAAGATAAAGGATATTATCAAGGAAGAACTGCTTGAAATGAAGGCAAAGTTCGGCGATGAGAGAAGGACTCTTATTGCAGGTCCCGTCGACGGCATCGAGGACGAGGACCTCATCGTGCGTCGCTCCTGCGTAATCACTATGACAAAGGCAGGATACATCAAGCGCCTTGACGCATCGACCTACACCGCACAGCACAGAGGCGGCAAGGGCGTCATAGGAATGAAGACCAAGGAAGAGGACTATGTAGAAAATGTAATAGTCGCAAACAGCCATTCATTCCTACTTATGTTTACAAACTTCGGTAGACTTCAGGTCAAAAAGGTATATAGAATACCCGAATCCGGCAGAACGGGCAAGGGCACGAACATCGTAAATCTCCTGAACCTCGCAGACGGCGAAAGAGTTACGGCAATGATGGCGGTAGACGGATTTGCTGAAGACGAGTTCCTCACCCTTGTTACCAAGCGAGGAGTTGTAAAGAGAACTTTACTTTCCGAATTCAAGTGTCACCGAGAGGCAGGTAAAAAGGTGCTCTCACTCGACGAGGGCGACGAGCTCCTCTTCGTGCGACACACCAAGGGCGACGGCGATATAGTTATCGCATCGAAGTCGGGACTTGCTGTACGCTTTACCGAGGAAAATGTTCGTGTGATGGGCAGACTTGCAAGAGGAGTGCGTGGTATCCGTCTGCGTGAGGACGACGAGGTAGTCGGCCTTGCGCTTGTTGAGGAGGGCAAGACGCTTCTCACCATGACCGAGGGTGGATTTGGAAAGCGAAGCGACTTTGATGAGTTCCGTTCCATGAAGAACAGAGGCGGATATGGTGTCGCTTGCCACAAGATAAGCGACAAGACGGGCGCACTCGCCGCAATCGCTACGGTTTGCGACGACGACGATATAATGATAATCACCGACGACGGAACTATCATTCGTACTCCTGTTTCAGGCATTCCCGTATATTCAAGGTCTGCAGGTGGCGTTATCGTAATGAGACTTTCTGGCGGCGCAAAGGTAATGACCTTCTCTCGTGCCGAAAAGGAAGAGGAAATAGAAAAGCTCGCCGAGGAGGCAGAAAATGCCGTAATCGAGAACATTCCCGACGAGGACGGCGAGATAGTCGAAAAGGAAAATGCGCACATGTCAGACGAAGAGCCCACGCTTGAGCAGGGCGACGAGGTTGACGGAGAATGAAAATAAAGAAATGGGCGATGTTTCTTTTCTCTGTGCTCTTGCTCGTGACACTTCTTTGCTCGTGTAGTGAAAAATACACGAGCGAGGAGCTCATCTCGGCGGCGATACCGCTCGTCGAGGCATCGGGCGAGATAAACGAGATCTTCTACGGCGCAGGAATACCCTTCATAGAAAGCGTTGAGGGTGAAACTCAGGTGCTCGGAAACTATCGCCGAGCAGACGCCGAGTATCTCGGAAAGATCGGTGTAGAAACCATCGACGACCTCAAGGAAATGACAAGTAATGTTTACAGCACGGGTGCGTGTGGCGTGATATTTTCCACAAAGCTCTCGTCTGTTTCCGACGGCTCTACCATCGCAGGCTATGCCGAATACACCACCTTGGGCGATGCAGGACTGTGTGTTTACACAAAGCGTCAGGACTACATAAATGCGAAAACCGAGTTTCACACTGACACACTTTCCGTCGTGAGTGTGAAAAAGGACAGAGCGACCTTGAAAATGGAGGTAACTCTCTATCGAGACAACGACTCTCAAAAAAGAGAAAAAGAGTTCGCTATGATAATCGAGGACGGAGAGTGGCGCTTGGACAGTATGACCTACATTGCGTGGGATAGTGAATTTGTCACTGAGTGACAAATTCAGTTATGATTGCCCTTTGGGCAAGTTATGAGTTATGAGATGCTTCGCATCGCTAAGATTGGCTTCGCCAAGCTGTAGTTACAACCGTTGGAAGGGCAATCATATCATAACGTTTGGGGCAGGGGTTCCCCGAAGCGAATAAAATGAGCTTTGGGGGTTCGCTGCATAGCAAACTCATAACGGTGAGCGAAAGCGAGCCTCATAACTGTAAACTCAACAATGATTGCCCTTTGGGCAAGTTATGAGTTATGAGATGCTTTGCATCGCTATGATTGGCTTCATAATTGGCTTCGCCAAGTATAATTACAGGGATAACCCCTTTTTATATAACAAAAAATAAAAAAATACATAATAAGGAGCTTTTGGTATGACTTACAGTGAAAAAATAGTTAAATTGCGCAAGGCAAACGGCTACTCCCAGGAGGTATTTGCAAAGCTCGTAGGAGTTTCAAGACAGGCGGTTTATAAGTGGGAGGCAGGTCAGTCCTACCCCGAGGCAGAGAAGCTTATCGAAATCAAGAAGCTTTTCGGCATCAAGATTGACGACCTTCTTGACGACAGCTACGAGGTAGTTATCGAAAAGAAGCCCACAAAGAAGAAGACCGAAAAGAAGGCAGAAAAGCCTGCAGAAGAACTCGAGACAGAGGCAGTCGAGACTGCTCCCGCAGAGGAAAAGGCAGAGGAAAAGACAGAGGAAAAGCCTCAGGCAAAGGCACAACCTCAGGCACAGAAGGCCAACAACGGATTCTTGGGATTCCTCTTTGGTCGCAAGAAATAAGCTCGGTTACAGCCCACTTATATTTCTTAAAAGCTAAATAAGGCTAAAACACAAAAGAGCAGAGGATTTTTCTCTGCTCTTTTTTCTATTCCCTTGAATATATCCCTTCGCTTTTTCCAAATAATAGCTAAAAGAAAGCGAAAAAGGAGAAAAATATGGTAAAGGGGTGCGAGAGGCGAGTGGTCGTCTACAAGAGCAACGGCAGTAAATATTTTTGCGAGGCGCACTTTTTCATCAAGCCGACACTCGATATGAAAATCGTCAGGCGAGCAGATATGCTGGAGGAGGCGAACAGGATAATTCGAGAGAGCGAGCTTTGTCGGGCACCGAAACAAAAAAAGCGCACGAGAGCGCTTGTTTTTCGGGTGATATTATTTCTTTTCGGGTGCGCCTTGTCGAGTGCTGTCACCCTGTTGATCTCATCAAATTTGTAAATGCTTGCATTTTTTATAGAGATATGATATAATGTAGATAATATCAGGCGCACCACTCAGCCTGACATGGTCGGTAAAAATACGGCGCAGGCAAATGCTCGGATCGGCGTGAGCATTTATTCGACCTCGCCGTCATAATTGCAGTCGAGTGACGCTCCTTGCGGGTCGCTGTTTTCTGCATACTTATTTTAAAAATTTGCTATGCTCGGCATAGCGTTTTTGTCACGCTTTTTCGCAGTTTTTGCGCAGGACTGCGAATTTCCATATGCGCGCAAAGAGGTATATAATGACAAACCAGAAGCAAACACCAAAAACAAGCAAATCACAAAAATCACAAAAACCACAAAAATCCACAAAGACACAAAAGTCTCAAAAGGTGCAAAAGACATCAAAGACACCAAAGACACCAAACAAGAAAAAGGCAAAGGAGGAGCTTTCCTTCAAGGAAAAAAGCACGAAAGCTCCTATAGAAAAGACCAAAAAGACGCAAAAGGGTAGTGCAGGTAGCGCAAACGCAGGAAGGTCCGCAAAGGCGAAAAGGGACACTCGCGCGCAGAATGGCGAGAGTAGCCGTCGCACACACAAGGAGCGCCTCGCATCAAATTCCCCTGCAAAGATAAGTGAGCGTCAGGAGTATCGCAAAAACACTCGCACCAAAAAGCGCTCTCGCTCGCCCTTGAAGGTGATGATGCTCGGAGGACTTCAGGAGATAGGCAAAAACCTCACAGTCCTTGAATACGAGGACCACATTATCGTCATTGACTGCGGACTTGCATTCCCAGACGATGATATGCCCGGAGTTGACCTCGTTATTGCCGACATTTCCTACCTTGAGGCAAATGCGCACAAGATACACGCCTTGTTCCTCACGCACGGACACGAGGACCATATCGGTGGAATACCCTTTTTCCTCCGTAGCATAAATGTGCCCATCTACGGCACCTCTCTCACGCTCGGCATTCTTGCGAGAAAGCTGGAGGAATATTCCTTGCCCCAGCACCCCGACCTGCGCCCCGTTGTTGCAGGCGATGTCATTGATGCGGGAGTTTTCCACGCCGAGTTCATTCATGTAAACCACTCGATAGCCGATGCGTGCGCCATCGCTGTAAAAACCCCTGTCGGTACGGTATTCCACACAGGCGACTTCAAGCTTGATGTCTCCCCCATCGACGGCAAGATAATGGACCTCACTCGTATAGGCGAGATAGGAAACGAGGGCGTTTTGCTTATGCTTGGCGAGTCAACGAACGCCGAGCGTGCAGGCTACACCCCCTCCGAAAAGAATGTGGGAAAATCCCTTGAAGCGATTTTCTCAAACAACAAGACGAAAAGAATTGTCATCGCCACCTTTTCTTCAAACGTGCATCGTGTACAGCAGATAATAGATGCGAGCGTGCGCCATGGAAGAAAGGTCGCCGTCATCGGCAGAAGCATGATAAATGTCGTTGGAGCTGCGCTGGAGCTCGGCTATATCGAGGCTCCCGACGGCGCAATAATCGACATCAAGGAAATAAAGAAATACAACAACGAAAATCTCACCCTCATCACGACGGGAAGTCAGGGCGAGCCCATGTCGGCGCTCTATCGCATGGCGTTCAACGAGCACGACAAGGTAAGGCTCGGCGCAGACGACCTCGTGGTTTTGAGCTCCAGCCCTATTCCCGGAAACGAAAAGCTTATCAGCAAGATAGTAAATGCGCTTGTCTTAAACGGCATCAGCGTGGTAAACGACTCGTCTGCCGATGTGCATGTGTCAGGTCACGCCTGCTCGGAGGAATTGAAGCTGATGCTCGCACTTGTGCGACCGAAATTCTTTATGCCTATTCACGGCGAGGTCAAGCACCTCTATGCGCACAAGGCGATAGCGGAATTTATGGGAATCCCTGCGACAAATATTTTTGTAGGTGAAAACGGACGAGTGCTTGAGCTTGACGGCGAGGGCGCGCGCTTTAACGGAAGTGTGCCTGCGGGTAAGCTCTTAATAGACGGCTCCGGAATAGGTGACGTAGGAAACATCGTCTTGCGCGACAGAAAGGTCTTGTCGCAGGACGGAATTATAATTGTCGCCGCTACCATTGATATGGTGGCAGGCATGCTCGTCTGTGGACCTGACATTGTCTCTCGTGGATTTGTCTATGTGCGCGAGTCAGAGGAGCTGATGGACGAGATAAAGAGAGTGGCAGAGAAGAGCATCGAAAAATCCCTGAAAAACGGAGTGCGTGACTGGGCAGAGATAAAGACGAGCCTCAAGGACGCACTCGGCTCGGCTCTCTACTCACGCACAAAGCGCAAGCCGATGGTCTTGCCTGTGCTCTTGGGCTTTTGAGTGACGACATTCTATCAGGCACACCCCCCAAAAATGACAAAATGGAGAAATTGCTATGATAAAAGTAGGAATAAAAAAGCTTTGTCATATAGAAAAAGAGGAAATAATAGCTCGCGCGAGCGAGCTTCCCCCCTTTTATTGCGAGTATATTCTCTCTCCTATCGGTGAAAAGGAGAGCCGTGAGCGACTGCTACACTCGGCACATCGCCTTGCCGTAGTAGAGCTTTTGTGGGAGTTTTGTAAACATAACTTTGCAGAAATGCCGAATTTTTCGACAAAAACCACAGGAAAGCCCTGTTTTGAGGGTGAGTGTGGCGTGCATTTTTCCTTTTCGCATTCGGGGGATATAGCCGTCTGCGCCGTTTCCTTGCCCGATGCGAGCGACGGAGAGAGCATAGCAGATGAGCGCACGAGCGAGAGCAAGAACGGGCTTTTTTGCTTGACAGGTGGCGATTTTGCAGGGGAATTCTGTATAGAAAATGAGCTTTGCCTTACCTTGAATGATGTGGCGCACGAGTGTATCGGCGTGGATATTCAAGCGAGCAAGAAGGGTGCGCTTTGCTACAATCACGAGAAGGTGGCACAGCGATTTTTCGATACGGCAATGCTTGCGCTCCTTGAAAAAGACAAAAGCGAGAGCAATTTCACTTCTCTGTGGTGCGAGCTTGAGAGCCTTGCCAAAATGACGGGCGATGGCGTCGCCGCCTATGACAGAAAAAATCGCCCATTCGCAAAAACCCTCCATGCAAAAATCACCGACACCGACGGAGACGAGTATCACCTCGCCTTGTCGTACAGGTAAGCCGTACAGACAAGCGACTTTTGTTTGGCAAAGCCCTGCCACTCGAAAGCAAAATACAAAACCAAAAATTCAAGTAGAAAAAGAGAGAACACGGAAAAATCCGCAAATTCTCTCTTTTTTATATACATTATTCAATTAAAGGTTGAGCATATTGAACAATCCGAGCACAAAACCGATGATAGCGCCGAGGTTTACGATAGCGGAAAGCTCTCGCTTCATAATGGCAAGCACGAGGGTTTCAAGCTCGCGGGGTGTCATCGCATTTACCTTTTCTTCGACGACGCCACCGATGTCGAATATCTCGGTGAAGTGCTGACCGATGCCGAGTATAAGTCGCTCGTAGGTCGCCGAGATTATCGCGCGTATCTGCTCCTCTCCTATATGCTTTAAGAGGTTGTGCAGAGGCTTGTTTGCATAGAGGTCAAGCTCGTCGGAAATTGCGTGACTGACGACCTCTCTGCCGTTTTCTGCTATATACTCGTTTATCTTTTCTGCTATAGGGGGTAAAAAGGTCTGGAGGGTCGCCTCGTTTATAAAGAGCGCCGCCATACCGAGTGACGCCTTTTTTTCAAGCAGGACTGCCGAGCCCTGCTCTGCAATGATGTTGCCGAGGTTTACGTTTTGTATGACCGACAGTGCCCTGTTGGTAGCCACTTCGATGAGCTTCTCACGTGACGATGCGACCTGCTCTTCGGGGAAAAGCTCGTATGCAAGCTCGTATGCCGTCTTGGTGTTCAGCTCGCCGTCTGCTCCTCCGTCAAAGTCAAGGGGAATGTCGAGGGCGTTCATTGCGAGGTCCACCATTTTTTCTTTGGTTTCCGTGTCTAAAAACAGCTTGCGCAGGTCGTCGCCTGTAAACAGGTAGCGGGATACCGCATTTCCTATAGCACACGCAAGCGCACCCTGCCTTTTCGGTATGATACCGGGGGTAAAGGGAAGCGTGAGCTTTCCTATTTTCCAGGGCTTGTAGGGGTGAAACATCATCTTTACTGCGATGAGGTTTGTAAGATAACCTATGAGAGCACCGATAATGGGGCCCCAAAGGTAGTGAAGTATCGTGAAAAAGGTAGGCATAGCTCTTTTCCTTATTCAGCTACAAAGATGAAGGGGTAGATGTCCTGACCACCCTCAAGGAAGTAACACTCAACATCGGAGTAGGTGGAGCTGATGTAGCCTTCTATCTCTGCCTTGTCCTCTGCCGTGGCATCTGTGCCGTAGAATACGGTAAACACATACTTGTCGCCAGAAGCGAGCATCTTGTCGGCGAGAGCTTTTCCTGCGTCGGTCTTTGAGGGGAGGGAAACGAGCATCTCCTTGTTGACAAAGCCGATGAAGTCGCCGTTTGAAATGTGAATTCCGTTAAGCTCTGCATCACGGATAGAGGGGGAGATATAGCCTGTAGACACGTTTGCAATAGCCTCTTTGAACTGCTCTGCGAGCACATTCGCATCAGGCTCGTCGGGGTTCATCGCCATAAGAGCGACATATCCTTGACCGAGATTTTTCGTGCCGATAACATGCACCTCTGCGCCCTCGTATATTGACGCCGCCTGTGTCGCCGCCATGATTATGTTTCCGTTGTTGGGGAAAACGTAGATATGCTCTGCATCAAGAGAAG
The DNA here is from genome assembly GCA_045649925.1 of Eubacteriales bacterium. Classification (GTDB taxonomy): domain Bacteria; phylum Bacillota; class Clostridia; order Oscillospirales; family CAG-272; genus UBA1740. The sequence goes on along the minus strand of JAZRQS010000035.1, from coordinate 3,187 downwards.
CAAATGCATCGAGGAAGTCGTTTGTCGAGGGGTTTTGTGTCTGTCCGCCATCGACGATGCAGTCCACGCCAAGCTCGGTGAATATCTGCTTTACGCCGTCGCCGTTGCAGACAGATACCATAGCATAGCGCTTGTGCTCTGCCTTCTTTTCGGGCTTCTGCTTGCCCTTTACATCCTCGCTCTCGTTGTGCTGGAGCGACATATTTTCTATCTTGAGTGTGAGGAATTCTCCATACTGACGGCAGAATGCGAGCGCCTTTTCAGGTGTGAGCGTATGCACGTGCACCTTTACTATAGTGTCGGTCTGGAAAGCGACAATAGAGTCGCCGATGGTCTTTAAGTATTCGGGAATGACCTTGTAGTCAAAGGTCGCCATATCGACCTTGCTGTTCTGGAGCTGGAGCAAAAACTCTGTGCAGTAGCCGTATTCCATAACGCTGTCAGGACCGAAAGCGGAGAAGTCTCTCACGCCTGCTTCCTTGCTCTGCTCGGATACGGGGGCATGCTTTATCTCCTCGCCGTTGAGCACACGGTAAAATCCGTCCATGATGTAGAAAAGACCTGCTCCACCGCTGTCGACAACGCCTGCTTCCTTGAGCACTGTCAGAATTTCAGGAGTGCGCTGGAGAGAAGCATACATTTCCTTTACAATGTCGGCAAAGAGGGTGCGAATGGTGCTCTGCTCGTTGATGTTGGCGACAGAATACTCCACAGCCTCACGAGCGACAGTAAGGATAGTGCCCTCTGTAGGTGTCATGACAGAGCCATACGCCTGACGCACGCCGATGGTAAGAGCCTCGCCTATGACCTTTGCATCTGCACGACTGTAGGACTCAAGTCCCTTTGCCACACCTGCAAAGAACTGCGAGAGGATAACGCCCGAATTTCCTCTTGCGCCGAGGAGCATTCCGTGAGAGAGCTTTTTCATCACGTCTGCGAGGTCGTTTGAGGAGCTGTTTTCGATAGCGGCTATACCACTTTCTATAGTCATTCTCATGTTGTCGCCCGTATCTCCATCGGGAACGGGGAAAACATTGAGCTTATTTACTTCTTCTGCATTGGAGCGGAGCTGAGCCGCACCACCCTGCGCCATCTTTGCGAGCAGCTGCCCGTCAAGAAAGGCATCGGGAATGTTGAGCTTTTCTTCGGTCATAATTAGTCCTCCTGAAAAAATCCGTTTATCTGTGTTCACCGACAAAGAACAAGGCGAGCGTGCCTGGTCCTGAGTGCGCACCGATTACTGCGCCTACGTCGGTGATAATCTGCACCTCTGCGCCAAAATCGTCACGAAGCATTTTTGCCAGCTCGTTTGCATCGTGTTCGCAGTCGCCGTGGGAGATATAGACTGTGCCGTTTGCTTTGTCGAGTGCGAGTGCGCCGTAGTTGTCCGCAAGAGCGCGAAGGGAAGCACGTCTGCCTCGTACCTTGGTAATGTTGATGAGATGTCCCTCGTCGTCTACATGGAGGACAGGCTTAATGCCGAGAAGTCCGCCGACAAAGGCGACTGTGGGGCTTACACGACCCCCTCTTTTGAGGTAAACGAGGTCGTCTACCGTAAAGAAGTGGCATATTTTGGGGCGCATCTCTGTGAGGTATTCGCACAGCTCGTCTAATGTCGCGCCTTCGTTTTTCTTTTCCTTTGCGAGATAGACGAGAAGCCCTTCACCTGCCGATGCGCAGAGTGTATCGAAGCATACTATCTTTCTGTCGGGGTACTTTTCGGAAAGCTCTATGCTTGCTATACGGGATGCGTTGTAGGTATTGCTGAGTCCCGATGAAAATGCGAGATAAATTACGTCACGACCTTCTGCGAGATGCTTTTCAAACAAGGAAACGAAATCCTCTGTGTTGAGCGCCGCAGTCTTTGCCACGCCACCCTCGCGCATCTTCTGGTAGAAGTCCTTGGTAGGCATTACGCCCTCTGTCGAGGAGGTCTCGGAGTCGTCAAATTTGAAGCTGAGAGATTTATATTCTACGCCCCACGAGGCAAGCACGTCGTCGTGTATGTCGCACGCAGAGTCGGTCAAGATTACGTATTCGTTCATATTTTCTCCTTTTTGGCAGAAGCGCAAAAAGCACTACTACTCTATTATATATATCTTACCATATTTTAATGTGTTTTGCAAGAGCAAAGTTTCATTTGAGGGGTGGATGAGCGCTTTTTGCACCTTTTTTCTGTGGTTTTTGCACATTTGCCGTCTTTTGCCGTGTTTTTTCGGCGCTGCGCTATCGCTTTTTCCGCCTTGCCTCAAAATCGCCACGCACACGACCTGCATTTGCGCCTTGTGCTCACGCCCTGCGCCTGTACACGCTACTTCTGCAAAACTTATAATCGGTTTTTGGAAAACCGATTATATTATAGCATTTTGCCCATAATTTGTCAAGAGTGAATTTTTTGCCTTGACAACACGCCTTTTTTGAGTTACAATGTTGGTATGAACAACGAAATGACAAAAATCAAGCAAAGGCTCTGCGAGTCGGCGAGTGGCTTTCGCTTGCCGAGATACTCCGAGCTTCCCGACATGGGACTTTATCTTGAACAGGTGGTAAGGTATATAAACGGATTTTTGGAATCGGTGAGCTGTGCGGATATTACTCCATCTATGATAAGTAATTATGTGAAGAAAGGTATTATCCCCGCTCCGCAGAAAAAGCAGTATTACGCCGACCAGATAGCCTATCTTATATTCATTGCCATCACTAAAAACGTAATATCATTCGAAAACATAGAGGCGCTTTTTGAGATGCAGAAGCGTGGCTTTACCATCGCTATGGCGTATGACTATTTCTGCGCCGAGCTTGAAAACATGCTCGACTACATCTTTGGCAGAAAGGAAAAGCCTGACGAAAACCTCGGCGTCACTCGCACAGAGGAAAGGGCATTTCTGCGCCATGTAATTATCTCTGTCTCTCACAGCATGTATATCTCGGCATATTTCGCCGAGCTTGAAAAGGACAGCGCAAAAAAAGCGGAGGCAAAAGAGAAAAAGGAAGCAAAAGAGAAAAGCAAAAAAGCAGATAAAGGCTAATAAAAAAGAGAACACTTGGGCTACCTGCCGTAAAGCAGATATAACAAAAACCCTTATGATGTAAAAAGGCGTCATAAGGGCTTTTGTTATTACTTTTTTAATTTTACAATAAATGCCGTAACAATTAACTTCGTATAATCCTCACTCTTGATATATAT
>JAZRQS010000034.1:0-17644 GCA_045649925.1 Eubacteriales bacterium | reverse complement strand
TCTCGCTGACAGTCATTTGCTTATTACCAAGAGTGAGCATGAGGGCAGAGTTTGCACCGATGTTTCACGTCTTGACGAATGTGGTCAGATAGACGAGCTTGCGAGAATTCTCGGCGGTATAAATATAACAGATTTGCAAAGAGCCGCGGCAAAGGAGCTTGTTGCCGAAAAAAGTCACTATCTGGAGGCTTAAATGGAGATAACTTCTCTTGAAAAATTTATATCCGAGGCAAACGCCGACTATGTATCATTTGAATACCTTGAATATTTTTCTATGACTCAGTGCTGTAGCTTCCGTGTAGGAGGTCTTGCTCGCGTAGCGGTCTATCCGTTATCGGTACACGCCCTGAAGGAATTGCTCTCCTTTTTAAAACGAACTAAAATGCCCTTTAAGGTCATCGGAAACGGAACAAATCTCATTCCCTCTGACGATGGATTTGACGGCATTTTGGTTATTACAAAGAAAATATCCGAGCTGAATATTGACGGCGAAACACTCAATGCAGGGTGTGGCGTCAGTCTTGTAAAGCTCACAAAAATCGCCTCTGACCTTTCACTTTCAGGTATGGAAAGTCTTTATGGAATACCTGCGACAGTCGGTGGTGCAGTATATATGAATGCAGGCGCTTACAATACTCAGATATCTGATGTTTTGGTATCTGCCGAGTGTTATGACTTGGAAAAAGGTAAAATTGTTGTTTTGGAAAATAGTGATTTGAATTTTTCATACCGTCATAGCAGATGTATGGACGACAATCTTGTCGTTTTGTCCGCTTCTTTCAGGCTTGCAAGTGGTGATATGGAGTGCATCAAGGACAGAATGAAAGAGGTCATGGAAAAAAGAAAAAGCTCACAGCCTCTTGAGTATCCGAATGCGGGCAGTATTTTCAAAAGACCGCAAAACAGCTTTGCAGGCAAGCTCATTGAGGAGGCAGGCTTAAAGGGCTTACGAGTCGGTGGCGCAGAGGTTTCCGTAAAGCACGCGGGATTTATAATAAACGTGGGAGGAGCTACCTCCTCCGATATATGCAAGCTCATAGAATGTATAAAGTCAAAGGTGTTTGAGCATAGTGGCGTTATGCTACAATGTGAGGTTGAGCTCATTTGATTTCGCAATAGTTTGTTTTGATAGGAGTGATAAAAATATCTTATTCTTCCGAGCTTAAAAATTCCTTGCTTCGTAACCCGACAAAAAAGAATTGTTGCAGACGAAGCGAGTTTTTCGGAGTGCTTTCCTCAAAAGCAAGAATATCTTCCAATTTTTTGGTCATTCATTCCGAGTCAAATGAATTTACAGAGTACGTGCAAAAGAGCGTACGCGAGAATTTCAATAGAGAAGCGCAGGCATACAAGTCGTCTATCGGCAGAGGTGTCGACCTGTATTTCAGAAACGATAATGCGCTGAAATATGTTTCAGATATAGAAAACAGAAAGGCGTCACCTACAGAGATATGCAAGTGCCAATCCTGCATTAATATGTTTTTGAGAGGTGTATTTATTGCCTGTGGCAGAGTTACAGATCCTGCCAAAAGCTTTCATCTTGAGTTTTCACTCGGCGAGCGCGCAAATGCCTTTCTCGACATATTTGAAGAGCTCGGCTTCATTCCAAAGGTGACAGAGCGTAGAAACGAACGACTGATTTATTTCAAGAGCAGTGAGGTGCTTGAGGATTTCTTTACTACGATAGGTTACAGCAATGTCACAATAGACATAATAAATAATACGATAGAGGGACAGTTCAAAAGTGAGGCGAACAGACGCGCAAACTTTGAGATGTCAAACATTACTCGTGCAGTAAATACAGGAATAGCGCAGGCGGAAATCGTACAGCGCCTGATAGACGAGGACAAGTTTATGCTCTTGCCTGAGGATTTAAAAAGCACAGCAATGCTCCGTCTGGAAAATCCCGACGTTTCCATAGCGCAATTGGCGCTTATATCAAGTCCACCGATTTCAAAGTCGGGACTTAATCACAGAATGCAAAGGATAATTGAATTTTCCAAGCTGGTCTTGGAAGAAGAGTAAAGACCTGATAACGCTTTAGAGGAGGATATATTTTATGAATGAATTTGTTCACTTGCATCTGCACTCGGAATATAGTCTCCTTGACGGCGCGTGCAGAGTTTCCGATATACCGGAAAAGGCGGCATCTATGGGACACTCTGCAGTTGCTATAACTGACCACGGTGTAATGTATGGGGCAGTAGAGTTTTACCTCGCCTGCAAAAAAGCAGGGGTAAAGCCTATTATAGGATGCGAGGTTTATGTAGCGAGTGGCTCGCGCTTTTCCAAAAACGGAAAGCAGGATATGTTCGGCGACCACTTGGTATTGCTTTGCAAAAACGAAACAGGATACAAAAATCTTATATACTTGGTTTCGCTCGGATTTACCGAGGGCTTTTACTCCAAGCCGAGAATAGACTTGGAGCTCCTCGAGGGACATTGCGATGGACTTGTCGCTTTGTCGGCTTGCGTTGCAGGGAAAATTCCTCGCTCCATACTCGCAGGAGATTTTGCAGGAGCAGAGAATTATGCACTAAAGCTCGACAAAATGTTCGGCAGAGGAAACTTCTATCTCGAAGTTCAGAATCACGGAATAGCCGACGAGCGCCTTGTAGGGCAAGAGCTTTTGAAAATTTCCAAAAAGCATGGAATTCCGCTTGTGGCGACCAACGATGTGCACTATATAGAAAAGTCCGATGCGGAAACCCAGGCGGTGTTGATGTGTGTTCAGACGAATAGCGTCATCACTGACGGCAGGCCTCTCGGCTTTGAAAACGACGAGTTTTACTATAAGACGACAGAAGAAATGCAAGAGCTTTTTGCAGAGTATCCCGATGCTGTGTCAAACACTACTAAAATTGCAGATATGTGCAATTTCGACTTTTCGTTTGGCGAGCTGCATCTTCCTCGTGTAAGCACAAGCACGAAATCGGCGCATGAATTGCTGAGAGAATACACGTATCAAGGATTATATAAGCACATTGGGAGTGGCGATATCAGCGGAAAATATGGTACACTCGATGAATATAAGGCGAGAATTGAATACGAATTGCAGATAATAAATAAAATGGGCTTCGACGACTATTTTCTGATAGTCAGAGATTTTACCTCCTTTGCACGAGAAAAAGACATTCCCGTAGGACCGGGACGAGGCTCGGGCGCAGGAAGCATGGTAGCCTTTTGTACTGGTATAACGGGCATAGATCCCTTTGAATACGGCTTGATATTTGAGAGGTTTTTAAATCCCGAGCGTATCTCGATGCCCGACTTTGATATTGACTTCTGCTACGAGCGCAGAGAGGAAATAATACAGTACGTAAAGGAAAAATACGGACACGACAGAGTGGCGCAGATAGTCACCTTTGGTACACTCGCTCCACGTGCGGCAGTACGCGACGTCGGTCGCGCGCTCTCCATGCCGTATAACGAGATAGACCGAGTGGCAGAGCTTATTCCACGAAGCCTGGGAGTCACCTTTGACGAGGCGATGAAAAATCCTGCACTGCAGAGCCTATACAACGAGTCAGAGCGAGTGAAGAAGCTTATTGACATCGCGCGTAGTCTTGAGGGTATGCCAAGACACGCCTCCACCCATGCGGCAGGAATAGTGATTACGGAAAAATCCGTAAACGAGTATGTTCCGCTTTCCGTAAACGGCGGCTCTGTCGTCGTGCAGTATGATATGAACGTGGTTTCCAAGCTCGGACTTGTCAAGTTTGATTTTCTTGGACTCCGTTATCTTACCATTATCTCCGATGCTCAAAAGCAGATAAACGAGAGATATCCCGACTTTTCGATTGAAAACATTCCGTATAATGACGAAAAGACCTACAAGCTCATTTCGGCAGGAAAGACGGAGGGTGTTTTTCAGCTTGAGTCATATGGTATTCGTCAGGTCCTCATGGAAATGGCGCCCGAAAATATATACGACCTTACCGCCGCAATAGCGCTTTACCGACCTGGACCTATGGCGTCGATACCTACCTATATTTCCCGTAGGCACGGCAAAGAGCTTGTAAAATACGAGCTTCCACAGCTTGAAAAAATACTTAAAGAGACCTACGGCTGTATAGTTTATCAGGAGCAGGTAATGCAGATATTCCGCACGTTAGCTGGGTATTCGCTTGCCAAAGCTGATAACGTACGCAGGGCAATGGCGAAAAAGGAAAGCGAAAAGCTGAAGTCGGAAGAAGAAAGCTTTATTTATGGCGCGACAAAGAATGATATCGAAAAGGAAACTGCGAAAAAGATATTTTCCGAGATGCTCAGCTTTGCAAGCTATGCTTTCAACAAGAGCCATGCGGCAGCATATGCGGTGCTCTCATACAGGACTGCTTATCTTAAAGCCCACTACGGCGCTGAATATATGTCCGCAATGATGACCTCCGTATTAGGAAACGTAGCAAAAATAAAGGAATATACCTCTGAATGCTCAAAGATGGGCATATCGGTATTACGCCCCGATATAAACGAGAGTCAGGCTGGATTTTCCGTTGTTGGTGGAAATATCAGGTTTGCGCTCCTCGCGGTAAAGGGTATAGGAAAACAGCTCATTGATGAAATAGTAAAAGCGAGACGGATCGCCAAGGCGTTTTCCTCCTTTGAGGATTTCGTCAAGAGGACAAGCAAGCTTGATATAAACAAGCGCCAGCTTGAATCGCTTATAAAGGCGGGGGTTTTTGACTCGCTTGGTGTCAGTCGCTCGGCTCTCTTACATTCCTATTCCGAGATAGCAGACAAGTATTCAAGCTCTTCAAACGGAAACGTGTCGGGACAGATAGACTTTTTCAGCGCATTTGATGCAGTCAGCGAGGAAAAATTCGCTTATCCTGAAATTGACGAGTTCAATATAAAGGAGCTTTTGCTGCTTGAAAAGGAGAGCCTTGGAATGTATTTTTCAGGGCATATGCTCGACAATTATGCAAGCAGCCTGTCCACGCTAAAGCCTGATAGGATAATAGATATTATTGAGGAATATTCAGGAAACGAGGACACACGCCCTCGGACTGAAAAAAAGAAGGTAAGGATAGCCTGCGTTATCAATACCAGACGAAACAAAACTACGAAAAACGGCTCGCAAATGGCATTTTTGACTGTAGAGGATTACCTATCCGAGATAAACGTAATCGTATTTTCAAGAGAGCTGGAAAGGTACGGAGACATTTTGCGTCCCGAATCTATAATCTATATGGAGGCTACAGTCACGCCTCGTGATGAGGGGGAGCCTGAGCTCATACTCGTCAGCGCACGAGAGCTTGGCAGAGGCGAGCAGGAAAACGGCACGCCCGATGTGCAAGCGTCGAGTGTTACTGCAAAAGCGACTGCGCAGTATAGCAAAATATACGTCAAGCTTGATTTCGTTGGTAGCGAGCTGTGGAAACGTGCACTCGCTATAGCTGACGAAAACAAGGGAGATGTCGAGCTTTTGCTTTTCTCACAAAGGGATAAAAAATACTATTCTGCCAAAAATCAAGGCGTAAATTCAGCCTCGCTTGACAAGCTGGTAAAGGCCTTCGGCGAGGACAATGTAGTAGCAAAATAAACTGATTGATACAAAAACGATAAGGAAAGGAGTGATGATGTGAAAAAATTCCCGATGCTGATATATGAACCCGCGCTAAAGGAGCAGGATTCTGAATATTTCAAAAAATGGGGCGAACGCTTTCGTCTGTTCAAAACATTGTCGCTCTTTGCGCTTATCTTTGCCATTCTGATTTCCATTTTGTTTTTTGCAGACGGAATGACCTATGATAACATTCAGTTGCTTGTCAAGGTAGTCGACTCCGAGTATAATTCGACTCTTTCGGATGACTCTCTTGGAGTTTCGTACAATTCCGATGCGTCAGCTGTTTTTTCTTCCTATGATGGAAATCTTGTAGTGGCTACCGATACAGAGCTTTCGCTGTATAATATGTACGGAAGAAAGCTATACTCATATTCAATATCCTACGAAACCCCTTGTATTGCTTCTTCTGACGAGCTGTATATAGTGTATGACTTGGGAGGAAGAGCATTTTCCGTATATAACAAAACGGGTAGGATATTTGAAAAAAATGACTGTGAATACGGAATAGTTTCGGCGTCATCTTCTGACGGTGGCAGATTTTGTATATCCACAAAGTCACGAGAAAACACGACGAGCATTCTGGTATATAACAAGAAGTGCAAGCTGATAGGAAAGTATGAAAACAATCGTCATGTGTCCTCGGTGAGCATTTCGGAAAACGGAGAGCTTCTTGCGATTTCCACCTTGACAGCAGAGGACGGAATATTCAATTCCGTATTGTCACTTTACAAGATTGATAATGCGGAGCTTCTCTATACTGTCACCGATAAAAACAAGCTCCCCTTAAAGACCTACTTTTCGCGCTTTGGAAAGGTGATACTGTGTTGCGCTGACGAGATGCTTGTGTATAGCAAAAGAGGCGAGCTTGAGGGGGCATATTCGTATGATTCTAATCAGCTCAGCGGTATAGCCTTCAACGGAGATGACAAAATAGCCTTGTCGTTTTCCTACGAAAATTCAAACACGAAAAGCTATATAAGCATCGTGGATATATCGGGCAAGGAGATATATAATAACTCAAGCTTGGACAGAATAAGTCATATGACCTTTTCGGGAAATGAGCTTCATATCCTGCAAAAAGAGGCTATACTTACAATAGACGGCAAAAAGGAAATTAGCACTCCTCTTGATTCAGCATCAGAGGTGAAAAGTATAATTTCCATAGACGACAGTCAGCTCGTGGTTTCATACTCGACGCATTCCGTTGTGCTTGATGTGAAATGACAGGGCTAACCAACGACATAAATAACAATATCTAAAATAGGAAACGAGTGTAAATATGCAAATGTGTGCAAGATGCCACAAGCGTGTAGCTGTGGTTTTTATAACTAAATTAGAAAATAATCAGACGATAAACGAGGGACTTTGCCTTAAGTGCGCAAGAGAGCTTGGAATAAAGCCTGTAAACGATATGCTTGACAAGATGGGGATTTCCGAGGAGGATTTCGACAGAATGTCCGAGGATATGAAAAATATGTTCGACAATTTCCCTGACGGAGCTTTGATAGAGGGCAACGGCGAGGAGGGCGAGGACGGTGGAGCTCCTGCTATCGACCTGCCGAAGATTTTTCAAAATCTCGGATTTGGAGGCGCTCCCGCACCCTCTCAGGAAAATACATCAAAGAAGGAAGGCAAGGGACAAAAGAAGGAAAATAAGAAAAAGTTCCTTTCTACCTATTGCACAAACCTTACCGAGCAGGCAAAGGACGGCAAGCTCGACCGTGTGGTAGGCAGAGAAAAGGAGCTCGACCGAGTAATACAGATTTTGTGCCGTCGTCAGAAAAACAATCCGTGCCTTATAGGCGAGCCTGGCGTAGGAAAGACCGCTATAGCTGAAGCGCTCGCACAGAGAATAGCATCGGGCGAAGTGCCCTACAGATTGAAGGACTGCGAGATATATCTGGTGGACCTTACCGCCTTGGTAGCAGGAACACAGTTCAGAGGACAGTTTGAGTCGAGGATTCTGGGACTGCTTTCAGAGGTTAAGTCGGAGGGAAATATCATTCTCGTAATTGACGAGGTGCACAATATTGTTGGAGCAGGCGATTCCGAAGGAAGCATGAATGCCGCCAACATACTCAAGCCCGCGCTCTCTCGTGGAGAAATTCAGCTTATAGGAGCGACCACGCTCAAGGAATATAGAAAATATATAGAAAAGGATAGCGCTCTTGAGCGCAGATTCCAGCCTGTTATGGTAAACGAGCCGTCAATTGACGACTCTATCGAAATTCTCAAAGGCATAAAGTCCTACTATGAGGATTTTCATATGGTGAAGATTCCCGACAGTATAATCGGTGATGCCGTTATTTTGTCGGAGCGCTATATAACCGACAGATTTTTGCCCGACAAGGCTATAGACCTGCTCGACGAGGCGGCTTCACGTGTTTCGCTTTCTTCAAATGCTATAGGCGAGCGCAAGGAGCTTGACAATCAGCTCGCCCTTCTTGCAAAGGAAAAGGCTACTGTAGAGAGCATGGAGGATAGCGACGACCAAAGCAAAAATGAGGAAAAATATCGCCTCATGGCCGATATAAAGGTAAAAGAGATAAACCTGCTTGAGCGTCAGCGCGCGCTTGAAGAGGAGTGCGCAGGTGTAGTGATAACTGCAGATGATTTGGCAAGGGTTATCGAGATATGGACAGGAGTCCCTGCCAGCTCAATATCCACGACGGAATTTAAGAGACTCAACACATTGAAAGAGGATATTTTGTCGCGCTTGGTAGGTCAGAACGAGGCGGTAGATGCCGTAGTACGTGCAATAATGAGAAAGCGCGCGGGAGTTTCCTATCGTCAGGCGCCTGTATCCTTTATCTTCGCAGGTCCTACGGGTGTAGGAAAGACTGAGCTTGTAAAGGTGCTCGCTGAAAATCTCTTCAACAAGCCTGAGTCGCTTATAAGGCTCGATATGTCTGAGTATATGGAAAAGCATTCTGTATCAAAGATAATAGGCGCGCCTCCCGGATATGTAGGATATGACGAGGCAGGTCAGCTTACAGAAAAGATAAGAAGAAATCCGTATTCTGTAATCCTGTTTGATGAGATAGAAAAGGCGCATGCCGATGTGTTGAATATTTTGCTACAGGTTTTGGACGAGGGACAGCTTACCGATGCTTCAGGCCGTAAGGTCAGCTTTGAAAACTGCATTATAGTAATGACTACAAATGCAGGCTCGGATAAGGGGAGTGCTATTTCAGGATTTTCCGAAACAAAAGAAAGCATGGCAAAGGAAAAGACTGAGCGTGCCTTGTCACAGTTCTTGCGCCCTGAATTTATCAACAGAATTGATGAAATAATCACATTCAATAGCCTTAATGTAGAGGATTTTGAGAAGATTGCCGGAATTATGATGAAAGAGCTTTCGAAGTCCTTGTCAAGAAAGGGAATAGCTCTCAAGTATTCCTCTGCATTGCTAAAGCATATAGCCACTAGTGCCTTTTCCGAAAAGTATGGTGCTCGTAATATGAGAAGGTATATTGAGAAAAACATCGAGGATATTCTTGCCTCGGAAATTATATCAAGCTACGACAAAGGAATTTCCGTCGCCAAGCTCGATGTGAAGAAAAACGAGATAACTGTTTCTTGTAGCTGAGGTTTAATATGTCTTATGATATAAAAGGTATGTCAAAAGAGGAAGTAGAAAAACTGCTGTCGAGTGATTTTGTAAACGGCTTGGATGCAGATGCAGTAAATGCCCGTAGTCGCAGGCGCAAGGAGGGAAGACTACCCGAAAGAGAGCTTTCGTTTTCCCGTACTTTGCGAGGAGTGCTTGGAAGACCTTCTGTCTTTATGTTTGCATTTCTTATTGCGCTATCGTTGTTTACAAGCACGCTCCTTCAGTCTCTGCTTTTGATTTTGTCTGCAATTTTGTTTTATTCGGCATTGGTCTTGGTGCTTCATACTACCAAGACGGATGTTTATAAATACCGAAAGCCGTTTGAGCATATATACAGTGTTATTCGGGCAGGAAAGGTGACGAGGGTGAGGGCATTATCCTTGCTTGAGGGAGACATTCTGCTTTTAAAGGCAGGAGAAGTTACCCCCGGGCGTTGTTACATTTTTGCAGTGTCGGAGGATTTTTCTCTTGAGGGGAAAACCCCTCTCGCCGAAATGGGCACTCGCATTTTGAGTGGCTCCTGCCGTTGTGCACTATGCGAGATTTGTGATGAAAAGACACAGGTAAAATCCACAGACGGATTTGTTTCCAAGACAAAAAAGCAGGCAGATACGCTTTCCTGCATCACATATGCATTATTCTTTGTGTTCTTGCTCGTATCGTTTTTTGTAACTCGTGATGGGCATTTGGCGTTTTCTTGCTTTGAGCTTTTCGTTATTATCGTCGCGAGTGCCGTCTTTGAAAATATTGATATTTTCCTTGACATCTTATATAAAAGAACATTTGTTGCGAAAAATCAGCTTTGTGCACTCGACGGATTTGGAGCGATAGAAAAAATATCAGAGCTTGACTGTCTCGCCTTCGATGGTGACTATCTTTTCGATGGTGAGCGCTTTGCTCCAAAGGCGTTTTTCTGCGACGGAGCAGCGAGGTTGCTCGAAGGCGGTAAAATATACAATAATCCTCTGTTTGAGGCGATGACGCTCTTGGAGGGGAATATCCCTTCCTCTGTTATAGATTTTGACTATGACAAGCACCTCGCCTATTTCATGGGCAAATTCCCGCACCATGCCATGAGCTATAGATTAAAGGAGGCGTCTTTCCCCTTTGATACTGTCGCTATAGAGGATGAAAATTCAAAAACCGCATACATAAGAGGCGAGCTTGATAGAGTTTTGGACTGTTGCTCGAGGGTTGTAGTAAACGGAATAACTACACCACTTGATGCAGGCACAGTAGACAGCATACTCAAGAGCGCAAACGAGTTTTTGAAGCGGGATTATAGCATATTTGCATATGCAAGGACACAAAATCCAGATCTGTCGCTGAAGGCTACGCAGACAGTACACAGAAAGCTTACGTTTTGTGGCTTCCTCGTGTGCAAAAAAAGCGTTTCCAAAAAGGGTGTCGAGCTGCTTGAAAAATGCGCAGTCAACGATATACAGAGCCTGATATTTATGGACGGAGATGTAGAAAAGGTGGGGCATTTCTTTGCCGACAGTAAGGAGCTTTCCTCCTTAAAGCTCGTCGACTGCCGAAGCATAAACGCAGATGCTTCCACACTCAAGCAACTGATTTCAAATTATGATGTCTTTTTGAATGCATCGGTCGAGCTTCGCTCACTTATGTGCTCTTACATTGCAAAAAGCGGATACAAGCTCGGTGTGTTCAATTCGGAGAAAATGCCGATTTGCTTTGATGGTGAATGCACCTTGTTCTGCGATAGCGAGGGGCAGAATAATTGTGATGTTAGCGCCGTTTTATATAACGGAATAGCATCGCTTGGTGACGCCCTTGATAAGACCGAGGCATTTATCACAAAAGCGAGTATGGCTATTGAATATTCAGGGGTTTCCACCTTGCTGAAGCTCTTTGTATTTTTTATTAGCTTCTTTGTAGGAAATTCACTTATTACGACTGTACAAGCGCTTACATTAGCGTTTGTGTGCGACCTTGCCGTCGTTCATCTTATTCTCGGTAGTGAGATGAAAGCGGTAAGGCAGGTCAACTATGCAGGACACCATAAAAGCATTGTAAAGCAGATAGCTACAGTCGCTATAACTGTTTCTGCCGTCGCTTTAGCTTCGCTTTTTGCGTTCTGGTTTAACGACATCACGTATTTTGATGCTATAGTATCGATTTCTTTTGTGCTTGAGGTGCTGTTTTCGGCGTCATACGTCTTGTTCTACGGCAAGAGCTTGAAAAAGGAAAAATCGCTTTACTTCTTATGGTTGGCATTGCTTTTTCTGCTCGGTTGCGCCTTTCTGCATTTCCTTGGTGCCTTCTTTGGCGTTTTTGGAGGTGTTTTGACTATTTTATTGGCGTTGGCAGTATTTGCCGTCTATTTGATTTTGACTTCAATAATAAAATAATATATAAATTAAGGAGTTTTTTAAAATGGGAGAATGTACACACAACTGCAGTACCTGTTCCTCTGCCTCGGGATGCAAATCCAAGGACAGACAGTCTCTTTTGGAGCCTCAGAACAGCTACAGCAATATAAAGCACGTTATAGGTGTAGTCAGTGGTAAGGGGGGCGTCGGAAAATCGCTCGTTACCTCTATGCTCGCCGTAACTATGAGCAGAAGAGGATACAAGACTGCTATCCTTGACGCTGATATAACAGGCCCCTCAATACCAAAGGCGTTTGGCTTGAAGAGTGGTTGCATCGAAGGAAACGAAATGGGAATGTTTCCTGCACAGACAAAGACAGGCATTGAGGTTATGTCCCTCAATCTCTTGGTGGACGAGGAAGCGAAGCCTGTAGTGTGGAGAGGACCTGTCATCGCGGGTACTGTAAAGCAGTTCTGGACAGACGTAGTATGGAACGACGTAGACTATATGTTCGTGGACATGCCTCCCGGAACAGGCGATGTTCCGCTTACTGTTTTTCAGTCATTGCCCCTTGACGGCATTGTCGTGGTAAGCAGTCCTCAGGACCTTGTTTCTCTTATAGTAGAGAAGGCCTTGAACATGGCGAAGCTCATGAATGTAAATGTATTGGGCTTGGTTGAAAACTATAGCTATTACAAGTGCCCCTGCTGTGGAGAAGTCGCTCACATCTACGGTGATAGCAAGATAGATGCTTTGGCAAAATCCTTCGGACTTGACGTACTTGCCAAGCTTCCCATCGATCCTTCTCTTGCACAGCTTTGCGACAAGGGAATAATCGAGTTGATGGAAAACGACTATATGGATGCGGCAGCTGACACAATCGAGCAAAAGCTCAAATAAATATTCGCAAAAACCATAGCTTTTATCTTGAAATATGACAAATTGTTAAATTTTTAATTATATTTAAAAAATTTTAAAAAACTATAGACTTTTTTGTCATTATATAGTATAATAAATCAGATATATATAACTAAAATTTAAAATCATAAAAGTTATCAAAAGGGGAGGAAAACAACCATGAAAAAGAATATGACCACCGTTACCTTTCAGGGTACTGCAGAGCAGGAAGCAAAGCTCGACGCTTTGATTGATAGCCTCAAGGATGAAAAAGGTGCAGTAATGCGCGTTCTTCAGGGCGCACAGGAGATCTACGGCTATCTTCCGATCGAGGTTCAGAAGATGATTTCCACAAAGATGGGAGTATCAATGGCTGAGATCTACGGAGTTGCTACTTTCTATTCTCAGTTCGCGCTCAATCCTAAGGGTGAGGTTGCAATTGCGGTTTGCCTCGGTACAGCGTGCTACGTTAAGGGCTCCGGTGATATCATAAACAAGATAAGTGAGATAATCGGCATTCAGGCAGGCGAGACCTCATCTGACGGAAAGTACAGCCTTGACGCTACAAGATGTATCGGCGCTTGTGGACTTGCACCCGTTCTTACTGTTAACGACGAGGTTTACGGTAGACTGGGCGTAGCAGATGTTCCCAATATTCTCGAAAAGTACAAATAATAGCTTTTTAAAGTTTTTTGTTAAGAGGGGCAGGATATTATGAAAATAAGTGCTATTAAAGAGCTTTTGGATGCTGAGGTAGTCTCGGGCGAGGATTTCCTTGACAGGGAGGTATATTCGGCGTGTGGAAGCGATATGATGAGCGACGTTTTGGCTTATGTAAAGGATCAGGCAGTGCTTCTGACAGGGCTTGTCAATGCACAGGTCGTCCGTACTGCTGAAATGATGGATATGGTATGTATCGTATTCGTACGCTCAAAAACTCCCAATCAGGAAATGATAGAGTTGGCGCAAGAGCATAATATAGTGTTACTCAAATCCAAAAAGCGTATGTATGAGGCTTGTGGAAAGCTGTATTCTGCAGGTCTTGGCATAAAAGGTGAATGACTATGAGTGAGGCTGTAAAATTTCATTTCAACGTAGATGGTGATGATTTCAGCTCGGCAGGGCACGCCTCAGTAAGTGTAAAAAAGAATTTGCGCCAGATAGGAATTTCACCAGAAATAATTCGCAAGGTTTCTATCGCTATGTACGAGGGCGAAATAAATATGGTTATTCATGCAGGCGGAGGCACAGCCGATGTTTTGGTGTATGAGGATCGTATTGAAATTTCTCTCAAGGACAACGGCCCCGGAATTGCAGACATAAACTTGGCTATGCAGGAGGGATATTCTACCGCACCCGACAACATTCGTTCGTTGGGATTTGGCGCAGGAATGGGACTCCCGAATATGAAGAGATACAGCGATTCCATGAGTATAGAAACGGAGCTTGGAAAAGGCACTCATATATTAATGACAGTGATGCTGTAATTTGAAATAGGAGGAGCAAGGTGTTATGCATAAATATGAGCATTCAGTCGCGTTGGACGTTTCCCGTTGCACAGGATGTACTACGTGCTTAAAGCGTTGCCCCACAGAAGCGATCCGTATTCACGACGGCCATGCGCAGATAAACACGCACCGTTGTATAGATTGCGGTATTTGCATTCGCATGTGCCCAAACAAAGCTAAGAAGGCGACGTACAGCAAATTAGATAACGTCATGAATTATAAGTGGAAGATTGCGCTTCCTGCGCCTGCTCTTTACGGTCAGTTCGAAGAGCTTGAGGACATAGATTATGTTCTTCAGGGTCTTATAGACATCGGCTTTGACGACGTCGTAGAGGTTTCCGCAGCCGCAGAGCTTGTTTCTGCTTATACAAGATTATACTTAAAAAATGAAGGCGTGTTAAAGCCTATCATAAGCTCAGCGTGCCCTGTGGTGTTGCGCTTGATTTCCTTGCGCTATCCCACGTTAAAGGATCACATTATGCAGCTGCTTCCACCTGTGGAGATAGCCGCAAAAATGGCACGCGAAAAAACGAAAAAGGAACACCCCGAATTGTCCGATGAGGATATTTGCGTCTGCTTTATTTCTCCTTGTCCTGCAAAGGTAAGCTATGTTAAAAACGGCTTTGGAGAATATAAGAGCGAGGTCGACGAGGTTCTCTCTATCAGCGATGTTTATTTCAATCTGATAAATGTCATGAGGAGGGGAACGCAGCCTGCTTCTTATTCCAAGTCAGGAATGATAGGCATCAGCTGGGCGACATCGGGTGGAGAGGCTTCTGCTATCTTCAACGACAAATATCTTGCGGCAGACGGAATTGAAAACGTCAACAGGGTGTTGGATCAGCTGGAAAACGGAAATATGTCATCTCTTGAATTCATTGAGCTGAACGCATGTCCCGGTGGATGTGTCGGAGGCGCAATGACAGTCGAAAATCCCTTTATCGCAAAGGCGAGACTGCAGACCTTGAGAAGATACCTTCCCGTTTCACAGACTGTTTTAAGCAAGGAAGATAAAGAATTTATTCCGCAGAGCTTTTTCTTCGACGAAGTACCCGTATATCTTCCCATTCAGAGATTGAGCGAGAATTTTGGCGAGTCATTGAGAATGATGGCGCAGATTCAGCGTATCAAGGAGGAGTTGCCCGGTATAGATTGCGGAGCCTGTGGCGCACCTACGTGCAGAGCGTTTGCTGAGGATATAGTCCGAGGAACAGCTGTGCGAGAGGATTGTGTTATAGAACAAAATTGTATTTTGAAACAAAAATCTGAGCAGGGGGATGCAACGTGACAGTCGCTGAAGTATCTAAAACGCTTTCACTTGATATCATATCCTCAGGCGACGATGAGCGAGAGCTTTCCGGTGTCTATATCGGAGACCTTCTCAGCTGGGTGATGGGGCGTGCAGAAGAAAATTGCGCGTGGATAACCATTATGTCAAACGTCAACGTCGTTGCCGTAGCATCTCTTGCTGATGTAGCTTGCGTTATACTTGCAGAGGGGGTTACACTCCCTGATGACGTAAGGGAGACAGCATCTCAAAAGGGGATAAACGTGTTTTCCTCGAAGAAAACAGCGTACGAGCTTGCTATTGCTTTGAGTGAGTTGATAAAATGAATCGATATTATTACGATTTTCACATTCATTCCTGCCTTTCGCCTTGTGCAGACGATGATATGACTCCAAATAATATCGCAGGAATGGCGTCTATCGCAGGCTTGAATATAGTTGCACTTACAGACCACAATTCCTCGCGAAACTGTCCCGCCTTTTTCGCTGCGGCAAAGAGACACGGGATAATTCCTGTAGCAGGAATGGAGCTTACCACATCAGAAGAAATTCATGTTGTGTGTTTGTTTGAGTTTTTAGAAGACGCCTTGCGCTTCAACGACGAGATAGACGCTCATCGAATCTTTTTCGAAAATCGTCCTGACCTTTTCGGCAATCAGCTGATCATGGATGCAGACGACGAGGTGGTGGGGAACGAGGAATGCTTGCTGATAAATGCCACGCAGATTTCTGTCGACGATGTTTGTAGCCTCGTGAAAAGGTACAACGGAGTTTGCTATCCTGCCCATATAGACAGGGAGTCAAACGGGATAATCTCGATACTTGGAGATTTTCCTGTCGATGCAGAATTTTCGTGTGTCGAATTCAATCTTGCAGAGCAAAAAGAAAAGTACTTGAATAGCTTTCCTGTGTTGAAGAGTAAAAAAGTCCTCGTCGGCTCTGATGCACATCACTTATGGGACATCGCAGACAAGCAGAATTATTTTGACTTGGACGACGAGCCGTACAGTAGTGCTTTGGTCAGAGAAAGACTTTTTGCGCACCTGAGGGGGATCTGATAAATGAAGGAATTATCACTCAACGTTCTTGACATAGCAGAGAACTCTGTAAAAGCGGGCGCTACTCTTATTCAGATTTCGATAAATGAAAACAGCGATAAGCTGATTTTGGAAATAACAGACGACGGATGCGGTATGAAAGCAGAGATGCTTGAAAACGTCGTAAATCCGTTTTGCACCACGCGAACTACGCGAAAGGTCGGACTTGGAATACCTCTTTTGAAGATGGCGTCCGAGCAGACCGGTGGCGAGCTCGCAATACAGTCCCGACATGTAGATGAATTTCCGTCTGACCACGGAACTACAGTGAGGGCGAGCTTCCTTGTGGGACACATTGACTTTACACCACTTGGCGATATAATTTCTACCATTGTCACCTTGATACAGGGAAGTCCCGATATAGATTTTCTATTCAACCACACGAAAAACGGAGCGAGCGTTTGCTTGGACACCCGACAGATACGCGAGGTTTTAGGTGATGAGATCCCCTTGAATGAAATAGAAATTCTCAGTTGGATAAAGGAGAATTTGCGAGAGCAATATTCTTCCATATAATATAGCGTTCAAAAATTAAATATAAAAAATATAAAGAGCGAGGAAAGGATTAAAAACTATGAAATCATTGGCAGAGCTTGCAGCCATCAGAGAAAAGATGAAGGATAAGATAGTTCTCCGCGAGGGAATTAACGATACCAGAATTGTTGTCGGTATGGCTACGTGCGGAATTGCAGCGGGCGCTCGTCCTGTTCTCAATGCATTTGTTGAAGGCGTGAGCAAGGAGGGCCTTAGCGATAAGGTCACCGTATCACAGACAGGTTGCATTGGAATTTGTCAGTATGAGCCTGTTGTAGAGGTTTATCAGGCTGGAAAAGAAAAGGTCACCTACGTTAAGATGACCGTTGAGAAAGCAGAAAAAGTGCTTAAAGAACATATCAAAGGCGGCAAGATAGTTGCAGAATACACCTATCCTGCTAATAACTAACGGAGGTAACAAATAAATGATTCGTGCTCATGTATTGTGTTGTGGCGGTACGGGCTGTACTTCATCGGGAAGCACCAAGATACAGGACGCTTTTGTTTCTGAAATCGAGAAAAACGGACTTGCTGAAGAAGTAAAGGTCGTGCAGACAGGTTGCTTTGGTCTTTGCGCCCTCGGACCTGTAGTTATCGTATATCCCGACGGAACATTCTATAGCAACGTAACTGAGGCAGACGTAGCCGAGATCGTTTCCGAGCATTTGCTCAAGGGACGTGTTGTTCAGAGACTCGTCTACAACGACGTTGAAGAGGATAAGAAGGCTACAGCATCTCTTAATGATACTGCATTCTACAAGTCTCAGCTCCGCGTTGCGCTTCGTAACTGCGGTGTTAGCAACCC
>JAZRQS010000033.1:0-37779 GCA_045649925.1 Eubacteriales bacterium | reverse complement strand
TGATGTCGCTGGTTCAAGCCCAGCAGGGGGAGCCAAAAACCAAGTCAAGCGACTTGGTTTTTTCTTTTTACCCCCTGCGGGCGTAGAACCACCGACCGGTTGCTTCGCAAACTGTCGCTAGCTCAGTCCCACGGCAGTCGCATAGTCGAAATGTGCGAAAAGCATAGCTCTTCTTCATTTCTCCTTGCTTTGTGCCGACCGTTCGGTGAAAACAATACTCAATTGTTTTCGCCTCGCTAACCCAGCAGGGGGAGCCATCTGAAAAGACCTTGTAATCCGAACCGTTACGGTTTAGATGCAAGGTCTTTTTTGCACCTAAAATCTGTAGTATGTACCTTTTGCAACATCGAGAGCCTCGCACAACGTGTTGACGTTGTATTCTTCACTCACCATCTGCTCGATTGCTGCGAGCCTTTCTTGTAATGGCGCGG
This sequence comes from Eubacteriales bacterium, assembly GCA_045649925.1. GTDB lineage: Bacteria > Bacillota > Clostridia > Oscillospirales > CAG-272 > UBA1740. The sequence continues at coordinate 37,348 of JAZRQS010000033.1, read as the reverse complement.
TAGCGGCGCAAGGAGCAGATTTTAATATAGCTATGATTTTCTCTTGTCGCTCACATTTTTGCTTTAGAAAATAATAGTCTCTTAAATTCAAAGGCGACGTTTCTTTTGGAATTTCGTTTTTGATCCAATAATATACTGTGCTTCGAGGTACATCTGTTTGGAGAACGATGTCTGACACCTTTGAGCCGGCAGAATAAAGTTTCAATACGGTTGATTTTAATTTTTCTTGTTCTTTCATATTGCTTCTCCTTAAAATAAAGTGATGGAGCAATAGTATATCACGAAATAATTAATAAAATGTTTTTGATTTGTCATATTTACAATATCGATGTAGATTTTTGATGAAAAATATGATATAATATATAAAAACAGAGTTCATATTTGTTTTGCCGAGGTGTTTTTTGAAAAATATTATTGATATCAGAAAGGATAATCAAAATGAGCGTAGATGTAGAAATTATTGTTCCCAATGAAGTGATAAAGGGAAGTTTTTTAACTGCAATTCAAGAGGTAGAAGCTTTGAATGAGTTTTATAATGATTTTATTACTAATTGGAATCAAAATAAAATAGAGTTAGAAAATACATATAAAATAGGTCTTGCGATAAATGATGTATTGCAGAATATTCCGGATGATGAAGATGATATTGAGTCTTTAAAAGCACAAATAGATGAAAAAGAAATCGTTGGTACTAAGCTAAAAGAAATTATTAATGTTACACTTACAAGAGAAAATGATAAAAATAATATTTCTTATTCTATGGCTTCTGATTTTCAATCGCAGGATCCTCAATTAACACGGAACAAGAAATATAAACTTGATAGTCAAAGAACTATATTTTGTAGGTCGATTTTGTCTAATGTAATTATAATATTTGAAAAATATTTAGCTCAGATATATGAATTTTTAGTGGTATCAAATCCAGAACAATATTTTGAAGGAAAAACCATAAAAACGAGTCGTCTATTTTCTGCTACAGTTGAAGAAATAATAATTAGTGAGGTTCGTGAAGAAGTATCCAATAATTTATTTGATTCTATAAAAACACTTGACAAAATGAACGAAAAGAGTTCAATTAATTTGGATAGGTATATATGCATACGAAAAGTATTCGAAGAAATATATTATCGTAGAAATCTTTTTGTACATAATGAGGGAGTTGTTAATAAAATATATTTGGATAATATTCATGAGGAATATAAAAAAGGTGTCAAATGTGGAGATAGATTAGTTTGTGATGATTATTATCTTCATAATTCGATAGTCGTTTTGAAAGAAATGATTTGTGTTTTGTTTTATGAATTTTTAGTATCAATAAAGTCGGATGCAAAGAACTATGATATTCTTTCACAGAATATTGCGTTTTCTGCTTTAAATAACGAAGAGTATGCTTTTTGTGAATACATATATGGAATTTTAGTCAAAAATAAAGATTTTTCATTCTTGGATAAAAGTATGTTTGAAGTAAACAGAATGATAGCTTTAAAACAACAGGGAAAATCAATACAAAAGTGGTTGGATGGTTTTGATGTTTCAGCAATGCAGACACAATTTGCGATTGCTAAATGTTGTTTACAAGGTGATTTCGATAGAGTATATACATTGCTTTCAAGAACGTATCCGGAAAGTTTTAATGCTACTGCTATTCGTGACTGGCCTATTTTTATTGATTTTAGAAAGACAGAACAATATGAAAAATTCAAATTAGAGCATTCGGATGATTTTAAACAGTATTTATTCGATTCAGATGAAACAATAGATAACTTGGAAAATTTGAATATTAGTGAGAATGAGTCTAAGTTGATCGAAGAATGCGTGTAATTAATATTGAATGAAACCCAAAGAACACCTCAAAATTGAATTGTAGAAGTTCGGTTTGAGGTGTTTTTCTAATTTCTAATGTGGTAAGACTTTTTGGCTTTTAATTAAATAAACAAGTACAATGTGCCAAAGAAATTAAATAGGCGGTACGAATTGCTGAGTTGCATTTTTGTACTATGAGCTCAAAAACCAAGTCAAGTGACTTGGTTTTTTCTTTTATCTCCCCTGCGGGCGTAGAACCACCGACCGTTTGACTTTCCTTGGTTTAAGCTCTATTTCGGCGAGAACATATGCCATCATGATTTTGATTTTGCCGACGATTACGAGCGTATGAATGCAGAGATTGGCTATGATTTCACATTCAACAACCCTGACCTTTCCGCTTTCTACGCACGAGGTGGCCGCTTGCTCGTCTTCTCAGGCATTTCAGATTTCTGGGGACCTTGGGCAGAGACGGTGCATTACTATAACAATGTGTGCCGTTACTTCGGTGGAGATGAGGCTGCGGCAGAGGTTATGCGACTGTTTCTCCTCCCTGGCAAGGGACATAACATAAAAGGTCGTGGCGCAAACGCTTGGTGGGGCGACGAAGATAGGCAGCCTCTGATTGACATGCCTGCGCTTTTGTGGTATAATTAGCCAAAGTACATAATGTTTTGCTGAAAGAAAGCAAAAAGGATTATAAAAATTCGCATATTCTACGATGTATATTATGAAACGGCTTTGTAAAACAGAGCTATAAAGGAGTATATAAATGAAAGCTATTGTATATACAAAAACGCTAAAGATAGCTGGAATTGTGATGATAATTCTCTTGGCTGTTGCGCTATTATGGCACGGAAACGCTACTAGCAGCCAAGCGGAACCGGCTTTGGTCGCACAGGTATATTTTGACGGCGAGTATCGTATTGCCGACGGAGAGTGGCAACCGATTGTGGAGGGATGTCACATTTCTTCTACTGAAGGTGACGTTACACTGCGAGGAAATTTCCATATGATGACGCCTGACGGCGAGTATGTAGGGATTTACACAGGTGACACTCCTATAGCATTTTACACTAATCATATCAACTTGACGTTCTATGAGGGCGAAAACGAGCCTTTTGTCGTTGATATGGAAAACCCCATGTACGGAGATTCTGCATGCGGTGTGAATTGGGAGGCGTACACACTTACAGGTAGCGAAGAACAAATAGAAATCGTTATCCACAACCCCCATGCATTCGGTAACGAAACGGCAATAGACGAGATGCTTTCGGGCATAGCCTTGTGGACAGATATTGAGTTTGAAAAAGGAGTGCTTGACAGCGGAAACACACAGAGAGATATCGGACTTTTGTTTGTCATCGTCTCTCTTATGGTTTTTGGAACTGCCTTGTTTTCTGCTCTTATACATGTAAAGAATAGTAAAATGCTTTGGCTTCTTGGAATTGTAATCATGTTTGCCGGCACTTATTTGTCATATAGCGCAGATGGGGTTTCGTTTTGGAGAGACTCCTTTGTGTCAAACACCACAATTCTGGGCTGCTCTATGATGCTCTACATGTTCTTCCTTTCTATTGCGATTGTGCGCTTTTTGAAAGGCACGAAAACAATTGGAGCTATCACTGTCACGTTTCTCGGCTTTGTTGATGCATTGATTTTCATATGGCCTGTTTTGACTGAAGTTCGTTTCTACGATACTTGGCTTTACTGGGCTGCTGCGCAGATAATCGTCAATATCATTCTACTTGGTTGCCTTATACGAGAGATATTCACCGCCAAGGAGAGAAGGGAACGCTGGATTTATATCGGTTCAATTTTGCCGCTCGTTTCATTCTGCTTTGACGTCATTATGACCGACCTTGGACTGTGGGAAGGCGGAATTTCCTCTCAGTATGTCTTCGTTGTCTTCTTTGTTGTTGCTATGGTAGCGGTGCTTAAGGTCATACCAAACAGCATCAACGCTCTTGCCAAGGCAAAGGAATTGGAAACGGAGAAAATCCTTTTGAATGCACAGCTCACCGAAAGCAGAGTTTCCACAATGATGAGCCAGATCCGTCCGCATTTCATCTATAATACGCTTGGCAGTATTGAACAGCTTTGCAGTATTGATCCTCCAAAGGCGGGAGAGCTTGTCCATAACTTTGCGAAATATCTGCGAGGAAATTTTGGAGAGCTGGATAACCCCAAGCCAATTTTGATGTCGCAGGAGATGGAGCACGTGCGCCATTATATAAGCATCGAAAACGTGCGTTTCCCCGATATGACATTCGCCTTTGAAATGAATTCGGACGACTTTCATATCCCCGCACTCACCATTCAGCCGATAGTAGAAAATGCAATCAAGCATGGCTTGATGAAGCTGCAAAAGGGTGGCACGATACATGTCGTGTCCTTCGAGACCGATACGCACTACTGTGTCACAGTAGTGGATGACGGCGTAGGCTTTGACACGAGCGTCTTGCTTGATGAACGAAAGCACGTAGGTATTCGTAATATACGTGGAAGATTAAGCGCAATGGTAAACGGCACTCTTGAAATCAAGAGTGAGGAGGGTGTCGGCACTACAGTTTTGATCAAAATTCCCAAGGAGGTGCGCTCATGATTGCAATAGCAGTAGATGACGAGATATTAATGCTCGGCGCTTTGGCGACGGCAGTAAAGGCATCGCCTGACATTTCAGAGCTTGCGCAATTCACAGGCTGTGATGAAGCGCTCGACTTCGTAAAGAATAATCCTGTGGATATCGCCTTTCTTGACATTAATATGCGAGGCATGGGAGGACTTGCGCTTGCAGAAAAAATCCTCCTCGCTTGCCCCGACTGTAAAATCGTGTTTTGCACCGGTTATGAGGAATATGCACTTTCCGCCTTCAAGCTCCGAGCCTCCGGATATTTGATGAAACCCGTATCTGCCGAGGATGTACAAGGCGAAATTGACAATATAAAGGGCATTCGTCAGAGGGAAAAGCCACTTGCTGTAAAATGCTTTGGCAACTTCGAGGTCTATGCAAAGGGCGAAAAAATGACCTTTAAGCGCTCGAAAACGAAAGAACTGTTTGCCTTTTTGATAGACCGAAACGGAGCAGGCGTTACAGTTGCAGAAATTGGTGTCGCGCTCTGGGAAAATGATGAGGAGCAGAAAAACCAAAACTACATTCATCAATTGTTCCGAGACTTGCGTCAAACCCTTGAGGCGTACGGAATGGAAAAGATTTTTGAAAGAAACAATTATCTCTATTCTATAGATCCCGAAAAAATCGACTGCGATTATTTTAGCTATTTAAAAACCGGCAAGCCTGAATTTATCGGCGAGTATATTTCGCAGTATAGCTGGGCAGAGGGCACGTGTGGATTGCTTTGGGAGAGAAAAGACAAATAAAAAAAGTACGCAAAAAGCCGTCATTTCGACGGCTTTTTTTATTTTTATGTAAGAGGTTTGTCATACTATAAATAATATAATAAGGATAAAATGGGTGTACTGTTTGAGCGAGTATGAATATAATGCGAAAAACAGGTGCTACATTGCATATAAAAGCTTTAATTTGTCGTTAAGGCAAAACAAATAAAAAATTAAAAACAGGAGAAAAACCATGATCAAAAACAGAACTGCGCAATTGATTTTCCAGACCATCTATGTGACACTTGGCTTTATTGGATTCGTCGCTTGCCTTGGAATCTTCGACAACATCAATATGATTCGTTGGGATTTTTACGTGCATTTCACCAACATCAGTAATTTCCTTTGCATAGGTGTTATGCTTGCATCGCTTATCGAGACGGCAAAAAAGAAAGAGGATAGCTTTGTTTCTGCCGCACCGCTTTTGAAGTTTATCGGTATGCTTGGCATTTTGCTGACGTTCCTTGTGTTCAATATTATGCTCGCAGGCGCAGAGGGGCGCGACCCTCAGGCAAACTGGAGAGTCGGAAGCCTTCTTTTCCACGTGCTTCTCCCCATTATGTACATAGCAGACTGGTTCTTGTTCCGTGAGCGCAAGCAGTGCAAGTGGTTCTATCCCGTCGCCTCCATTGGATTCCCCCTCGCTTACGTAATATTCCTTCTCATTCAGGCACTTATTTTGAAGTTTGACTCTTCAATTCTGATACCCACCACAACTACACCCCTTATTTATCCTTACTTCTTTGTAAACCTCGACACACAGGGCGTTTCCGGCGTTCTTATGTGGATAGGCATTCTTTCTGTTGCTTTCGTTGTGGTTGGATTCTTGTTCTTCGGTCTTGACAAGCTGGGAAAGAAAAAGCTTGATAAATAAAACAAAGGAGTAGATGTTATGAAAAAGGATTTTATTTTTGCCCCTGTTTTGCTTGTGATAGGAGTTTTGCTGTTCTTGCTCAGAGCGACTGGTCTTACTGCCCATATCGCTATTTCCGTATTGGGCGTTTTGGTTTTGGTGTCATACACTGTTTTGACCAAAAAGGATTGGCGCATTCCTGCTCTTGAGGTAATTATGAGAGCATTCTACGGCATCGCTTTGATTACGGGCATCGTGATCATGAACGTTCATGGCGTTCTCGCACTCGCTATCATTCATAAAGCAAGCGCTACATTGTTTGTAGTTATGATTTTTGTATTGCTTGCTCAAAAGCTGATAGCAAATAAAAAGGCTTGATTTTCAGTATGTTGTGTAAGGAGTAGTAATGGATAAATTAGTCAGAAAAATTGAAATACCGCTTGCGAAAAAGGCTATAGAAAAAGCGGGACTATACATCGTCAAGGAAAAGGATCTCGGGCGCTTGGCCGAGGTCGCCGCTGATGCTTACCGTGACTACCCCTTGCACAATTGGCTTACCAAGGGAAAATACGATGAGAAGGCGTCCAAGCTCATAATGCAGATTTCCCTTAAGACAATGACAGAGGACGCAGTTATTTATGCGGACAGCGAGGAAATCAACGGCTTTGCCGCTTGGTTGCCCTTCGGCTTTACAGGTAGCAAGGCTATTCCGTTTTTGATAAACGGAGGTCTGCAGCTGATACTTCACTCAGGACTGGGTATTATCGGAAGGCTTTTAGCCTACGAAAGCTATGCGATGAATCTCAAAAAAGAATTCACCGATAATTATGATTGGTATTTATACAATCTCTCGATAAAAAAGGATGCGCAGGGCAAGGGAATAGCAAGCAAATTGATGCGTCCTATGCTGCAATTCTGCGATGACGAAAGAATGGTCGCTTATCTTGAAACCAACAAGGAGACCAACGTGGGATTGTATCAGCATTATGGATTTGATTTAATGAAGGAAGAAATCATTCCCAAATCTCCCGTAACACATTATGCGATGGTCAGACACCCAAAGGGAGAATAAGTGTTTGGGAATAACTATATAGGAAGGAGCATGGATAATGCCAAAGAAGCAAAAAAAGTTTGCCGATGACGGCTGGGCTGTCTGGGTAGACGGAGAAGATACGAGCACGGTATATATTAACGATTGGCTCAACCCGAAGGGAAAGAGCTATGTTGATATAGCAATTCGTGTACGAGGTGTAAAATCGAGCAGGGCATTAAATGTTTATGTGCCGTTTGCTGTTTGCAAGGATGAAATAGAGGATGTGTCCTTGCTTTTTGACGACACGAAGATTTTGCAGGCGACCTTTAGTGCGGCGTGCATTGTAGACTACAAGAAAAACCCTCACGCCTCCGAAATTGCCTACAACGGAAAGACGGTAGATGTCGTGCATATAAGCACGCTGGGATATGAGCTTTCGCCTTTAGCTGACGGAGCTCTAATCACCATTGATCTGGAAAAGCTACAGCCGTTTCTTGATAACGATGAGGCGTATTTTATTTGGCGTATGCCTCACAAAACTCTGGATGAGATATTCAGGACTCACGTTGACGTAGGGAATGTCCTTGATAGATTGCGTGACCTTATCACGACTCCCGTTGTGACTGAAAAATACGGCTACTCCATTCGAATAAACGAATCCCGTCTTTTGCCTGAGGAGATTACCAGAATAGGTGCCTTCCATCGCCAAAAGCTGAAGAAGGCTGTCGTCACACTTTCAATTGATGAAAATTATGAGCTGAACGACGCCAACTGCTATCGTATTCGACGACTGGAGGAGAATTTGTACAATGGTTATCTTCCTCAAGGATATAAGTGTGAGGATGTAATTACATATCAGTGGCAGCAAAACCGTGATTACAATTTGCAAGGTCAGTTTAATTTCTATTACAACCTTTTCAAAAACTCGGTAAGCAAGAGTAGTATGTTCTTGTATATGGTTTTGCTTTTGGCTATCGGCGTTTTCGGCGATTTCTTGTCGGATTCGATTAAAGCGATTGCAGGCTTGTTCATGTAAAGGAGGGGCGTTGTGAGATTAATTATTCCTATTTTATTAAATTGCCTTCTCGTGCTTGCCGTATATCTGACGGATAAGCATACACCTGCTAAAAAGATGCCGTACATCGCAAAGCAGATTATCATAGGTGTTCTGTTTGGTGGCGTTTCAGCATTTGCATCAAGCTACGGAGTAGAGCTGCTTGGAACAACAGTAAACGTTCGTGATGCGGCTCCGTTGTCGGCAGGACTTATTTTCGGAGCTCCCGCAGGTATTATATCAGGTCTTATAGGTGGTCTTTACCGTTGGTTTTCTGTTTACTGGGGCGCAGGCGTGTATACACGTCTTGCTTGTAGTGTCGCCACCATTCTTGCAGGATTTATGTCGGCAGGACTCAGAAAGCTCATGTTTGACAACAAGAAGCCTACGTGGGGATACGGCATTTGTATAGCCGTGGTATGCGAGGTCATTCACATGATCTTGATCTTCCTCACAAATATGGACGACTCATCTTACGCCTTTGAGTTTGTCAAGGGCGCTACAGCCCCGATGATTTTTGGTAATTCGATAGCCGTAGGCTGCGCTATCATTATAGTCTCGTTTTTGAGCCACGAGCGCTTTACCAGAATCAAGGGAAGTGAGCGTATAGCTAACACCTTTCAGCGTTGGCTGCTTCTGTGCATTGTCATCGCTTATTTGATTACAAGCGTATTTACGTATATTCTCCAAAACGGAATGGTACAAATAGAAACACAAGAGGTGTTTACTGCCGCTATCAATGACGTAGAGGCAGATATCAAGGGCAAGTCCGATGCACAGCTATTGGGTCTGGCAATGCTTGTCAAGGAAGAATACGAAAGCGATAACAGCGTGTCTCTGAGCGCTATTGCTGAAAAATACGATATCAAAGAGATCAACGTTGTAAGCTCGGACGGCTGGATTACCGACTCTACCGAAGCCGACGTAATAAACAATTACGATATGAATTCTAAAGAGCAGTCCAAGGAATTTGTGGACACGCTGAAAACACAGGATTCGTTTGTTCAGGAGTATACTCCCAGAGGAAAGGACGAATCCGTCTGGAGAAAATATGCGGCTATCAATCTTGAGGGCGGCGGATTTATTCAGGTCGGTTATGACGCCGAGCAATTCCACGAGATGCTCAACGAGTTCGTAGTTGACGTTACTAAAAATCGTCACGTCGGTACAGGTGGCTTCGTCGCCGTTTGCGATGACAAGCTTTCCTTGGTAATTGACAATGAATATTCAGGCTATCCCATTTCTACTATAGGCATCGAGCCTCCGAGCGAAATGAAGGAGGGCAAAACAGCAACAGCGCTTTACTATGCAGATATTGTGGACGGAAAATCCTCCGAAAGCATGAAGTATATGTATGTGTTTAAGTTTGTTGAAGGTTATTGCATTATTGCGGCAATGCCCGAAAGCGAAGCGATGTTTATGCGAGATGCCTCGCTATACACCAGCATATTTATGCAGGTGCTTATTTTCGCCGCCTTGTTCATATTTATTTACATTTTGATAAAGCGTGTGATTATCAACAATTTAAAGAAGATAAACGATACTTTGGGAAGGATAACAGAGGGCGATTTGAATGTTACTGTAGATGTACGCTCAAACGAGGAGTTTTCCTCACTGTCCGATGATATTAACTCAACTGTGTCAACCTTGAAGCGATACATAGCTGAAGCTGCGGCTCGTATAGATAAGGAGCTTGAATATGCAAAGCAGATTCAGCTTTCGGCTCTGCCTACAAATTTCCCTCGGGGAGAAGAGTATAGCATCTATGCTGAAATGATTGCCGCAAAGGAGGTCGGAGGCGACTTCTATGATTTCTATAAGCTGAACGATACGACTGTGGCGTTTCTTGCCGCCGACGTTTCTGGTAAGGGAATACCTGCGGCAATGTTTATGATGACCGCAAAGACCATCATAAAGGACTTGGCGGAGAGCGGTATGGAGGTCAACGATATTTTCACAAAGGCAAACGAAAAGCTCTGTGAAAATAATGAATCCGGTATGTTTGTCACCGCTTGGATGGGTATTATGGACCTGACTACAGGTGTCGTAAAGTATGCCAATGCAGGTCACAACCCTCCGCTTTTGAAGCGTGCTGACGGCTCGTTTGAATACCTCAGGACACGCGCAGGATTTGTCCTTGCAGGCATGGAGGGAGTCCGTTACCGAGTCGCTGAAATTACATTAAACAAGGGCGACCGACTGTTCTTGTATACAGACGGTGTGCCTGAGGCTACAAACGTAGATAACAAGCTTTACGGAGAGGATAGACTATTGTCCTTTATGAACGAAAATACCTCTGTAGAGGCTGTAAAGCTTTTGCCGTTGCTTAAATCTAATATCGACGAATTCGTGGGCGAGGCTCCTCAGTTTGACGATATTACTATGTTAATGTTTGATTACAATCATGAAAAAGGAGGTGAGCGTATGACGAATAAAGCATTCCCTGCAAAAACGGAATCCTTGGCCGATGTTCTCGGCTTTGTAGAGGAAGCTCTTGAGAGCTTTGAATGTCCTATGAAAATCCAGACGGCTATCTGTGTCGCCATTGAAGAGGTGTTCGTCAATGTTGCTCACTATGCCTACCCTGATAGCGATGGAGATATGACACTTTCTATAGGCTTTGACGAGCAGAGTCGTGTCGTCACCTTCCGTATGGCAGATAAGGGAATTCCTTTCGATCCGTTGAAGAAACAGGATCCCGACATTACCTTGTCGGCAGAGGAGCGTGAGATAGGAGGTCTTGGCATCTTCATTACAAAGAAGACCATGGACACCGTCACATATGCGTATGAAAACAATGAAAACGTTTTGACTATGAGTAAAAAAATCTAAAGGAGATCAAGGGATATGACCATCGAAATTAAGAAAAATGCAGAAGAAACTATCATCGAGATCGTAGGAAGACTCGATACCATTACAGCCCCTGCACTTGACAAGACAATAAGCGAGGATATCGGCGACACTAAAAATCTCGTCTTGGACGTAAAGGGGATGGAGTATATCTCCAGCGCAGGACTCCGTGTGCTTCTCAGCGCACAGAAGAAGATGCAGAAGATCGGCTCTATGAAGGTGACAGGCGTTTGCGAAGAGGTTATGGAAGTGTTTGAAATGACCGGCTTTGCTGACATTTTGGTGATTGAATAATGGAGCTTGTAAGCGAGGCTATCGCATTTGCTGTCAAAGCACATGACGGAATGCGCAGAAAAAAGAATGATGCCCCGTACATACTGCACCCGATGGAAGCGGCGGTAATCGTCGGCACAATGACAAATGATCAGAGCTTGATTGCCGCAGCAGCTCTCCACGATGTTGTAGAGGACGCAGATATCACCATAGAGGAAATTGAAGAAAAATTCGGTGCCCGCGTGCGAGAGCTGGTAGAGTCGGAGACCGAAGATAAGCGCGCAGATATGCCGCCCGCAGAGAGCTGGCGCATACGCAAGGAGGAATCCCTTGCCGTCTTGAAAAGCACAGACGATATAGCGGTGCTTATGGTATGGCTTGGAGATAAGCTTGCAAATATGCGTGCCATCTATCGTGATTTCAAGGCAGAGGGCGTGGCTATGTGGCAGCGCTTTAACCAAAAGGACGTAAACGAGCAGGCGTGGTACTATCGCTCAATTGCCGAATTTACATCACGCTTGTCAGACACTTCAGCATGGCTTGAATATAAAACACTTACAGAGCTGGTATTTGGAAAAGGAGAATAAGAAATGGACGTTACTTTTCGTTTAGATAAAGACATTTTGTATATTGCCGTAGAGGGAAGAATTGATGCTACAAATGCGCCCGAGGCAGAGGAGAAGATTTTCAGCATAAAAAAGGACAACGAGGGCAAGCACGTTGTGCTTGACGCAGACAAGCTCGAGTACATATCATCTGCAGGTCTTCGTGTCATTTTAAGACTCAGAAAGGAAGCGCCCAAGCTCGCAATTATAAACGTAGCACCTGATGTCTACGAGGTATTTGATATGACAGGCTTTACCGATATGGTAACTGTCGAAAAGGCGTATCAGAGAATGAGCGTCGATGGATGCGAGTTCATCGCAAAGGGTGCAAACGGCGCCGTCTATCGCTATGATGACGAAACTATACTCAAGACCTATTTCGCAAAGGATGCTCTGCCTGAAATCAAGCAGGAGCGTGAGAATGCGAGAAAGGCGTTTGTGCTTGGTATCAACACCGCAATTCCTTATGGCATTGTACGTGTTGACGACGGCTATGGTACTGTTACAGAGCTTTTGAATGCGGTCAGCGTTACCAAGCTGATTCGCAACAACCCTGACGATTTATCCGAGGCGGCAAAATACTATATTGATATGCTCAAGAGCATTCACGCCATTGAGGTCGAGGACGGAGAAGTCCCCGACATGAAGGAAACTGCACTTGCCTGGGCGGATTTTGTCGCTCCCCATCTCCCGAAGGAGCAGGGCGAAAAGCTTCGTGCCTTGATTAGTGCCGTACCGAAGAAAAACACATTGATGCACGGCGACTATCACACCAACAACATCATGGTGCAAAACGGCGAGCCTCTGCTTATTGATATGGATACGTTGTGCATGGGACACCCCGTTTTTGAGCTTGGCTCTATGTTTAATGCATTTATCGGTTATTCCGAGCTTGACCATCAGGTGACTATTAACTTCTTTGGATATGATCACGAAACGGCAGAAAGGTTCTGGGATATGTCGCTTAAAATGTATCTTGGTACAGAGGATGAGGATGTGTGCCGAGCAGTTGCAGAAAAAGCAATGATTGTCGGTTACACCCGTATGCTTCGCCGCGCTATTCGCCGTCCCGATGAGGCAGAGAGCCCTGCAAAAATTGCGAGATGCAAGGAAATGCTTTCGGTATTGCTTGGCAAAATAGACACTTTGGTTTTCTAATCTATAAATAAGGAAATAAAAGCTATGAAGAACAAGAAATTATCATTGCCCGCTATTATTCTTTTAGTTGCAGTTTTGGTAATTGCCGTATTTTCTCTTATCAGCGCTATTGCCAAGAAGCCTAATATCACTGAAGGTGAATTTCCTTTTTCCATAACATACGAGCTTGATGGCGAAACAAAGACCATCAACGATGTATACCGAGCTCGCTACAATGGTAACGGTGGCTATGCAGACAGTAAGTCTCGCTTATACGTAGGCGAGATAGGCAATATGAGAGAGGGAAATACAGTTTTTACTCTTAAAAGCGATGAAAGTGGCAGAATTGAGCTGTGGACGCACTTCCATGCCGACTATATGATGGGCGATACAGAGTACGACTACTCTGACGTTGAGCCGAAGATTTATTATTACGATACTGAAGAGAATGAGTATCATGATGAAGAAACCTTGTCTTCCCACGGCGTAAAGCTTATCGACTTTGAATATCCCTCGCCGATCAAAAATTCATTCACCTTTTCGCATTTGTCTCATTTGAGTGGCGCTGTCGTTATGCCTACGTTCATTATTTCGCTTCTTGCCTTGCTTGCGATTATCATTTTTGTGAAAAAGGATAAGGAATTGAAGTATAAGGCGGTCGACGTTGTTTCTATCGTGCTTAATGTTATTGTCGGTACAGTCTTCCTTTTCTTTGTTACTATGTTAGCATTGCTGATAGACATTGAAGGCGGTAGCCCCGAATTCTACCATCAGGCAATGCACTTTATCCCCTCTTTCTTTTTGCTGTGCATTGCAGCATCGGTCGCTTTGCGCCGTACGGGATATGCTGTAAAGTCGCTTGTTTCTGCGCTCGTAGCGCCTGCAGGTTTTGCACTTTACTTGCTTATCTGCATACTGCAAGAGTTGTTATAACAAGAAGTAGCCACAGAAGGCTAAACAAAAAACGAAAAACCTCGCTTCTTGCGAGGTTTTTTTGTTTTCTCAAATTTCTCTTAAGTAATTGACAAAGTGTGATTGCAGGTGTATAATTGAAACGATATTAACGGAAAGAAAAGGAGATTGTATATGCTGTACAACAACTCTTACGAGGTAGCGGTTTGTGGTGGAGGCATCGCAGGAATTGCGGCTGCTCTTGCGGCTGCCCGTGGTGGAAAAAAGGTAATACTGTTTGAAAAACAGTATATTTTAGGTGGCTTGGCTACGGCTGGTCTTATCACGATTTACCTTCCTCTCTGTGACGGATACGGAAAGCAGGTTTCTTTTGGCTTGGCTGAGGAATTGCTCAGACTGTCTATAAAGTACGGCTATGAGGAGCGCTATCCTGACAACTGGCTTGACGGCGTAGGCACTCGTACTGAAAAGGATAAGCGCTTTGAGGTGCGTTACAATGCTCAGGTGTTCGCTATTTTGGCGGAAAGAGAGCTGCTAAAGGCGGGCGTTGACATACTTTACGGTAGCTACGTAGTTGATGCCGAAACCGAAAACGATAGAATAAAAAGCATAAGTGTAGAGAATAAATCCGGCAGAACCGTCTACGAGATAAAATCTGTTATTGATGCTACGGGAGATTGCGATATCGCCCATTTCGCAAATGCTCCTACAGCAGAGTTCGGCAAGAAAAATGTTTTGGCATCGTGGTACTACCACACAGACAAAAACGGATACGACTTGAACAAGGTCGGCTATGCCGATACGCCCGACGAGGAGCGCGAGGAGAGTGAAGAAATCGGCAAGACAGACCACCGCTTTGCAGGCCTTGACGGCAAGGAAATTTCAGATATGGTTTGCCTCTCTCACAAGCAGACATTGAACCATTGGTTGAATAGAAGAAAAGAGGACAGCACTACAGTTTTGTCCACTATGGCGACCATTCCTCTGCTCAGAATGACGAGAAGACTTGTCGGAGAATACACGCTTGCATTCACACAGGAGCACACGTATCTTGAAAGCTCTATCGGTATGATTTCAAGCTGGAGACGTCGTGGCCCTGTATACGAGGTGCCCTTTGAGACACTCTATAGCAAAAAGGTGAAAAACCTTTTGGTAGCAGGAAGATGCACATCTGTCGATGAGGATCTTTGGGAGCTTATGCGAGTTATCCCTTGCTGTGCCGTAACGGGCGAGGCGGCAGGAACAGCCGCTTCACTTTCTGACGACTTTTCTGCTCTCGATGTGCCCACACTCCAGCGCCAGTTGCAGAAAAACGGCGTCGTGCTTCATGAAAGAGATCTTTAATACAAGTATTAAATTCAACTTACATACCAATTTATATGCCAAAAGGGAAGCTGTCTTGCCACAGCTTTCCTTTTTTTGATGTTTTTTGCTTTTTCACTTTAGCGCTTTACAAAAATAATATATTTACTTGCCAAAAAGCATTGACAATAAACGACTTTTGTGGTAGAATGTTGCATATATATTTTTTTGGAGGAATTATGACAAAATCTGAAATTTTAATGTTAATAGCTATATTTGCATATATGCTGTTTATGCTCGGAGTAGGAATTCTGTATTCAAAGAGAAACCGCTCAACTGACGAATTTTATCTCGGTGGCAGAAAGCTCGGTCCTCTCGTAACTGCGATGAGTGCAGAGGCGTCCGACATGAGTGGATGGCTGCTCATGGGACTTCCCGGTCTTGCATACATTTGTGGTATTGCAGAAGCATCATGGACTGCAATAGGCCTTGCAGTGGGCACGTATCTCAACTGGCTCATCGTGGCAAAGCGCCTTCGCGTTTATTCCGAAAAGTCAAGCTCAATAACAGTTCCCGACTTTTTTGCAAACCGTTATCGTGACACAAGCAAGCTGCTTGTAACCATTTCCGCTGTTATAATCATCGTCTTCTTTGTTCCTTACACGGCATCCGGATTTAGCGCATGCGGAAAGCTTTTCTCCACATTGTTTGGTCTTAACTACCACGTAGCTATGATAATCAGTGCGGCTATCATTATCGCATACACCGTTATCGGTGGATTTTTCGCTGCGAGTGTTACCGACCTTGTACAGAGTGTTGTAATGTCACTTGCGCTTGTTGTAGTACTTGTATTCGGTATTTCACAGGCAGGCGGTGTCGGTGCTGTAGTAGACAATGCTACGGGAATTGCCGATTACATCAGCCTTACTTCATTCCGTAACCTCTTTACAAACGAGGTAGCATCCTATGGATTTTTGCCTATCGTATCCACACTCGCATGGGGTCTTGGATACTTTGGTATGCCTCATATTCTTGTGCGCTTCATGGCTATCGGCGACGTAAACAAATTGAAGATTTCTCGCCGTGTAGGTACTATATGGGTTATTATCTCCATGGCAGTGGCTACAATAATTGGTATTGTAGGTATGGCTATGGTAGAAAACGGATCACTCACCTCCCTCTTTGCTGAAGCGACAAGCGCCGCTGAAGCAGCATCAAAGTCAGAAACAATAATCATCGCTATATCGACTCTTCTCAGCAAGAATGGCGTATTTGCCGCACTTGTTGCAGGTGTGATTATGGCGGGTATTCTCGCTTCTACAATGTCAACTGCTGACTCACAGCTTCTCGTAGCATCGTCCAGTGTTTCCGAGAACATCATCAAGACACACTTCCTCAAGAATATGTCTACAAAGACACAGATGTGGATAGCACGTGCGACAGTTATTATAATTTCTGCAGTTGCGGTAGTGCTTGCATGGAACCCCAATAGCTCGGTATTCCGTATAGTATCGTTTGCATGGGCGGGATTTGGCGCAGCGTTTGGTCCGGTTGTTCTCAGCGCGTTGTTCTGGCGTCGTTCCAACAAGTGGGGCGCACTCGCAGGCATGGTAGCGGGTGGCGTGATGGTATTTGTCTGGAAGTTCCTCGTTCGTCCTATCGGTGGCGCATGGGACATCTACGAATTACTTCCCGCATTCATCGTTTCATCTATCGTCATCGTGGTAGTTTCCCTCTTGACAAAGGCTCCCTCCAAGGAGATAGAAGAGGAATTCGATGCAGTTCGCACAGGAAACGTAGAATAATTTTCAGTAAAATAAAAAGACAAGGAATTTTCATTCCTTGTCTTTTTTTGTTTAGCAGGATTTCATCAGTCGGATATAGAATTCGACTGCTCGGCACGCGGTGTCGAGAGAAATGCTTTCGTCATTTCCATGTATTGTAGCACGCTCCTCACTTGTGAGGTCCATAGCAGAGAAGCGATAGACACGATCGGAAATTCTTCCGTAATGGCGTGAGTCGGAGCACTGTACCATCAGGTATGGGGAAACTATACAGCCACGCCAGGTAGATGCTACTGCTGTGCACACCTTGTTCCAGCCATCGCAGTCTGTGCGAGATATACGGCTCGGATTTGTTCCATGTATGCAGGATATTTCTACCTTGTCGTCACCGACAGTCTTTTTGATATATTCAAGTGAAGAGTCGACTGTATCCTCAGGATTAAGTCGCATATTTGAAACAAGCGATGCCTCGGGGGGGATAACGTTTGATGCCGACGAGCCCTGCATTTGTGTAAATGCTACTGTCGTTCTCATGAGCGCATTAAGCTCGCCACCACTCTTTTTGCATATCATATCCAGTACAGGCAAGAATATCCTGATGTTCGAGAAAATTATCTTATATACAAACGATGAGTAGCGTCCGAGTGTGTCAAACATTTGTGATACGGGGGCTGTCAGCTTTGCCTTGAAGGGATTCTTGAGCATTTTGCCACAGGCGGCGCAAAGTCTGTCTACAGGTGCGTTGGGCTTGGGAGCAGAGGCGTGACCTCCTCCCGATCTGACTGTATACTTGACGTCCATCATACCCTTTTCTGCGATGCCTATAAGACCGCAGGGCTGCTTAACACCAGGGAAAACGTTTTCTACGACTGCGCCACCCTCGTCGACAACGAGAGAAGGCTCTATGCCGTTTTCTTCGAAATAATCTACTATATTTACAGCGCCACGACCGTTTACCTCCTCGCCACCCGAGAATGCGAAATAGATGTCGCATTC
Organism: Eubacteriales bacterium; assembly: GCA_045649925.1. Taxonomy (GTDB): domain Bacteria; phylum Bacillota; class Clostridia; order Oscillospirales; family CAG-272; genus UBA1740. Next base: position 19,347 of record JAZRQS010000033.1, on the reverse strand, counting down.
AGGTACAAAACCCTCTGAAATAAGATGGTCTGCGGCAAACAGGATGCCGTTGAAGGTTACCTTTGTGTCGAGAGTGCCTCGTCCCCATATTCTGCCGTCCTTTATTATGCCCTCGAATGCACTCACACTCCACGCATCCTCGTTTACAGGGACTACGTCATAGTGAGCCATCATTACCGCGGGGGCATTGTCCGTCTTTCCTTTCCAGCGAAAAAGGAGTGCTCGGTCGGGAAGCTTTTTCATCTCACAGACCTTAGCTACATTGGGGTAAAGCGTCGGCAGACCTTCTACAAGACGTTCAAACTCAGCATCATCCTCAAGAGAGTGGTCGCGATAGGACACAGTCCTGAATGTTATCAGCTTGCTGAGGTTGTTCGTCGCTTTCTCTCTGTCAAAGCTGATTTCCTCGTCGCTCGCCTTTGGCTGCGGCTTCGGTGAAAATCTCAGAGCACGAATAATTATTACGGCGAGAAATACTACTATAATCGTCGGTATCAAAAGAAGTGGCCACATATATTAAAGGACTCCCTTCTTATACAAAATTCTTGCTACCGCTACGGTGAAGAGGACGCCTACAGGGACCATGATTCCTACAGTAGAAGCATTGAGCGCAGGCACAAATATAAAGAGTGTAAGCATAAGAATTATCGGAGCTATAGAAAGCTTTGCATTCTTTGAGATAAACACGACTGCAAGACCTCCAAAGAGCGCAGGGAGTATCATATTGAATGCAGGAGTAAGAGCAGGTGACTCAAGCAGGGGGGTGAGCGGGACAATGCAGATGACACCCACGCAAATGATGAGTGTTGTCACTATGCTGGAAACTGCGATAGCGATGGTTGAGATAACCTCGCCCTCCTCGTCGCTTGCCTTCACTCCCGCTCTCTCCATAGCGTCGATAGCGCAGGGGAGCTTGAGGTTTGAAATATTTCCTGTGATAAAGGAGAGGTAAGTGCCTCCAGCTCCAAGCATGGGCACGTATGTAAATATCTCTACTATTCCTACTGCCCAGTACATAGGTGCAGTAGCGAGAAGTCCCTTCCAAAGAACAGTAAAGTCAGGTGAAGCGCCGAAAATTATCGAGAGCGCCAGAGGGAAGAGCAAAAGCACCAAGCCTACGATGATGCCCCAAGTGCGTCCACTGCGGTGGACACTTTCCATATAAGTAAGATTTGTTTTCTTCATTTTCAACTTCAACCTCCGAGCAAAGCACTGAATGGTATAGCCGATGCCATTCCGGCAATAAGGCTTATGGGAAGAGCATAGTCGGTCAGCGCACGTATCTTCGACTTTGTTGCGATAGTTCCGCATATAGCCATTACGATAGCAGACGTAGCCATTACACATACGGGGATAAGTCCCGAGGTGTCGCCACGGACGATAAGTCCCACGTCACAGAATACATATCCGAGAAAGGCGGAAATCATTCCGAGGAACATAGCGTTGTTGAATATTTCCCCCCACTTCTTGTCCTTCATTCCTACCTGCAGAAGTCCGCTCTGTATCTTCTTTGTAACAAAGGGCACGAGCACAAGACCTGCCGCAATTCCTATCGTCATTACCCATGCTATAGTGATGAATATTGACGCGTCTGCTATGGTCATTCCTGCGTCCAAGCCTGCAGCCTCGAGCGCATTTCCTGCCGCTACGGTCTCATATGTGATAGAGCCGATGACGGAAAGGCGGAGCCAGGGAAGTGCAACGCCGAGGCTCTTTGACAGAGCGACAACGCCGACAAGCACCGCAATAGCAGGCGCTATTGTAAATACAGCAGCTGACGAAATGGTTTTCTTTACTGTGTCGCGTGAAATGTTCAGCTCCTTCGCACGCTTGATTGCGCGGAAGAGGAAAAAGAACGACTGCGACAAAACGATTGCGATAATAACTCCCACGATAACGTATATTATCGGGCTGTTTACGTTAAATTCCACAATTTTATCCTCCATATTAAATTTACTGAATTAAGTATATCACACTTTGTTGCTTTTTTCAATCAAAGCAGGAGATTATTTTCTATATCTGCGAAAATTTTCATCTTCCGCCGGCTCTACTGCCATAAGTGAATACACACCCCTGAAAAACGGCTATCTATAGTGGTTTTGATACCCATAAAAGTTGCAAATCTTATTGACATACGGCGCTAAATGTGTTAAAATAAATAGTAAATTATTTTTTCTTAATGAAAAGAGGAAAAATCATGAAGGATAAATTAAACGCCTTGCTCCAACAGGGAGCAGAAAAAATAAAGGCAGCCAAAACTGAAGCGGAGCTTCAGGAGGTAAAGGGCACTCTGCTTGGAAAGCAGGGTACGCTTACAGAGCTTTTAAAGGAGATACCTAAGCTCGACGTTTCTCTGCGTCCTGAAATGGGAAAGGCAGTAAACAACGTAAAGGCTACACTCTCTGAGCAGATAGATGCTCGCAGAGAGGAGCTCAAGCTGAAGGCTTCCGAGATTTCTTCGGACTTCGACTACACTATCCCCGGCGTACAGCCTAAGATAGGTGGACTCCACCCCATCACACAGATGTGCTATGACCTCAACGACGCCTTTCGTTCTATGGGCTTTGAGGTTTTCTCAGGTCCTGAAATAACAAGCGAGTATTTCGCATTTGACAACCTGAACTTCCCGCCCAACCACCCTGCTCGTGAGAGCATGGATACCTATTGGCTCGAGGGGCACGATTCGGGCGAGGCGTCCGACAAGCTCTGCTTGCGCCCCCACCTCACAGGCGACAGCGTACGCTATATGCAGACACACAACCCCCCCTATCGCTTTGTATACCCCGGCAGAGTTTATAGAAACGAGACCACTGACGCCCGTCACGAGCGCGCCTTCTTCCAGTATGAAGCGCTCATCGTTGACAAGGATTTCACCTATACGGCAGGCAAGGTTATGATAAAGAGCATTCTCTCCAAGGTGTTTGGTCAGGATGTTCCCGTAAGAATGCGTGCGGGATTTTTCCCGTTCGTTGAGCCTGGCTTTGAAATAGATATGGGATGCCTCGTATGTGGCGGTAAGGGCTGTAGCGTGTGCAAGCACGTGGGCTGGATAGAGATTATGCCCGGTGGTACACCTCACCCCAACGTACTTCGTGCGGCAGGTCTTGACCCCGACGAATACACAGGCTTCTATGTAAATATCGGTCTTGACAGACTCGTTATGATGCGCTATGGTGTTGACGACGTGCGTCTGTTCCACAGCACCGACCTCCGCTTCCTGAAGCAGTTTAATTAAGGAGGAAGAGAAATGAAATTATCTCTTAATTGGATAAAGGATTACGTAAAGATCCCCGACGATATGGATCTCTCCCGCCTCGCGTATGACCTTACTATGTCTACCGTTGAGGTCGAGGGCGCTCACGACCTTGCAAGCGATTTCAAGGATATCGTAGTAGGTATAATCAAAGAGGTTCTTCCTCATCCCAATGCGGACAAGCTCCGTGTGTGCCGCGTTGACGTCGGTACAGAGGACATCAAGGACATCGTCTGCGGAGGTAGCAACCTCGAGGCAGGCATGAAGGTCGTTGTCGCTTGTCCCGGCGCTATGGTGCGCTGGCACGGCGAGGGCGAGCCTGTAGAAATCAAAAATGCAAAGCTCCGTGGTGTCGCAAGCTTTGGTATGATATGCGCTTCCGTCGAAGTAGGTCTTGCCGACCTTTTCGTAGCGAAGGAAGAGCATGAAATAATGGACGTCTCTCACCTCGACGTTGCCGCAGGTACTCCCTTGGCAGAGGCTCTTGGCCTTGACGACATTATTCTCGAAATAGATAACAAGTCAATGACAAATCGTCCTGACCTTTGGGGACACTATGGTATCGCACGAGAGATAGCCGCACTTTACGACCTTCCTCTTGTTGAGTTCGAGAAGTACACCCCCGATACAAAGGAGCTCTACGACGTAAGAATAGCCGATACGGAAAGATGCCCTCGCTATATAGGCGCAAAGATAGAAGGTCTTGGCGTAATGCCCTCGCCCTTCGAGATGCAGAGCCGTATTTGGAGAGTTGGTATGCGCCCCATCAATGCTTTGGTCGACGTTACCAACTACGTTATGCTCGCAGTAGGTCAGCCTACTCACGTTTTTGACTCCAACCATATTTCCGACTACATTCTTGTACGTCGTGCAGAAGAGAAGGAGACGCTCACCTTGCTTAACGATAAGCAGCTTGAGCTTTGCTCTGACGACCTCGTTATCGCTGATGCAGAGGGCGCTGTTGCTCTCGCAGGCGTTATGGGTGGAGCAAAGGATTCCGTTCTTCCCACGACAGATAGCGTAATTCTGGAGGTTGCCAACTTCGAGTCACGCGGTGTTCGCAGAACAGCGCTCCGCTATGACAATCGTACGGAGGCTTCATCAAGATACGAAAAGGCTATAGATCCCGAGCGTTGCGACCTTGCGCTTTCACTCGCTATGAGGCTCTTTGCAGAGCTTTATCCCGATATGAAGGTCACAGCATTCAACGACATATACCCGAACAAGCTCGTACGCAAGGAAATAGACGTAGAGCTTGAATGGCTTGACAGAAGACTTGGCAAGCGTATTCCTCAAGAGGTAGTCGCTAAAAAGCTCGGTACAATGGGCTACGAGGTTACCTTCACCGATACAAGCATGCATATAGTAGTCCCCACGTGGCGTTCTACAGGTGACGTTTCCATAAAGGCAGACATTATGGAGGAGGTCGCTCGTATGTATGGCTATGAGAACTTCGAGGCTACCACTATCACCACCTCATTTGATGGTGCGATAAATCAGCTCGATTACGACCTTGTTCGCAAGGTAAAGGAATATCTCGCATTCCGTTGCAATATGCAGGAAATATTCACTTATCCCTGGATGAGTGAGGAGTTTGTGTCCGCACTCTTGCCCGATACAAACGGAATACTCGCATTGTCCACACCTCCCTCACCGAGTGAGAAATACATTCGTTCCTCGCTTCTGCCCAACATTTGTCGTGCAATAGTGAAGAATGAGCGTAACTTCGACGAATTCGACATCTTCGAGGAAGCACAGATCTTCCGTGATAGCGATTATACGTCTGAATACAAGGGCGAACAGCTCCCCTGCCAGCAGAAGCACCTCGGCTGCGCATTCGTTGGCAAGTCGGATGATATATCCGCACTCTTCCGTCGTGCAAAGGGCGTTATCGAGGCTATGCCGAGATACACTCACATGGAGGCATTCACCCTCAAGCGTGACGAAAAGCCTTACTGGGCTGACGACGTTGTATGGATGAATATATACCTCGGAGAAGAGAAGATAGGTGATATCGCTCTTCTTTCCAAGAAGGCGGCGCTCGCGTGTGGCATAAAGGTCCTCTCCGCAGTTCTTGTAGAGCTTAATATGGATGCTCTCAAGCCCTTCAAGTCGAGAACAAACAAGTATGTCCACCTTCCCGAATATCCTATGACAGATTACGATATTTCCTTCCTCGTTGACGCTCAGGTCAAGTGGAGCGAAATATATGACGCCATTGTTGGCAAGAAGTCTGAGGGCGCACTCCTTCGTGACGCTCGCTTCGTTGACGAATACAAGGGTAAGCAGGTACCTGAAGGAAAGAAGTCCGTCACGGTTCGCCTTGTCATCGGCTCCAACGAAAAGACCTTGACATCTGAAGAAATCGAAAGTGTTGCAAACTCCACGACAAAGAAGCTCTCCAAGCTCTTTGCGGCAGAGGTACGCGGCAAGTAATAATTTAAAACACAAAAGGCTGACACAGTCGGTAAAACGGCTTGTATCAGCCTTGTTTTTTGCCAAGAATAGTGACACAAACACAAAAATCTATTGACAAAGCAAAAATGCGGGGCTATAATAAATGTGATTAAAAAAGATAAAATTTAAATTTGGTTAGAATTGTTTTGTCATGTTGAAAAGGAGCCGTTTCTTATGGTATGCCCAACTTTGTTTTCAGAAATTGATAAGCTTATACCTGAATATATGGATATGTGGTGCGACGTTTGTAATATCGAAAGTCCCACAAGCTTTAAAGAGGGCGTAGATAAGGTCGGCGAGTATTTTATCGATGTAGCAAAAAAGCACGGCTGGGAAATTGACGTGATGCCCCATAATAAAGCGGGAAACGCCATTTGCATAACGATGAATTCGTCATCTAAGGAGCGCCCGTTTTGCCTGTCAGGTCATATGGATACCGTGCACCCTGTCGGAATGTTCGGCTATCCTGCCGTTCGTGTTGAGGGGGATAAAATATACGGTCCTGGCGTCGCCGACCGTAAGGGAGGCATAGTTGTAGCCGTTTTGGCTATGCATGCGCTCGAAAAGGTGGGCTTTGCAGGACGCCCTGTCCGACTTATTCTTCAGTCTGACGAGGAGGTAAACAGCTCCTTGAGCGAAAAAGCGACCATAGATTATATGTGCAAGTCCTCTGAAGATGCAATAGCTTTCATAAACCTCGAGGCGTCGAGTACTACCGAGCTTTGCATTGTCCGCAAGGGGATAATCAATTACAAATTCACCATAAACGGCGTGGAGGCACATTCCTCTGCTTGTGCAGTAAGAGGCGCAAACGCTATCGCCGATGCTTCCCATAAAATAATAGAGCTCGAAAAATTCAAGGATGCAGCTGGTGTTACCTGTAACATCGGTGTAATAAGCGGAGGCACTGTCGTAAATACAGTAGCAGGCAAGTGCGAGTTTCTTGCCAATTTCAGATTTTCCGACACCGAGCAGGTGGACGAGATAAAGAGCTTTGTAGAAGAGCTTGCTAAAATATCTCATGTAAAGGGATGCTCTAGCTCGTTTGAGATAACGAGCTATCGTCCTGCAATGGTTAAGACGGAAAAAAATGTACAGTTTTACAATGATTTGTGCCACATTTTCGAGGAAAACGGACTTGAGCATATAGAGGCAGGCTCACGTACGGGTGGCTCTGACGCCGCCTATATCACAGAGTATGGAATCCCCTGTGTCGACTCTCTTGGAGTAATCGGCGGTGCTATACATTCGATAAACGAGTTTGCCTATGTTTCCTCTCTTGGTGAAAGGGCAAAGTACATAGCGGCAGCAATCTACGGAATGTAATTACTTTTTTGAAACGAGGTAAATATGGCAAAGAAAAAGGACAACGGCATAGAAAAAACCAACGTAATGCGTGTGCTCGACCAGCATAAAATAGAATATACGCCATATTGCTACGTAGATAGTGGAGTAATCAGCGGAATTGATGTTGCGCACGTTATGGGACAGGAGCCGTCTATAGTTTTCAAGACGCTGGTCACAACGGGCGCATCTCGCACTCACTACGTTTTTGTCGTTCCCTCGTGCTGTGAGCTTGATTTGAAAAAGGCAGCCAAAGCAGTAGGAGAGAAGAGCATAGAAATGCTCAAGGCAAAGGATCTGCTCCCCTTGACAGGATATATTCACGGTGGATGCTCACCGATAGGAATGAAAAAGCTTTTTACCACCGTCGTGCATTGCTCGGCGTCAGGCTACGAAAAAATATTTTTCAGCGCAGGCAAGGTAGGTTATCAGGTGGAGCTCTCACCTGACGATTTAAAAAAGGTTATTCCGTTCGAGTACGCAGACATCGTGACGAAATGAATAATAAAACAAAAGGTCGGCTTTGCGCCGACCTTTTTGGCTATACGGATATAAATATTTTTTCTACATATATTAATATTAAAATTAAGTTTTGGTTGTGTGTATGGAAGAAAAAATCAATAGCATTCTTTTGGATATATCTGCCGATATATTGGGCAGTCTTGCGATTTCGATAGGTATCGTCTGCTTTGCAGAAAGCGCCGATATAGCACCTGGTGGCGTGTCGGGAATATCCGTAATGCTCCGATATTTGTTCGGACTACCTATCGGTATTGTGACCTTTCTCATAAATCTGCCGTTGATTTTCGTTGCGTTTCGGTTTATCGGCAAGTCATTTGCGATTCGCTCGCTACGCACTCTCGTTATAAATACGCTCATGCTCGACTTTATTGTAGAGCCGTTTGTACCCGTCTACAATGGCGACAGAATGCTTTCCGCCATCTTTGGCGGAGTACTGCTCGGCGCAGGGCTTGGCGTGGTTTTTCTGCGAGGGTCGTCGACGGCAGGCACAGACATAATATCCGCAATGATAGAAAAGCGTTTTCCCAATATACAGATAGGCAAGGCGGTAATGATGATAGACTGCCTGATTATAGGAGTATCCGCCTTCGTCTTTGGAAATATAGAAAGCGTGCTCTTTGCCATAGTGCTCCTCTTTTGCCAGACAAAGATAATAAACGGAATTGTCTACGGCACGGAAAGAGGAAGAAACGTGATGATAATATCGGGCAAAAGTGAAGAAATCGCGTTAAAAATTATGGCAGAACTACAAAGAGGCGCCACCTATCTCAAAGCAGAGGGCGCATACACAGGCGAGAGCACAAACGTGATTATGTGTGTCGTGCGCGTGTGGGAATACCACAAGCTAAAGGATATAGTCTACTCCGTCGACCCGTCTGCCTTTCTCATATCAAGTGTGGCAGAGAATATTATGGGCGAGGGCTTTTCAAAAGCAAAGAGGATGTCGCATTCGGACATAAGTGCAAACACAAAAAGGAAAAGAGTATAAGTAGCCACAGTAAGAATAGCGACAAAAAGAACTCGATTTTTAAAAAACCGAGTTCTTTTGATTTTTGCAAGCAAAAACCTTTATTAATCGCTATTCTTAATAAGTCAACACCTTTTTGACCTTCTATTATTCAGCTACGTCAAACTTGTAGCCGACACCCCATACCGTCTTGAGCGCCCACTTGTCAGAAAGGCCTTCAAGCTTGTCGCGCAGACGCTTTACGTGTACGTCTACTGTACGAGAGTCACCGAGGTAGTCAAAGCCCCATACCTTGTCAAGAAGCTGGTCACGAGTAAATACTCTGTTGCAGTTTGATGCAAGGAAGTAAAGAAGCTCGAGCTCCTTGGGGGGAATGTCTATTGGCTTACCGCATATCTTAAGCTCGTACTTCGCATGGCTTATCTCAAGATTGTCAAACTTGATGACCTCGTCATCGGTGTTTGTAATTCTGTTGTTGCAACGGCGCAATACCGCCTTGATGCGCGCGGAAAGCTCCTTCATGTCAAAGGGCTTTACCATGTAGTCGTCAGCGCCAAGCTCAAGACCAAGCACTGTGTCAAACACCTCACCCTTTGCTGTGAGCATGATTATAGGCTTTGCTGACGTGTTGCGGATTTCTCTGCACACTTGCCAGCCGTCCTTTTTGGGCATCATGATGTCGAGGAGCACGAGATCAGGCTCGTAGGACTTGAACGCCTCAAGACCTGCAACGCCGTCGTTTTCCGTCTTAACAAGATAGCCCTCCTTCTCAAAATACATTTTGAGCATATCGCATATATTCGTATCGTCGTCTATAATGAGCAATTTTGTTTCTGTCATCTTTTTTCTCCTTGTTGAATTTTTATATTGCGCTCGGTTTGGATTCAGCGCCCCCCTTTTGCATATAGCAGAGAGTGCAACGCCAAATTGTTAAAGTTGTTAAATCTCTAACTAAGTTCATTATATCACATTTGAAATTCAAATGATGAACATTTTGTTAATTTATCTGTCGGTATATGTAAGACTATAGAAACGAGTGATAAAAAACGCCCAAAAGCAGAGGAGTTTTTAATTTTTCCTTGAAAAAACAATTTATATATGGTATAATTAATCGTTAAGTAATAGGTAACTCAAAGGAGAATAAAATGAAACTTGGTATCGTAGGACTTCCTAACGTAGGAAAATCGACACTTTTCAACGCGCTTACAAATGCAGGAGCATTGTCTGCAAACTATCCGTTTGCTACAATAGATCCCAACGTAGGCGTGGTTGCAGTACCCGATTACAGACTTGACAAGCTGTCCGAGATGTATAATCCCGAAAAATATACACCTGCCGTTATCGAATTCGTGGATATCGCAGGACTTGTAAGAGGCGCATCGAAGGGCGAAGGACTTGGAAACAAATTTTTGGGAAATATACGCGAGGTAGACGCTATCGTTCACGTAGTGCGCTGCTTTGTTGACGACAACATCATACACGTAGAGGGAGGCATTGACCCTTTGCGCGATATAGAAACAATAAATCTTGAGCTCATTTTCTCCGATATTGAAATAATAGACAGAAGAATTGAGAGAGCGCAAAAGGCGGCAAAGAGCGACAAGTCTGTGCTTGCCGAGATAGCCGTTCTCGAAAAGGTAAAGGCAGCGCTTGACGCCGGAAAGTGCGCACGCTCCATCTGTCTTGACGAGGAGGAAGAGGCGCTTATCGCCGAGGCTCGTCTGCTCACCTTGAAGCCTATCATCTATGTGGCAAACGTGGCAGAGGACGACGTTGCAGGTGGATATGAGAGCAACGAGGCATATCTCGCAGTTGCAGAGCATGCAAAGAGCGAGAATGCAGGAATTATCGCCGTCTGCGCACAGATAGAGGCAGAGCTTTCCGACCTTGAGGGAGAAGAGAAGAGCGCATTCCTTGCCGACCTCGGTATCGAGGAAAGTGGTCTTGACAAGCTTATAAAGGCGAGCTACACTCTGCTCGGTCTTATCAGCTATCTCACCGCAGGTCCCAAGGAGGTACGTGCTTGGACTATCACGAGAGGTACAAAGGCTCCTCAGGCGGCAGGAAAGATACACAGCGACTTCGAGCGTGGATTTATTCGTGCCGAGATAGTGGCGTTTGACGACCTTATAAGAGAAGGCAACATGAACGCCGTAAAGGAAAAGGGCTTGCTTCGTAGCGAGGGCAAGGAGTACGTCATTCAGGACGGCGACGTCGTTCTCTTCAGATTTAACGTATAAATACAGTTCATAGTCATAGATTTATAAGATTTATATAGGAGAGCTTATGAAAAGAGAAGGCTACATAAATTGGGATGAATATTTTATGGGAGTTTCCTTGCTTGCCGCAATGAGAAGTAAGGACCCCAGCACACAGGTCGGCGCTTGTATCGTCGACAACGATAACAGAATTCTTTCTACGGGATACAACGGATTTCCCTACGGATGCTCCGACGATGAGTTCCCGTGGGAGAGAACAGGCGAGCGCAACGACACAAAGTACCCTTTCGTCGTTCACGCAGAGCTTAACGCTATCCTCAACGCAAGAGGAAAAAACCTCTCCGGAGCGAAAATATACGTAGACCTCTTCCCCTGCAACGAGTGTGCAAAGGCTATTATTCAGAGTGGGATAAAAGAGGTGGTATATCTCTCCGACAAGTACGCTCACACGCTTGATACAATAGCGTCAAAGCGTATGCTGAAGAGCGCAGGAATAGCTCTCCGTCAGCTTGAGGTAACCAAGGAAAGCATCACTCTCGATTTCAAAAAGGGACTTTGAGATGCGCATAGGAATACTTGGTAGTGGTAGCTGGGGCACAGCTCTCGCACAGGTGCTGTCAGACAACGGTAACGAAGTGCTTTTGTACGGTGTCGTAGCCTCCGAGATTGAGGATATAAACGTAAATCACAGAAACTCTGCATTCTTCGGAGACGCACCCGTAAACGAGGGTGTAAGAGCGACCCTGGATATATCTGATATTGCAGACTACAACGATATTATAGTAGTAGCAGTGCCTACAAAGTTTATCGCAGACGCCTTGGAAAAAGCAAAGCCCTATGTTAGTGAAAACACAGTAATTGTCAATGTGAGCAAGGGCTTTGAGCAGAAGACCAACAAGCGAATGAGCGACTGCATACGTGATGCGCTGTCAGATGCTTCGTATAGAGGATTTGCCTCGCTTATAGGCCCAAGTCACGCCGAGGAGGTAATTCTCCGCAAGCTGACTATGCTCTGTGCTGTTTCACTTGACAAGAGCATTGCAGAGGAGCTTCAGGTAGTATTTTCAAACAACTATCTGCGCGTTTACGTCACCTCCGATGAGATAGGCGCAGAATACGGAGTCGCTATTAAAAACGTAATAGCGATAGCGTCGGGAATGCTCGAGGGTATCGGCTATGGCGACAATGCAAAGGCGGCTCTCATCACGAGAGGTTTGCAGGAAATGATACGATACGGCACGAGCAAGGGAGGTAGCCAGAGCACCTTTTTTGGCTTAACCGGTGTCGGTGACCTCATCGTTACCTGCTTCAGCCCCCATTCGAGAAACTACCGAGCAGGACTGCTTATAGGAAAGGCAGACTCCGTCTCAGCACTTGAGGGCAACGCCTCGACCGTCGAGGGTGTCAACAGCTGTAAATCGGTTTACGAGGACGCAGAGAAGAGTGGTATAGAAATGCCGATAGTAAGCGCAGTGTATAGAGTGTTGTTTATGGGCACTAAGCCGAGTGACGAGGTAGAGGCAATAATGAACCGCCCCCTCAAGTCCGAAGCCTGAATTTATTAAAACGGCATGCGAGAACGACCTTGTTTTCTAACCTTTTGCGAGAGCATTGGTGAAAAACAAGGTCGCTTTTTTACTTTTTGTGGATAATATCCAAAAAATATAAAAAAATTTTTAATCATAGCAAATTAGAAAACGAGAGAAAAAACGAGAAAACGAGAGAAAAACGGAGCATTGCTATGAGTAAAACGAAATTTCAGAAAAAACTTTCAAAAAAGGCTTGACAAGGGAAAAAACTTATGTTATAATACAAAACGTTATGTGGAAAAAAGTTTCATATATTTGAATTGGAGGAAAAAACAATGTCCACTTTTATGGCAAAAAAAGAAACCATCAGTCGCAAGTGGTATGTGATTGATGCTGCAGGAAAGCCCCTCGGCAAAACTGCTGTTGCAGCTGCGAACATTCTTCGCGGTAAGCATAGACCTGAGTTCACCCCCCACGTTGACTGCGGTGAGTATGTAATCATCATCAACGCATCTAAGGCTGTTCTCACAGGTAAGAAGCTTGATCAGAAGTTCTATCGTCACCATTCCGGATACATCGGTGGTCTTAAGGAAATCGGTTACCGTAAGCTCATGGCTACTCGTCCCGAGCTCGCTATGCAGTTGGCAGTAAAGGGTATGCTTCCTAAGAATACCATTGGTGCAAAGTCCATGACTCGCCTTAAGATTTATGCAGGCGACACACACAATCAGCAGGCTCAGCAGCCTATCGTTGTAGACTAATATCGGGAAAGGAGAATAGAAGATAATGTATACAAGTGCAAAGCCTTATTTTTACGGCACAGGCAGAAGAAAGAAGTCCGTAGCAAGAGTTAGACTCTATCCCGGTACAGGTATGATAACTGTAAACGGCAAGGATGTAGACGACTATTTCGGTCTTGAAACACTTAAGCTCATCATGAACCAGCCCTTTGAGGTTACTGACACACTCGGCAAGTTTGACATCGTAGCAAACGTAAGAGGTGGCGGTCTTTCCGGTCAGGCAGGCGCTATCCGTCACGGCCTCGCTCGTGCACTCCTCAGCGCTGACGAAACATACAAGAAGGCTCTCAAGAGCGCAGGATTCCTCACTCGTGACCCTCGTATGAAGGAAAGAAAGAAGTACGGTTTGAAGGCAGCTCGCCGTGCGCCCCAGTTCTCAAAGAGATAATTTCGACCTTTGGTCGTTACAAAAATGCTCAACCACTCGGTTGGGCATTTTTTGTTATCTCTTTGAGAACAATGAAATCTGCCTTCGGCAGAATAAATCCACACTAGTGGATGAAATCGCTTTGCGATGAAATCCGACTCCGTCGGGTTGGCAGATTTCATTTCACCCGAGATTTATCTCGGACTTCATCCAAACTTTGTTTGGACTTCATCTTCGCTTGGCGAAGATTTCATCACCGCAGGTGATTTCATTTTCCTCTCCGTCCTATTTACTTTTTGCCGTTTTTATGGTATAATCTAACTAATCGATAAACTTGAATTTGACGAGGAAAATTATGAATAAACGAGTAAGGCAATATGTGGGATTGCTCTCTGCAATTATCGCATATTATTTGATACATGAGGGGGCACACTTCATATACGCCCTATTTACAGGTGTTTTTAAGCAGATAAACTTTATGGGATTGGGGATGCAAATTGATATATATTCAGAGAAAATGACACAAGCACAGCTCGGTGTTTTTTGTCTTATTGGCTCTGTTGCAACGCTACTGTTCGCTTATGTTTTGATTGCTTTGATAGGAAAGATTGCGAGGATATCTTCTAAAGTTTTCAAGGCATGTGCCTACTATATTACTATTGCGATGCTATTGATTGATCCGCTTTATTTAAGCGTTCTTTGCGGATTCTTCGGCGGAGGGGATATGAACGGCATCAAGCTTCTTATACCCGAGGTTGCGGCTCGTATTATTTACGGTATAATTTTGATAACCAATGCTTTGGTTTTTGTAAAGATTGTATTGCCAAAATACAGGGTAGCCTTTTGGGGTGAATCACAGTGATTTTATAACGGGGTGTGTTAAATGATAGAAATAACTACTTGGCTGGATGTGTTTTTGAAAACCATAGAGAAAACTTTTGCAAACCGTGTATGGTTTGTTGGTTTGCAAGGTAGTTATGGTCGTGGGGAGGCAACAGAAACCAGCGATATTGACGTGGTTGTTATTCTGGATCAATTATCTGCTATGGACATTCAAACTTATCATAACATACTGGACACCATGTCTCATAGGGAACTGATTTGCGGTTTCCTTTCGGGAAAAAAGGAAATTATGAATTGGGAGCCATCTGACCTGTTTCAGTTTTGCCATGACACCACACCAATCAAGGGGAGCCTTGACGAAGTAATGGCGGTTATTGACGAAAGTGCTGTGGACAGAGCAATCAAGATCGGTGCCTGCAATATTTACCACGGTTGTGTACACAATATGCTTCACGACAAGAGCGAGGATGTTTTGAAAGGATTATATAAATCCGCCTCTTTCGTTGTGCAGGCAATCGCTTTTAAGCAAACGGGCAAATATATAAGACTGCAAAAAGATTTGCTCAAAGTTGTATCTTCCAGTGAACAGGTCATTGTCGAAACATTTATGAATTTAAAAAATGGCGGAACCGTAGATTTCAATTTGATGTCCGAAACATTATTTGCTTGGTCAAAAAAATGGATTTCAGAAAACAGTTAAACAAATTCCAATTTGTCGAGCTAAATGGGCGTTTAATGTGGTGTGATTTTGGTGCAAATTTGGCACAACACTACACAAGATAAAAAGATATTTGCAAACGGCACCTTTTGTTATATAATATATTTGGTGAGGTGTCTAATCGATAAACTTGAATTTGACAAAGGAGTGTGATTGTATGAAGAAAGCCATTATTGCTGTTGTTGTAACACTTTTAGTAAGCTTATTTGCAATGGGTATTTTCTATGAAACATTGGAATTCGGCTTGCTTGTCGCTATTCTTAGTATGGGTGGTTTTATTATTTACTTCAACGAGAAGAAAAAGTAATCAACAAGGAGAACACACTATGGCAGGGAAGATTATCATGTGGATAGTTTGCTTTGGGTGTGCGATAATGTTTTACGGTATCGGCGCTTATGCAAAGAAATTGGAAAAGCCTATGTGGTTTTGGTCAGGTGTCGAGGTAGACCCTTCGGAAATCTCTGATATAAGGCAGTATAACAAGGAAAACGGCGTTATGTGGCAGATATATTCCTTGTGGTATTTTGCATCAGGCGTTGCAGAAATATGGAGCCCCATGCTCTCACTTGTATTGCTCATTTCTGGCTGTACTGTAGGAATGGTTTTGCTCGTTTCTTCATATAGAAGAATATATAAAAAATATAGCGCTAAATAAAGACAAAGTCGCAGAGGCGTGCACACTCTTTACATTTTGCCCACGCTATGCTATAATATAATAAAAGGGTGATTTCAAAGGAGAAAGCCTATGAAAGCTATGAGAAATTTATTTATAGCGCTTGCGATTGCGCTATCTGACGTTATGTGCTTGGTGCTCGCATACAATTACCGTGATATGCTTTGTGGTATTGAGCATGCAGGCTACAGCGCTCCTGCGAGCATAGTATTCCTCTACGCAATTCCGTTTGTCCTGGGAATTGTCGCTTGCGTATTATTTGCAATAAAATTCAACAAGAAATAAAAGTATTTAAAAATGCTCGACCTCTCAAGGCGTGTCGAAAAAATAGAAATAAGCAAGGAGAATTATCATGGCTAAAAACATAAAGGAAAAACGATTTGAAAAGATATATCAGCAGAGCGCTCTTGATGGCTCTACAAAAATCCTTGTCGACCGCGAAACAGGTGTCAACTACGTATTCCACGCGAGTGGTTATGCAGGAGGTCTTACGCCCCTTTTGGATAGAGAGGGTAAGGTAGTAATAAGCCCTATTACAAAAACTGAATTTTGAGGTACATATGAAAAGTCACTCAAGGAAAATGGTAGCGCCGATAGTAGTTACGGTGCTGATGGTGCTTTATTATCTTGTTTACTTCGGTTTCCTTATGTCACTGCTTGGTGGCGTGTGGATATATGTGCTGGGCATTTTCCCACTCGCATTTTCTCTTTTAATGGTCGGAGTTTGCATAGAAAGAATAAAAGAAATAAAGAAAGGCGAAGAAGATGATATTAGTAAATACTGATTATATTACAGGAAAAGAGCTTGAAACCCTCTCACTCGTAAAGGGTAGTACAATTCAGTCAAAGCATGTGGGAAAGGACATCGCACAGGCGTTCAAGACCTTGGTAGGTGGAGAATTGAAGTCCTACAACGAGATGATGAACGAGGCGCGCGCACTCGCTACCAAGAGAATGGTCGAGGAGGCAGAGGAGCTCGGCGCAGACGCTATCGTCAATATCCGCTACGCTTCATCTGCAGTAATGCAGGGGGCGGCAGAGGTCATTGCATATGGTACAGCCGTTAAGTTTGTAAACAAATAAAATCTACTATTTAGTAAAAGCTCTGTAAATACAGGGCTTTTTGCTTTTTGCGCTATTTACTTTTTTTGTTTTTCGTGCTACAATATAATCAAGAAATGACTGATGGAGGATAAGGTATGAAATCACTCAAGAAAATGCTGCTCGGTATAGCCTTGCTTATAATCTCACTCTGCGGTCTCATTGTATGGCTGGCAGGTGCAGGAATAGGAGCCGTCGTGTTTTTCGTCTTTCTTTTGGTGGGCGGGTTCCTTTGTGTCGACGGATACCTCACACCTCAATAATAAATA
The DNA here is from genome assembly GCA_045649925.1 of Eubacteriales bacterium. Taxonomy (GTDB): domain Bacteria; phylum Bacillota; class Clostridia; order Oscillospirales; family CAG-272; genus UBA1740. Next base: position 2,284 of record JAZRQS010000033.1, on the reverse strand, counting down.
AGGATAGCATATATGGAATTCCACGAAAAATTACAGCAGTTAAGAAAGGCGAAGGGCATAACTCAGGAAGCGCTCGCAGATGCACTCTTTGTATCTCGCACCGCCGTTTCAAGATGGGAGTCGGGCAGGGGCTACCCAAGCATAGACTCCTTGCGCGCAATAGCCGACTTTTTCTCGCTTACCTTGGATGAGCTTCTCTCATCGCGTGAAGCACTCGTAATAGCAGAGAAGGAGCACAAGCAGAAAGAGGGATTTTTGCGAGATTTGATGCTCGGCTTGCTTGACATATGCGCATCGTTGCTATTGTTTTTGCCTTTCTTTGCGAGAAGGTCAGACGGCATCGTTTATCCCGAGTCGCTATTGTCACTTGACGGCGTGCAGACATATTTAAAGGCGTCATACCTCGCCGTTGTGGTGGGAGTGGTCGTCGTGGGCATACTCTTGCTCGCATTGCAAAGCTGTCAGTCGAGACTATGGCTTTCTATTAAGACAAAGGTGTCGCTTGCGCTCAGCGAGGTCGCTATAGCACTCTTTATAGTCAGTTCCCAGCCGTATGCCGCACTTTTTGTCTTTGTTTTGTCGATTATAAAGACCTTGGTGGTCATAAAAAAGTAATGACACGAAAAGTATCGCTTGTGTGACGGCAGGTTTCTTGCCTTTTCTCATCTCCTATATTAAGCTATATTCAGGCGTATGCCTGATAAGAAAGGAGATTTGAGAAAATGGAAAAGAAAAAATTTAGGCTTTGGTTTTCACTTTGCGCGCTTGCGCTATTCGTTGCTTGGACTGTGGCAGTGCGATATGTCGATAAGGAGGCTATAGGTCCGCAAGGATCATGCGTCGGCTTTGCCACAATCAATGCATCATTTCACGCCTTGACAGGCGTACATATGGCGCTCTACACCATCACCGACTGGCTCGGCCTTGTGCCTATAGCTGTCGCTTTGTACTTTGCTGTTACGGGGTTTGTCCAGCTGATAAGACGGAAAAGCCTTTTTCGTGTGGACAGCAATATTCTTGCGCTTGGCGCTTTCTATTTGGTAGTAATCGGCGTATTTGTATTCTTTGAGTTTGTCGTGGTAAACTATCGACCTGTTTTAATATCGGGAATACTTGAAGCGTCATATCCGTCATCTACGACTATGCTCGCAATGAGCGTTATGCCTACTGCTCTCTTGCAGTGCGATAGGTACCTTGCGAAAAAAACAGTGCGCAGGGTAGTGAAATCTGCTATCGCCGTATTTACTGCATTTATGGTACTCGCTCGCTTGTTGTCGGGGGTGCATTGGCTGACTGACATTATAGGGGGCGTGCTGATAAGCGCATCGCTCGTCGTGGCATATTCGCTTTTTTGCGACGAAAAGCCCACAGACTTTGATTGATTATAAAAAGGAGAGATTTTCTCGATGTAGATGTGAAGATGGGAGAGGCGTATCTTGATGTACATATACCTCACGGAGCGCCTTTTACAGAGGAGAGCTGTCAAGAGTCCTTCTGTATGGCACGTGAGTTTTATGCAAAGCATTACCCTGAGTTTTAATATAACTATTTCGGCTGCTACTCTTGGCTTCTTGATACTACACTCAGAAAGCTTTTGAGGGAGGATAGCAATATAGTAAAGTTTCAGAATATGTACGAAATATCAGACGATAGCGCTATAGAAACCTATGCTGCCTTGAAATATGTCTTTGAATGGGACGCACGACTTGAAAAGCGCGAGAATTTCGACTTGCTTTCCAAACTGACGCCCAAGTCCTCTCTCGCTAAAAACATGAAGGATTATGTCTTAGACGGAGGCAAGCTTTATGTAAGAGCAGGCTTCATAAAAATAAAGTGACACCCATCATCTGAAAATCAATTTGAAAATAAAGCGATATGTATATTTGCCGTGCATATCGCTTTTTGTTTTTATTTTGTTAAATTTTTTATTTTGACACAATATCATTGAAAAAGACACGCTTGTGTGATATACTATTTTTGTAATAAGTATAAGGAGGCGCGCAGTGAAGAGTAGGACAAGGGCAGTATTCTATACGTTGATATTTTTGACGCTGGCGTTCATTTGGGGACAGTCCTGCCTGTCGCGAGAGGTATCGGGAAGCGAGAGCGACGCGGTGCGCGAGCTTGTTGAGGATATTATCGGTACTGAAAGCACGTTTGCTCGCTTTGTCGGTACATATATCCGAAAGATAGCGCACTTTACGGAGTTTGCCGTCCTCGGTATTGAGATGACACTCTTTACGTATCTTACGACAAAAAAGGGAATATGCGAGCTGATAGAGTG
>JAZRQS010000032.1:0-8494 GCA_045649925.1 Eubacteriales bacterium | reverse complement strand
CTCAGGATATACTCGATGCAATTTGTCCTCGAGTAGCAGAGTAATTCAAAGCAAAAACCCCTAAATAAAATAACGGTAATACCGTAACTTTTACAGGCATAGTGGAATTTCCACTATGCCTGTTTTTTATTCTCCGTAGGGACGAGCCGTCCCCGACGCCCCGTATTCCACCCAAGGCTTTGCCTTGGACTTCATCTGAGGCGAAAGCCGAAGACTTCATCCGAATATAATGAGGACTTCATCACCGTAGGTGATTTCATTTTGCTGTGCCGAAGGCACATCATAACGTTTGCGAAGCAAATTCATAACGGAGAGCGAAAGCGAGCCTCATAACTCGCCAAAGGCGATCATAACTGCAAGGCGCCGCCTTGTCTCTCTACCTTCAAAATATTTCTTCTTGCTTTTTTTCGCCCGATATGGTAAACTTATAATATAATAAAAACCGACAAGGAGAGACTATGTATAAAGTTCTTTTGTGGGATATAGACGGCACCATTCTCGACTTCAAGGCGTCGGAAAAGCACGCCATTCGCGCCTGCTTTGAGTATTACGGCATAGGCGAATGCACCGACGAGATGATTGCCCGATATTCTAAAATTAACGATAAATATTGGAAAAAGCTTGAGCGTGGCGAGTTGACAAAGCCCGAGGTCTTGCGAGGTCGCTTTGCCGAGTTTTTTGAGTCGGAGGGCATAGATTTTGACCGTACAGACGAATTCAACGGCGAGTATCAGCTCCGACTCGGCGACAGGGTGTTCTTCTTTGACGATTCCTACGACTTGCTCTGCGATCTGCGCACAAGGGTAAAGCAATACGCCGTCACAAACGGCACATATATAGCGCAGTCCAAAAAGCTCGCAAATTCGGGTCTTGACAAGATTTTCGATGGCGTCTTCATTTCCGACAAGATCGGCGCAGAAAAGCCGACACTTGAATTTTTCGAGCATGTTTTCGCAAATATTGAAAAATGTGAAAAGAGCGAAATGCTCATTATAGGCGACTCGCTCACGAGCGATATAAAGGGCGCAAACAATGCAGGTATCCCTTGCGCATACTACACACAGGGCGCTACCTTTGAAAACACGACTGACCTTCGTATTGACTACGTTATCTCCGACCTGCGCGAGATTTATTCCATACTCGGTATAGAGTAAGAAAAGCAAAAGGAAAAGCTATGAAAAAGATATACAATTCCGTCGATATGCTTGTCGGCAACACGCCGTTGCTCCACTTATGCAATATCGAGAAAAAGCACGACTTAAAAGCGCACATCTATGCAAAACTCGAATATCTCAATCCCGCAGGCTCGATAAAGGACAGAGCCGCGCTACATATGCTGAATACAGCAGAGTGCGAGGGTAAAATCACTCCCGACACAGTTATAATAGAGCCTACGTCGGGAAATACAGGCATCGGACTTTCTTCAGTTGCCGCCTCTCGTGGCTATACTGTCATTATCGTAATGCCCGATACGATGTCCGTTGAGCGCATAAACACAATGCGAGCATATGGCGCACAGGTAGTGCTTACCGATGGCAAAAAAGGCATGGCAGGCGCAATAGAAAAGGCTCGTGAGCTTTCTTGCGAGTATGAAAACAGCTTTATTCCCGATCAGTTTGAAAACCCCGCAAACGCCGAAGCCCACTTCCTCACGACAGGCCCGGAAATATGGCGTGACACAGACGGCGAGCTTGATTTCTTCGTGTCGGCTGTCGGCACGGGCGGTACGATAACAGGCGTGGCAAGATACCTCAAGTCAAAAAATGAAAATATAAAGGTCGTGGCTATAGAGCCGTCGTCATCTCCCGTCTTGTCTGGTGGCGCTCCTGCCCCCCACAAGATACAGGGCATAGGCGCAGGCTTTGTCCCGGGTGTGCTCGACACCTCCGTCTACGATGAGGTAATAGCCATCACCGACGATAGCGCACTCGCACTCGCTCGTGAGGTAGGGAAGTGTGAGGGTATTCTCGTCGGCATTTCGTCAGGTGCGGCACTCTCCGGCGCTATAGAAATCGCAAAAAGGGAGGAAAACGCTGGCAAGGATATAGTGGTGATATTTCCCGACACAGGTGATCGCTATCTCTCGACGGAGTTGTTTTCGTAAAACAAAATACGCCTTTCATATTGACATTAGGCTATATTTATGTTATACTATCAAAGTATTGATGGGATATAGCCAAGTCGGTTAAGGCACGAGACTTTGACTCTCGCATTCGTTGGTTCGAGTCCAACTATCCCAGCCAACAAAAAACGCACTTTTGTCTACCGACAAAGGTGCGTTTTTTGTTTATCCAAGCCTCAGGCTTGGCATATTATCGCAGTGCAAAGTGCGGTGCATATCATCAGCCCCTGCAGGGCTGTATCTCATCACGCATCAGCGTGCATTTTTCACTTGCAACTCACCCATTTTTATGCTATAATACAATAAAATAAAACAACGAGGATAAAATATGCATCTTGAAATAGAGAGAAAATTCCTTATAAAAATGCCGAGCCACAGCGTATTGCTTTCGCAAGAGGGCTGTAGCTGTGATAAAATAGAGCAGACCTATCTGAAGTCTGAGAAGGGCTTGTCTAGGCGAGTGCGCGCGCGACATAGCGACACAAAATGTGAGTACACGAAAACCGAGAAAAAAAGGCTCACCCCCCTCACCTGCGAGGAAAATGAGCGTGTCATAACACAAAAGGAGTACGACGAGCTCCTCCTCCTGAGGCAAGAAAATCTTCGCACGATAGAGAAGCATCGCTACGCCTTCCCCTACAAAAACAGAGTTATAGAGATTGATGTATATCCGTTTTGGTCTGAGGTGGCTACGCTTGAGGTGGAGCTTGAGGACGAAGGTGAGGAGATTTTCCTCCCCGACTTTATAGAGGTCGTGTGCGATGTTACTCGTGATGTGAGATTTAAAAATCGTGCCCTCGCCGAAGCAATTCCTGACCTCGCCGAATATATTTCACAAAAATAATTAAAAAGGTCTTCACAGGCGTGAAGACCTTTTTTTGTTCAATATTTTTTGACGGCAAAATCAAAATACACGTCGGCAAAAGGCTCGTCTTTGAGGATAAAGTGCCACCACTCGCAAGAAATTCCTCGAAATCCGCCATCTTGCATTATTTCCCGCAATATGTGTCGGTTTTTTCTTTGCTGTTCCGTCAGGCCGACGTAGTCGAGGTGCGAGCGCTCACCGAAAAAGTCGAATTCACCGCCCATATCCAAGTCCTCTCCACTCGCCATATCGACGAGAGTGAGGTCGATAGCGCTTCCGCGCGCATGCGCAGAGCGTGGGCTGATATATCCAGCAGAGACTATCTCGCTTTTATCTATGTCAGGGTAGAAGTGCTCCTTTGTCTTGACGCTGTCGTCGTGCATCCAGCGCAGAAAATGCGCGACTGCCCTCATGGGGCGGTAGGCATCATATATTTTCATGCGATAGCCGAGATAGTGCGCCCTTTCGTTGCATATTGCAAGTGCATTTGCGCCTTTGCGTGAAAATAGCAGACACTCCTCCTCATAGCCGTCTATGCGCTCGCCTACAAAATTGAAGTCACGATAATATCTCGGATCAATAATGAGGTCGGGGATCGCATCACAGAGACACACAAAGTCCGTATTGTTATAGCAAAACTCAATGTCTGTCATAATATCTCCCCCAAAAGCTTATTTCTTCTTTTTAGCGTTTCCCTTTGGCTTTGCTACTGCCCAGCCCTTGCCCCTTTTCTTTGGCTGTTGGGCTTGGCTTGGCTTTTGGTTTCGTAAATTATTATTTACATTGTTTAGGCTTTTTCCACTCTGCTTTGCAGACTTTCTCGGCGTGCTTTTCGCACCTGCGCCGTTTGCGCCCTTCGGTGCGCCTGATGCCCCTCTTGTGTCCTTTATCAGACATTTCTCGCCATTTCCGACAAGGTCGAGCCTGCCTGCTTTTGTGAGCGCCGCGCGCACAAGCTCTCGGTTTTTCGGGTTGGCATATTGCAAGAGTGCTCTCTGCATTTGCTTTTCCTTGTAATCTCTGCAGACATACACCTTTTTGCCTGTCAAGGGGTGTATTCCCGTATAATATATTACAGTAGAAATAGTGCCAGGGGTGGGGTAGAAGTCCTGTACCTGCTCGGGCGACAAGTGCCATTTCTTCAGGCACTGCGCCATCTCTACGGCATCGTTCATCGTCGAGCCGGGGTGACTTGACATAAGATACGGCACAAGATATTGCTCAAGCTTGAACTCGCGACATGTCTCAAAGTATTTTTCCTTAAATCGCTCGTACACGCTTATTTTCGGCTTGCCCATTACTGACAGCACGTTGTCCGAGCAGTGCTCAGGTGCGACCTTCAGCTGTCCGCTTACATGGCGTGACACAAGTCGACGGAAAAACGAGTCGTCTTTGTCGTATATAAGGTAGTCGAAGCGTATGCCCGAGCGTATAAATACCTTTTTCACCTTGGGCAGAGCCTCGATCTTTTCGAGCATCGCCATATATTCCGAATGGTCTACGACGAGATTTTTACAGGGCGTGGGAGCGAGACACTTCTTGTCGGGGCAGACGCCTGCCTTCTTCTGCAGCTCGCAGGAGGGATAGCGGAAATTCGCCGTAGGGCCTCCTACGTCGTGTATATAGCCCTTGAAGTCGGGGAGCGCCGTTATCTTCTTTGCTTCCTCAATTACGCTCGCCTCACTACGTGAGCGCACCTCGCGTCCCTGATGAAATGCGATAGCGCAGAAATTGCATGCGCCAAAGCATCCGCGGTTGTGTGTTATGGAAAATTTGACCTCGCTTATGGCAGGCACTCCACCCTCTGCTTCATAGTCGGGGTGGTAGTCTCGCGCATAGGGGAGAGAGTAAACTCGGTCGAGCTCCTCACGCTCAAGAGGTGGCATAGGCGGGTTTTGCACCAGCTTTTTGTCGCCGTAGTATTCTATTATGGCACGACCTCGCACCGAGTCAGTATTCTTATACTGTATTGCAAACGCCGAGGCGTAAGCCTCCTTGTCGCTCTTTAACACATCGTAGTCGTAGGTTTCTACATAGTCGAAGTGCACCTTTTCATCTCTTGGAGCTAAATATACGCATCCTCGCACATCTCGTATCTTCTTTATCGGCACGCCTCGGTCGAGCAGCTCTGCAATGCGCGTGAGGATATTCTCACCCATTCCGTATGCGAGAATGTCTGCTCGGCTATCCACGAGGATACTGCGCCTCATTTTATCGTCCCAGTAGTCGTAATGCGCAAATCTGCGGAGCGACGCCTCAAGACCGCCTATAATTATCGGCACATCGCCATACGCCTCGCGTATGCGATTACAGTACACGATAAGCGCTCTGTCAGGGCGCTTGCCCATCACACCACCTGCGGTGTAGTAGTCGTAGGTGCGCTTTTTCTTTGCCACTGTGTAGTGCGCCACCATGGAGTCGATATTTCCCGATGTGACGAGGAATCCGAGACGAGGACGGCCAAATCTCTTGAAGTCCTCACAGCTCTTGTAGTCGGGCTGTGCGAGTATAGCCACTCGGTAGCCCTTGCTCTCAAGCACGCGCGAGAGTATAGAAACGCCAAATGACGGGTGATCCACATAGGAATCCCCCGTCACAAATACGAAGTCCGCAGTGTCGTACCCTCTTTTTTTCATATCATTGGCATTGACGGGTAAAAATTTTTCTCTGTCTGTCATAATACCTCCGAGACCGGCATTGCGGTAAAATTCAAATTAGCATTACAGGCAACACGCCATCAGCGCCATCAGATAGAAAAGCTGTCAAGAGACACCTCAGTCTGTGTGCCGTCTGCCATGTTACGAAGCTGAGCTACACCACTCTCCACCTCGGAGTCACCGATAATGAGAACATACTCGGCGTTCAGCTTGTTTGCATATTTCATCTGTGCCTTAAGGCTTCTGCCCATTGTGTCGCACTCGGCATATACACCGGCTGTGCGAAGTCGCTCGCTTATTTCAAGAGCCTTTACAGATGCGCTCTCGCCAAGTGAGGCGATATACACCTTAGGGCATGGAATAGCTACATTGTCTACTCCGAGCTGTCTCATAGCGAGTATAACTCGAGTCAGACCTGCTGCAAAGCCTACACCTGACAAAGCAGGACCGCCAAGCGACTCTACGAGTCCGTCATAGCGACCACCACCACATACAGTGGACTGTGCCGCAATACCCTCTGCGATAAACTCAAATACAGTGCGTGTGTAGTAGTCGAGTCCACGCACGATAGAGGGGTTCACTCTATATTCTATGCCCATAGCGTCAAGTCTGTTTTTGAGTCCGTCAAAGTGGCTCTGACAGCCCTCGCACAAGTGGTCTGTTGTCTTGGGAGCGTCCTTTGCGATAGCGGAGCAAATCTCGCTCTTGCAGTCGAGCAGTCTCAATGGGTTTGTCTCAAGTCGCTTCTTGCAGGTGTCGCAGAGCTTATCCTTGTGAGCGGAGAAGTACTTTACAAGCGCCTCTCTGTAGAGGGGACGGCACTCGCGGCAGCCGATAGAGTTTATGTGCAATTTTACATTGTCGAGCTTAAGTCGGCGGAAGATAGATGCCGCAAGCGCAATAGAAGTAGCATCAGCAGAGGGAGAGTCACTTCCAAAGGTCTCTGTGCCAAACTGGAAAAACTCACGGCTTCTTCCTGCCTGAGGAGCTTCATGACGGAAGCAGCTGATGATGTAGTAGTATTTTTGAGGCATGGTGTCGGAGCATTTGCCATGCTCGATAAGAGCACGCGCAACGCCTGCCGTACCCTCAGGACGCAGAGAGATGGAACGGTTTTCGTCTCTGTCTGCAAAGGTATACATCTCCTTCTGCACGACGTCGGTAGTGTCGCCAACGCCTCTTACAAAAAGGTCGGTGTTTTCAAATGTAGGGGTGCGGATTTCACCAAATCCGTATTTCTGAGCCTCCTCACGCATCACACCCTCAATATATCGGAACAAGGGTGTTTCATCAGGGAGAATATCCATCGTGCCTTTTATCTTCTGTATCATTTCACTTACTCCTGTAAAGTATTGTTTTCATTTTCTGTGTGTGCCGCATCTAAAATTTCATATAGGCGCTCGTGGTTTCCTGTCCACCACAGCATACCGAGCAGGGCCTCAAAGCCCGTCGCCACTCTGTAGTCCTCGATTGTCATATGCTTCGGCTTTTGCAGATGCTTTGAATTGTGCGCGCGACGGAAAACGTCACGCTCGTCTTCGCTGAGCATACCCTCTATACGACGGAAAAGCATAGCCTGATGTGAGGCGTTTATTACGCCGTTTGCCGCATTGTGCAGGTCCTTGGATTTTGACAGGTTTGTTCTCACCACTGCTTCACGTACATAAAGACTGTGCACTGCATCGCCAAGATAGGCAAGCGCAGCAGAGGAGGGCAGGGCTGCATGGTTTATCTTTTCTTGCATACTGACAAAAATCCACCTTTCTCGTCGTTATCGTTTTAACTTTATAATTATACCATATTAAATAGGAATAAGCAATATGTTTTATAAAAAAAGCGAAAACCTGCCGCCACATCTGCGCTCGTACAGGCATGGAGAGAGCGTATATTAGCGATTTTTCTGGATATACTCGACTTATATATTACACAAACGGAGAAGAAGATTAAAGAAAAATGAAAAGAGTAAAAATTCTCGGCACGAGCCTGCGCCTTTACGATGAAAAATCAGCGATAGAAAAGACCGATAGCCTCATACTGTCAGGCAGAGGGGGTATGGTATTTACGCCAAACCCCACAATTTTGCAGGCGTCTCGCCACTCCCCAGAAATGCAGAAAATTCTGTCGTCTGCCGATGTCAGCATTTGCGATGGGATAGGGCTTTCGCTTGGCGCTCGCCTGCTCGGATATGGCAAAATAGAGCGTGTCTGTGGTATCGACTACGGCGAGAAAATAGCCGAGCTGTGTGCGAAAAAGGGCTATAGCCTGTATTTGCTCGGTGGCGAGCGAGGAGTGGCAGAAAAGGCGGCAAAAGCCCTCACATCAAAGTATGAGGGCTTGAAAATCGCAGGCACTCACCACGGCTATTTTGATGTGGAATGGCGAGTGCTCGCGGAGATTTCACTCGCCGAGCCTCAGGTCATTTTCGTGTGCCTCGGCTCGCCCAAGCAGGAGAAATTCATTTACTACAACCAAAAAAATCTTTCTTCGTCTGTTATGGTCGGATTAGGCGGCTCGCTCGACGTCTATTCGGGCGAGAAAAGGCGTTGCCCCCGCCTTTTGAGACGGTGCGGCTTTGAGTGGGCATACAGGCTCTGCCGAGAGCCGAAACGGATAAAGCGCTCGCACCTCTTTGCCTTCGCTCGTGATGTGATTTCCGAGCGCTTTTCTGTGAAAATTCATAAAAAAACCGAGAAAATCTCGAAAAAAGCATAAAATCATAACAAATTTGATAAAAATTACACAATCCTCTTGTAAAGTTGATAAATTTGTGATACAATATGTAATTGGAAAACCATAAAAATAAATTTTCATATATGGAGGAACCAAAAATGGCAGTTAAAGTTGCTATAA
>JAZRQS010000031.1:0-8105 GCA_045649925.1 Eubacteriales bacterium | reverse complement strand
GCTATCTGCGCAGAGTGAGTAATGCACACGACCTGTGCGCTATGCCCTGCCTTCAGCAGATTTATTCCTATCTTTCTCGCAGTTTTTCCGGATACACCTGTATCGATTTCATCGAAAATAAGGGTTTGTATCATATCTCTCTCGGCAATGACGTTTTTCATAGAGAGCATGATTCTCGCAAGCTCGCCACCTGACGCTATCTTTGATATAGGCATTTCAGGCTCACCTACGTTTGTCGAGGCAAGGAATGAAACCTTGTCAAAGCCGTATTTGTCAAATTTATACTGACCGTCCTTTTTGGAGCATTCCACAGAGACGGAAAACTTCACCTTGGGCATATCAAGGAATGCGAGATTTTTGCATATTTTATCCGCCATAACGAGCGAAGCTGATTTTCTCTTTGTATGAAGCGCTTCTGCAAGTGTGGTGAGCTCGCGCAAAATCTCTCTTTCTATTTTTGCGCACTCAAGTATTCTCGTATCGGCATTTTCAAGCTCGTCAAGCCTTGACTTTGCCTTTTCAAGAAAATCAAGAATTGACTTGACGTCAGGTCCGTATTTTCTTTTAAGCTTGTAAATTATGTCCAAGCGGGACTCTATTTCGTCTATGAGCTTGGCAGGATCATCAAGCTCATCGTCCTTCAAGCCATATATGACCTCAGATGCATCGAACAGAATAGAATACGCCTCGTTCAAGGAATTGCAAAGCCTCTCTGCCTCAGGCACCACGTCTGCAATAGCTTCAAGAGATGCTATGCTCCTCTCTACTATGTAGCACGCGTTTGCCTTTTCTCCACCTCGCAAAGCACGATATGTAAAGTTGAGCTGCTTTGAAATACGCTCAAAATTGTTCGCCTTTATCTTTTTGTCCAAGAGCTTTTCTTCCTCGTCGGCTACAAGCTGGGCAGACTCAATATCCCTTATCTGATAGCGAAGCATCTCTATCTCGCGAATCCTTTCGCCCTCATCAGAGGACAGCTCATCTAGCTGTCTTTTAACTTCACAATACTTTGCATAGAGCTGTTGATATTCAGAAAGCGCTGTATCAAGACCTGCAAATCGATCGAGCATCGTTATGCTAGAGTCATCATCTGTCAAGACAAGATTATCGTTTTGTCCGTGTATGGCAAACAGATTTTGCGCAACGCCCTTGAGCAAGGCGTTGCTGATGCTCCTGCCGTTTATTTTTGCGATGCTTTTGCCGTCTGCACTTATGGTGCGCTGTATGTGGAGCTCTCCATCGCTTGCATCAAATCCGAGGTCGGAAAGCTTTTCCCTTACCTCGTCAGACAAGTCGCAAAACAGAGCGCCGACAGTCGCCTTTTCCTCACCGCTTCGTATAATCCCCTTATCAAACCTTACGCCTCTCAAAAGGTTTATACTATCGATAAGAATAGATTTTCCCGCGCCTGTTTCACCTGTCAACACATTAAAGCCGAAAGAAAAATCTATATCAATATTTTTTATGATTGCAATGTTTTCAATATGTAACGAAGAAAGCATTTTTATTCTCCAGCCGTTTTACATAGTTCTTATCATATGACGGATCTTCTCACTGAAATCCGACGCCGTCTCCTCGTCTCTTGACACCACGAGTATAGCGTCATCTCCTGCGACACATCCGATTATGTCAGAGATGTTAAACGAGTCGATACAAGTAGCTACAGCACCTGCCATTCCGGGATATGTTTTAACCACTATGAGATTTCCCGCATAATCCACCTTTATAATGGATTCAGTCAGAGCGCTGTTAAACTTGGGTATAGTGTATTCCTTTTTAGGCACTGTCGCATATCTGCACACACCATCAGGAGATGTACATTTTGCGAGCTTCAGCTCTCTTATATCACGGGAAATAGTAGCTTGGGTCGCCTCCATTCCCTCCGACCTCAGATATTTTATGAGATCGTCCTGAGTTTCTACGTTATACTTCTCTATTATTTCAAGTATTTTCTGTTGACGTTTGTTTTTCATATCTTATCTTCCAAAATCAAAATTGTATTTCATTTTCTTGTAGATTACGCCAAGCATTCCTGGGTTTCCAAGCACTATTGTCTTGAAAGGCACAGAAGATTTCGTAACAGTCACACTGTCCCCTTGTGACAAGAAATATGTATCTCTGCCGTCAATATTGACACAAAGCTTATCGTCGTTTGAAGAAATGTGTTTCACCGATACGTTAAGACATGGCGAAAATAACACCGAGCGATTAAAAAATGAATGAGTGCATATAGGCGTTACACAAATAGCCTGAAGCGAGCTGTCAATGACAGGTCCGCCCGCAGAAAGCGAGTACGCCGTCGAGCCGATAGGAGTAGACAAGATCAAGCCGTCTGCTCTGTAGGAAAGCACGTTTCCAAGCCCGTCGCTAAGCTCAAGATCTGAAATTCCAAACGACTCCTCGTGAGAAACGACGACATCGTTTACCGCCTTGCGCTCCGTCAAAACTCTCTTGCCGTCCTTTTCTATAATTACGTCAAGCGTCATATGCTCGGTAATCTTATATTCACCTGTAAAAAGTCGGTCTATATCCTGTAGCTTGTCTACGTCGATTTCGGATAAGTATCCTACTCTGCCGAGGTTTATTCCAAGTATCGGAGCGTCGTGCTTTAAGGAAAACACCGCCGCGTCCAGAATAGAGCCGTCGCCGCCTATTACTATAATCGCATCGACATCAAAATCAATGCTATCAAGTCTTACATAGCTGACAGACGAGATACGCTCCCTTCCCTCGTAACTGCTATCCAGATATATATTTGCGGAATTCCTGCTCAATATGTCGATTACCTTTTTTGTAATCTCAAGTCCAAAATCCTTTTTGTCATTCGGCATTAAAACTATGTTTTTCATATTTCACCTCTTGAAATGTGCCAAATATTCTATGTTTCCATCTCCACCCTTGATAGGTGAAGCTATTACCTTTTCTATAGAAAAGCCGTATTGCTCTGCTGTGCGACACACGTTTTCCACAGCCTGCCTTCTCGCCTTTTCGTCCTTGACTATTCCGTTTTTGCCCACATTTACCTTTCCCACCTCAAACTGAGGCTTTATCAGACTCACGAAATCTCCACCATCTGAAAGCACATCGGCAATCGATGGAATTATCAAGCTCTGCGAGATAAAGGAAACGTCCATCACCACCACGTCTATGCGCTCGTCAAAATCCGACCCTTTCATATATCTCGCATTGTAGTTTTCAAAAAGAACGACGCGCGTGTCGTTTTTTAATTTGTCTGCGAGCTGTCCCCTGCCTGAATCAACGGCAAAAACACGCCTTGCTCCATTTTGCAGCAAGCAATCGGTAAAGCCTCCTGTAGACGCCCCTACGTCAAGCGCCACGCACCCCGAGACGTCTATATCAAATTCTGCAAGCGCACCCTCAAGCTTATATCCCCCTCGGCTGACATACTTATCCATATCAAGCTGAATTTTAACATCGTCTATGGAAGCATCAGGCGAAAGGTCGAAGGAGGGCTTCGTTATCACCTTGCCACAGTAAGAAACTGCGCCTTTTTCTATCAATTCTTTTGCACGGCTTCGACTTGGAGTCAATTTGCTCTCGTACAAAAACAAGTCAATTCTCATCAAATTCTCCGTTTGCTCACGCTTCTCTGTTTAAGAGGAAGTTCGCAAGCTCCACCAGATTTTCATTTTTCGGGAAGTCGCTTATAGCATCTATAGCGCCTTGCGTCAGGGTCTGCGCTATGCTCTTTGCCGAGCTGTAGTCGTAAAAGGAAAGATATGTGACCTTTCCGTTTTTCTCATCGCTACCGACAGGCTTTCCAAGCATTTTCTCATCGCCATATCTATCAAGCAGATCGTCTATAATCTGGAATGACGTGCCTATGCCCTTGGCATATTCATCAGCCTTGTCAAGTATAGCCTTATCAGTAACAGATGCGGCAAGACAGCCGAGCCTCGCCGATGCTCTCAGGAGCGCTCCCGTTTTCATAGCATATATTTTGTTAAGTCTTGCTTCGTCGGGGCTTATTTTCTCCGCCTCAAGATCCAAGACCTGTCCGCCTATCATTCCGTCAGCGCCTGCCGTCTCGGACAGACACCTCACTGCCTGAATACGTATATCCGACGGCAAATCAGCGCAAGCGACAGCTTCAAATGCACGTGTAAGCAAGGCATCTCCTGCAAGTAATGCAATATCCTCGCCAAACGCCTTGTGGTTTGAAGGCTTACCCCTTCTCATATCATCATCGTCCATACAAGGCAAGTCATCATGTATCAAGGAGTAGGTGTGTATCATCTCGATAGCGGCGGCAAAGGGCATCGCCTTTTCTTCATCTGCTCCAAGAGAACGCGCCATGTTTATGACTATAAACGGCCTTATACGCTTGCCCGCATCGAGCAGACTGTAGCGCATAGAGTTGTATAAAACGCGAAGGGACTCATCTCTTGAAAACACGTTATTATCAAGATATGTGTCGATAGACTGCGCTGTGATTTTCAATTCGTTTTGTATATCTTTCAAAGGATTTTTCCTCATTTGCTTTCAAGCTTGAAATCTTTTTCCTCAAGTGAGCCGTTGCCGTCAGACAAAAGGATTTTCACCTTCTGCTCAGCGTCGGAAAGCTGCTTGTTGCACACATTTACCAGCTTTATGCCCTGCTCAAACGCCTGCAGGGATTCGTCAAGTGTGAGCTTGCCGTCCTCAAGAGAGCGCACAATAATCTCAAGCTCTGCCATAGCTTTTTCAAAAGAAAAGTTTTGCTGTGTCATTTATAAATTCTCCTTTTTAACTTCTCTGACGTCTCCAAGTATATATCCGTCTGTCGTTCTCAATTTAAGCTCGTCTCCCACAGCTACGTCATCAACAGATGAAATAGTGCCGCCGCAAGAAGAATATCCGACGATATATCCTCTTGACAAGGTGGAGAGCGGGCTCATTGCATCAAGCTTTGACGATGCGGACGCCAGCTGTAATTTGCACGCAGAAAGCTTGCTATCCATGGAATGACATATCTTGTCATTCAGATAGGAAACAAGCATTTTTTTATCTTGGAAATATTTTTCGGGAGATGTGAAAATACTTCTCTCCGAAATGAGCTTCACCTTTTGCTTTTCCTGATTAATTTTTTTGCTTACTATCAGCTCTGTGTGCGTGACAATATTGTTTATCTTTCGCATAAGCTCTGTAGTATCGGGAACTGCGAGCTCTGCCGCCGCCGACGGTGTCGGGGCTCTCATATCGGCAACAAAATCGCAAATAGTAAAATCAGTTTCGTGACCTACAGCAGAAATAACAGGTATATCCGAGGCAAAAACCACTCTTGCGAGTCCTTCGTTGTTAAACGCCCACAAATCTTCTATCGAGCCGCCTCCGCGGCCAAGAATTATTACATCTACCGAGCGTGTCGCGTTGAAATACTCCACGCCGCGAATAAGCTGAGGCGGAGCGTCGTCTCCCTGCACCAGCGCAGGATAAAGAATAACGCTTGCCATCGGAAATCTTCTGCCCAAGACATTTATAATATCTCTTACTGCCGCACCCGTCGGTGAGGTTATCACACCCACCCTCAAGGGAATTTTCGGCAAAGGCTTCTTTTTACGAACGTCGAACAACCCTTCAGCGTCCAGCTTTTTTCTCAGCTGCTCATATGCGAGATAGAGGGCGCCTATTCCGTCAGGCTCCATTTCGGTGACGTATATCTGATACTGTCCGTCTCTTACGAAGAGCGATATACTTCCACGGGCAATCACCTTCATTCCGTTTTCGGGAACGAACTTGATTTTCATTGCAGCCCCCTTGAACATTACAGCTCTTATCAGGCTGTTTTCGTCCTTCAAGGAAAAGTAGAAATGCCCTGTTCTATGATTAGTGAAGTTCGATATTTCTCCTTTAATGCATACGTTTGACAGAAAAACATTGCCGTCTATTATGCTCTTTATATACTCATTTAACTGCGTTACAGTAATGGGTGCTTGTCTTTGCTCATTCAAGATTGACATACCAAACTCCCTCCTTTTTTCAGTATTCGTCTATAAATTATTTGCGCTCATTCAAATAGCTCTTTCGAGCCAGAAGCGCTATGCCTGATGCATTGTCAGAAGAAAATTCACTCGCACTGAAATATGCATTCGGCAATACCGAGAGCATCCCCTTAATTATCGAGTTACTCATTACACCGCCTGCATATATGAACGGAATATCTCCGTATTTTTTTGCGAGATTTTTCGATGCTCCCAAAAGTGTGTTTCCGATGTACGAAAGAGTAAACGAGGACACAAGAGACGGGTCCTTTGTTTCTTCGTACATCTTCTGTACGAGATTTTCAGCGCCCGACAAATTGAAAAACGTGCCATCAAGACGCGCGCTTTTTTTCTCTATTCTTGCAGTATTTTCAAGGGCAAGCTTCTCAAGCGATGCTCCACAAGGAAACGAAAGTCCCATCATCACGCCTGTTCGGTCAATAAGCTGACCCGCATTCAGATCCTTTGTGCCACCTATATGCTCTGCATCAAATCCACCATCGCAATATCTTGCATACAAAATCTCCGTAGTTCCACCCGAAATGTGAAAAGCGCAAAAAGGCCCTTCTATAATGTCTGTTTTCTTTGCAGAATACAATGCGGACATCATATGCCCACACTGATGCGAAAACTCGTATATAGGCGCCTGTGACACAGCCGACACGGCTTGCGCTACCGAAACTCCCGCAAGGAAGCACGGCATATACGAGCCTTCTACATTTCGTGGTTTTGTGGAAACTCCTATTGCCAAAATCTGTGCATTTTCAAAATACCCCTTTGCCTTTTCCATAAGCATAGGAATATTTTTTACGTGTGCAAAAACAGCATCAGACTGACGAAGTCCGCACTCTCCGTTTTTTACGGGAAGCAGCTGCTTTAAATTAAGCTCCACCTCGCCGTCTTCATTTACGAGAGCAAGGGACGTAGTGTAATTGCTGGTGTCGATACCAACGAAATATTTCTTAGTCATTCAAGCTCTTTTCCTTGACGTCTCTGGCAGCAGAGTTAAGTATACCATTTACAAATCCGCTTGCCTTTTCGTCGTCGTATGTTTTTGTTATCTCAACAGCCTCGTTAATCGTGACCTTGAGAGGAATGTCGGTATAAAGCATTTCGTACAACGCCAGCTTTATAACGCTGAGCGATATTTTAGAAATACGGCTTACCTTCCATCCCTGTGAATATTTCTCAATCAAGGTCAAAAGCTCTGCCTCGTGCTCCTGAGTGCCGTAAAAGACATCCTTTACGTACTCGTCGTCCTCAAAGTCTCTGACCTCCTTGGCTGTTTCGTAAATTTCATCGAGCGCTTTAGTGTCGTCAAACTCTCGCTCAAAAATTAAAGAAAATGCCAAAATTCTCGCTTCATGTCTGCTCATAATTCAACTATCCTATTTTTTTGATTTTTTGCTTTTGTATTTATAAACACTTATACACGGTAATTATACATTCTAAAAGCAAAAAAGTCAATAAGTATACTGTATATTTATGTATAATAATATATAATTAAAATAAATTTCAAGAAAATTCAAAAAAATGAATAAAAAATCACTTCTCCACTCCTTTCTAATCCTCTTTGTAACAAAAAAAGCCTCGCCAAAAAAAATCGGCAAGGCATAAATATATTATTTGCATTAACATACTCCGTCGGGAAGCTGCGAAAATGCAAAGCATTTTTCAGGCAAAAAAGTTAATAAAATCGTGCCTTGCACGATGAAATCCGAGCAAACTCGGATGAAATCTTTGGCTTTAGCCTCAGATGAAATTAAATCCGACTGTTTTAATCTCGCGCAAACGAGATTTCATCGCATAGCGATTTCATCCATCATTGATGGATTTAGTCCGCCAACGGCGGATTTAGTTGAAAAAAGCTCGCTCTGAGGAACGAGCTTTTTTCATGGTGCGGGTGACAGGTAAGCAAGGCAAAAACAGTCACAAACTGTTTTTGCTGATGCGCCCGATGGAAATAGCGAGAAATGAAGCAATGCTATGCTTTGCGCACATTTCGACCATATTTCCGAGCCGTCGGGAAGCTGCGAAAATGCAAAGCATTTTTCAGGTTCAAGTCCTTGCCTGCACCACAAAAAAGGGCTGAACGAGATTTCTCTCATTCAGCCCTCGTGGTGC
>JAZRQS010000030.1:0-15724 GCA_045649925.1 Eubacteriales bacterium | reverse complement strand
GGGGCACTCGAAATCCTCGGGCAAGTCCTCCCACTTCGTGCCGGGGGCAATTCCGTTGTCGGCATCGCCGAGCTCCTCGTCATATTCCCATCCACATACATCACATACATACTTTGCCATTGTTTTTTCTCCTTTTTGTAGTTGTTTTCTAACTATTATTTACATTTTCGTGGTTTTTATTCCGTTATCGGCTCAAAGTCTGACGCACCATGCTTGCACCACGGGCAGACAAAATCGTCGGGAAGCTGTTCTCCCTCGTAGACATATCCACATATCTTGCAGACATATCCCTTTTTGCCGTCGGTCTTGGGCTTGGGCTTTACATTTTCGTGGTAGTAGGAGTAGCTCATCGTCTCTCTGTCGGAGATTACACTCGCCTCTTCTACCGAGCAGATGAACATTCCATGTGTTTCAAGCTCCACATACTGCTCCACCTTGAGCGACATATACGAGTTTATATATTTCGGCAACACCACAAGTCCGTTTTCGGAGCGCAGGGGCTTGCAGTCGGCAAACTTGTCTACGTTTCTTCCGCTCTGGAAGCCGAAGGTCTCAAACACACCAAAGGGCGCATCGACTGTCAGACAGTTGATGTTCATTTTGCCTGTCTTCTTTATCACATGGTGAGAGTAATTGTCACGATTGATAGTGACGGCAATTCTGTTGGGGGAATTTGTGACCTGTGTTACTGTGTTTACGATAAGTCCGTTGTCCTTGTTGCCATCGTTTGATGTGACCACATAAAGCCCGTAGCCGATATTAAAGAGGGCAGTGAAGTCACGCTTATTGTCTCCATTTTCCACATTATATTCCCTACACAGCTCGTCTGCAAGCGAGGTAAGCTCGCTCGTGCTATCCTCACTCAAGGCAGAAAGTATCTTTACTGTGCTCTCGGCATATGTGAGGTTTTTCGCACCCGAAAGCATCTCGCGCATCACCTTTGTCGCAGTAGGCGCCCAGCTTCCGTTTTCGATAAACGCCACTGTGCGATTGCTGTAATTGCGCTCGGTGAGGTGGGAGATAAACTCCCTCATAAACGGGAACACATCGCCGTTGTAGGTCGTTGTAGCCAAAACCAGCTTGCTGTAACGGAAGGCGTCCTCGACGGCTTCCGCCATATCACAACGGGCAAGGTCGTTTACTACTACCTTCGGGCATCCCTTTGCACGAAGCATATCTGCGAGCTTCATTACTGCACGCTTGGTATTTCCGTAAACCGAGGTGTAGGCGATAACGATGCCCTCCTCCTCGACCTGATAGCTCGACCAGGTGTTGTAAAGCGAGAGATAGTATTCGAGATTTTCTGCAAGGACGGGGCCGTGCAGGGGGCAGATTTTTTCAATATCGAGAGGGGAAAACTTTTTCAAGAGAGCTTGCACCTGTGCGCCGTATTTTCCTACTATTCCTATATAGTAGCGACGAGCCTCGCACGCCCACTCCTCGTCTGCGTCGAGTGCGCCAAACTTGCCAAACGCATCGGCAGAGAAGATTACCTTATCCTTTTTGTCATATGACACAATGACCTCGGGCCAGTGCACCATAGGCGCAGTAAAAAATGTAAGCTCGTGCTCGCCAAGCGAAAGCGTGTCGCCGTCACCGACGACGATTTGCCTGTCGGCAAAATCGTTGCCAAAGAAGTTTTTCATCATTGTAAAGGACTTCACAGAGGAAACTATCTTTGCATCGGGATATGCCTTTGTAAAGCTCACTATGTTGGCAGAGTGGTCGGGCTCCATATGCTGAATGATGAGATAGTCGACCTTGCGGGAGCCGAGTGCGGACTGTATGTTATCAAGCCACTCGTGTGTAAAATTGATGTCTACGGTATCAAGCACGGCTATTTTCTCGTCTATGATAACATATGAGTTGTAGGACATTCCGTTTTCTACCTTGTACTGTCCCTCAAACAAGTCGATACGATGGTCGTTTACACCTACATATCTGATGTCATTCGTTATTGTCATCTCTCATCCTCCGAATTTGTTTTCTTACGAAAATTATACCACATTCAAAATGGATTTTCAACAAAACGAATAAATATTATTCAGATTTTCTATATTTCAGATTTTCTATATATTGTAATATATTGTAGCAGATGCTTTGCCCTTGCCAAAAATATTGACAATTTTCGCTCTTTGTGTTACAATACTATTACCAAAATTAAAAGAGGATTTGAATTTATGAAAATAAAGGTCACAGAAAAGTCCTACAGCGAGGTAATGGCTACACAGGTAGCAAAGCACAAGCGCCCTCGCCGTCCGAGCATTTTCTTCCGAGCGCTTTTGTGGGTAGTGTCATTACCTGACCTGTGGGCGACCTCGTTCAAGCTGAAGAGGATAGGCGACAAGAAAACAGAAAAGAAAAAGCCCTGCCTCTACCTTATGAACCACTCCAGCTTTATCGACCTTGAAATTATCGTACATATACTTTTCCCTCGCTCGTTCAATATTGTAGCGACGACGGATAGCTTTATCGGCAAAAACTGGCTTATGCGACAGATAGGCTGTATTCCTACGAAAAAGTTCACCACCGACATCTCGCTCGTGCGCGACATGCTTTATGCAGTGCAGAAGCTGAAAAGCTCAATTGTACTTTTCCCCGAAGCGAGCTACAGCTTTGACGGCACTGCCACCCCTCTGCCCGACCACCTCGGTCAGTTTGTCAAAAAGCTGGGTGTTGACGTGGTTATGGTGCGCACCTACGGCGCTTTCGGGCGTGACCCGCTTTACAACAACCTCCAGCGCAGACGAGTAAAGGTAAGCGCAACCGAGGAGGTCATAATAAAAGCCGACGAGCTTGCCACACTTTCTGCCGAGGAGGTACAGGCAAAGCTCGACGAGCAATTCAGCTTTGACAACTTTAGTTGGCAAAAAGAAAACCAAGTCAAGATAGACGAGCCGTTCCGAGCAGACTTTCTCAACAGGGTGCTCTACAAGTGTCCTCACTGCAAAGCAGAGGGGCAGACCGAGGGCAAGGGTGACACGCTCACCTGCCATGCCTGTGGCAAGGAATACCTGATGACCGAATACGGCGAGATGCAAGCCAAAGACGGCGAGACGGAGTTTTCTCATATCCCCGACTGGTATGCGTGGGAGAGAGCTTGTGTCCGAGAGGAAATCGAGCGTGGGGAATACCACATCGACTTTGATGTGGATATTTGTATGTCCATCGACACGAAAAACCTCTATCGTGTAGGAAAGGGACACCTCACACACAACCAAAACGGCTTTCACCTGACAGGCTGTGACGGAGAGCTGGACTATGTACAGCGTGAGCGTGCCTGCTACAGTCTCTACTCGGACTACAACTGGTACGAGATAGGAGATATGGTGTGCATAGGAAACTCAAAGGCGCTCTATTACTGCTTCCCCGAATATGACGGAGATGTAGTGGCAAAAATGCGTTTAGCCAGCGAGGAGCTTTATAAATATTCCACCAACGCAAAGGCGTGAAGCAAACGAAATAATAAAGACGGAGAGATTCGAACTCTCCGTCTTTTTGGTTTGATATAATCTTTTTATACCGACATTAAAAACAAATCTACACTTGAACAAGGGTGCAGGGCTTGTTAATTTTTTTAGTATATTTCAAAGTATATTGCGTACCCTTGGAGCGCCCGTCCCATATTATGAGCACTGCGTCGGCTATATCAACCATTTGCTCGTTGCGTTTAAGAGGCGCGACACGACCGTACAGGTCATATCGAGGGCGCATGATATATTTAGAAAGACGGTGCATATCTGCATATTTTTCCGCCAAGCTATCCACTCCGCCCGCACCACCGCTGATAATAGTGTCAACGTCCTCCGTAATATACGGCGACAAATCAAAGTCTGTGATGCTCCGCGAGCCTACAACAAGTAATTTCATTGAATAAATTCCTCCTTTTTATATATACCTATATAAGTATATACCAAAACAGAGAGATTGTCAATAAGGTATATATCAGATAAAATATATATCAAAGGAGGGGTGTTTATGGTAAGACTGACTATTGATAAATATTTGGACAAGCGTGGCATTACACGATATGAGTTAGCCAAGCGAACCGAGGTCAAATTCCAGACAATAGACCGCTACTACAAAAACCGCGTCACTCGTTACGACAGTTACATTTTAGACCGCATTTGCGTAGCTTTGGATTGCTCCCTCTGCGATATACTCGAATACGTCAAGGATTGACAAACAAGTGTCATATAAATACAAAAAGCCGATTTTCATCGGCTTTTTGTTTTTGTTTAATGAAATCATTGCACGGCAATGATGAAATCTTCACTCCGTTCAGATGAAATCCAAGACACGTCTTGGATGAAATCAAATCCGTCTAAATACAACCCTGCGAAGCAGGATTTCATCGCGTAAGCGATTTCATCCACAATAGGTGGATTTCATCCGTCTTCGACGGATTTGATGACGCGAGGCGTCAAAGCGCTATCGCTTTTCCGAGAGGCAGGGAGTAGATAAGCACACGCTCGGGCTTTTTGCCGTATATCTTCTCGCATGCGAGGGAGTAGTATTCGAGCTGACGGCGATGGCGGGAAAGAAGCTTTTCTCTCGCCTTTTCGGGATGCGCGCGCTCGAAGTCAGAAAGTCGGTCGGTCTTGTAGTCTACTATGATATACTCACCGTTTTCCTTTTCGATTACACAGTCGATAACGCCCTGCACGAGCAGTTTTTCTCCTGCAAGCGATTTTTTCAGCTCGTCATCGAGAGTGAAGTCCGAGGCATCAAGCAATGAGTTAAATCGTAGCTCTCGGCGTAACTGCTTCGCCGACAAGAGCTCCAAAAGAAAGTCGGAGCGTTCAAACAGGCAAAGCTCGTCACGATACACTATCTGCGCATCGTGCTCGGTGATAAATCCACGAGAGACGAGCGAGGAAAGCTCCGTCATTGCGCCTTTTTCCTTGAGTGCCTCAAAGTCGGCAAACTGCATAAACAGGTGGGTGGCTATACCACGCTTTGATGCATCGTCTGTGTCCTCGTGAGAAATAAAGCGAGGCTCTATTACCTTGTCGCCTTCCTCTCGCTCATCTACAGGCACAAGCTCAAGTGGCTCTGCTTGTCCCTCGTCCAAGACATCGGGATAAAGTCGGGAAACCGAGAGCTTGACGGGAATAGCCGTCATATGCTCGTGAGGATAGACATAGCCAAAGCGCTGTTTTATCATCTCGACAAACTCGAGTGTGTCGCCGTTTTGGTCGCACTCTGGCACAGTCTCGCCCTGTCCGTCTGTCGCTTGTGCTGGCTCGTCAGGGGCGCTTTCTTCGAGGGCGTCGGGGGTGCTTTCTTCGAAGGCGTCGGGGGCGTCAATATCCAGCTCTGCCACGCCTGCGCTGTCAAGGACTTCTCTCAGGGTGCGCTCATTTCCGTTTTCGTCTACAAACAAAATGCGGGCGCAGTCCTCGTTTTTCAAAAGCACAGAGGAGAGGACTATCTTCATGTAGGTTTTCATATTCGAAACAGAATAGTCCGACATAAAGCGTGAGTTTTCCTCACACTCCTCTATGAAGTCGAGCGTCTTTTTCGGGAGCTTGCCTGTTATAAACAATCTCTCGCGCGCTCTCGTGAGTGCAACATAGAGGACACGAAGCTCCTCGAGAATGGCGTTTTTGTAAACATTTCTTGACATCGCAAAACGGATAGGGTTGTCTGCCTTTAGTCCGTCATCGTACAAATATCTCACCGACACGCCCATTTTCGCATCGAAAATCATATCGTTTTTCAGGTCCTGCGGAGTGAGACCATAGCTACAGTCGCACACAAAGCAGACAGGGAATTCAAGTCCCTTCGAGTGATGCACAGTCATTATCTGCACGCCGTTTCCCGTAGAGCGCTTCGGCTCGTCAAAGGTGCGCTCGTGGTCGATTATCTCATTCACATACTGAACGAAATTGTAAAGCCCTCTGAACGACGATGCCTCAAAGGTGCGTGCATGGTTGTAGAGGGAAAGCAGGCGCGCGTGCCCTGCCTCGCTACTCTCGCCGTAGAGGGAGAGCAGTCCCGTTTCGTTGTAGATGTATTCTATCAGCTTGTCGACAGGACAGCCTCTCGCCTTTAGCCTGAATTTCGCAAGCTCGTCTAAAAACGCCTGTCCTTTATCAAAATCGGGGTTTTCCTCACAGTAGATGCACAAGGCGTCAAAGAGCGAGGTCTTTTCCCTGACTGAACGGCGTATAGCTATCAGCTCGTCAAGAGTGAAGCTATATACAGGGGAGTGGAGCGCTCCTGCGAGGTAAATATCCTTTTGGGGATTGTCGATCGTATTGAGGATACACAAAACCAAAAGCACCTCGGGGCTTTCAAAAAAGCTACCCTGCTCCGACGCATCACACTCAATGCCGTATTTTGCGAGGGCTGTTGCATATACCTGCGCCTTTGTCTTTGCCGAGCGCAGAAGTATCGCTATGTCGGAGGGCTTTATAGGTGAGCCGTCGGCAAGAGTGCCACCATCGAGCAAGCTCTTTATCTTTCTTGCGACATACTCGCTCTCGCTTACTTCGTCCTCGCCCTCGTCCGTATCCTCGTCATCGACAGAGGCGGACTTGGAGGGCTTTTCTATCATTATAATCTCGGGCAAAACGCCAGAGTAATTATCCTCGCACAGCTTTGAAAAGCGCAGGGCGTCGTCGCTCTCGTAGCCGATACTGCCTCCGACAACGGAAAATACCCTGTCAAATATCGCATTGACAAGCTCGACGACCGTCTTGTCGCATCGGAAGTTGTTTGACATAAAGATGCTCGCCTTGGGGGAGGCGTGGTCGGGGGTGAGGTGCGGAAACGACTTTTTCATTTCGGCAAAAATGTCGGGCTCGGCGTGACGGAAGGAGTAAATAGACTGCTTTATATCTCCTACCATAAAGCAGTTGTCCTCTCGTGAGATAGCAGAAAAAATGGCGTGCTGTACCGAGTTTACATCCTGATACTCGTCTATGTAAACATATTTAAAGCTCTCGCGCAGGCTCCTTGCAAGGTCGCTCAATTCCTCGCCATCATACAAAAGCTCGAGGGCGTAATGCTCCAAGTCGCTGAGGTCGCAGATTCCACGACGGCGCTTTTCCTCGCAGAAGCGATGGTCAAACTCCGAGAGCAGTCTGTGTAAAACGGAGGAGAAGGAAAACGCCTTGCGCCTTATCAGGTCAAGCTCGTCCTCGCTGTAGGAAAAATAATTCTTTT
The DNA here is from genome assembly GCA_045649925.1 of Eubacteriales bacterium. Classification (GTDB taxonomy): domain Bacteria; phylum Bacillota; class Clostridia; order Oscillospirales; family CAG-272; genus UBA1740. The sequence continues at coordinate 8,551 of JAZRQS010000030.1, read as the reverse complement.
TATATTCCTCTATGCGCTTGAAAAAAGCGTCGCGGGCCTTTTTCAGTCTTGTATCGGCGTCAAGGGCGACGCCCTTTACTGCGCCGAGCTGTACCTTTGCGCCCTTTTGTATTCTTTCACGAAGGGCAGAATAGGTGCTGTCGTCAAGCGAGGAAAGGGTCGAGCGAATATACGAAAGCTCTTTATCAAAGGCGGGGAGGTGGTTTTTGATTATCTTTTCCTCGCCTGAGCTTGTAATTTCGACTATGTAGTCCTCGTACACCCTTTGGTAATGCTCAAGACATTCTCTGATGTCCTCTTTTATAAATCCACCCATACGAGTGGAAAGGAAGTCGCAGGGGGTGGAAAGCTCGTCTGCAAACACACGCAGACGATCGGTGCGTTCACGCAGGGAGGTGAGCTTTGAATATATTCCGAGCAAGGAGGGGGCAAGCTCCTCGCCCTGCTTTGCAGACACTACTGTGTCGGCAAATTCGCAGAACTCCTCGGAGGAAAGTGAGATAAAGTCGCTTTCTGCATAGCATTGCTCGATGAGAGCCTCCATGACCTCACGACACAAAAGCGCCCTCTCGTTTTCCTCGCAAACACGAAAATCTCCCTTTATACCGAGCTTGTGCGCATTCTGGCGCACCAATTCCGAGCAATAACTGTCGATGGTGCATATCTTTGCCGAGGGCAGACACAGCTGTTGACGGCGAAGTCGCACATTTTCGGGGTTTTGCTCGCACGCCGTATCAAGCGCAGAGGAAATGCGCTCACGAAGCTCGCTTGCCGCCGCGCGCGTGTAGGTGACTATCAGCATGGACGACACATCTGCGCCCTTTTCCTCGTCGAGCAGAGTGCGTATTATTCTCTCTGTCAGCGTGGCAGTTTTTCCTGAGCCTGCCGCCGCAGATACGAGCAGGGTTTTGTCGGTCGTTTCTATTGCGCTCAATTGCTCGGGTGTCCAGCTTTTTGCCATCGTTATTGCTCCTTTCCCGCAAGGTGTCGCCTTGCAAAATTCTATCGCTTGTTATACTTATTATTTCTGATTACCTGAAGGCCTTTATCGGTTTTATTGCACTCTTGCCTTCCTCGTATTCACGCACCTCGCCAAGTGCGAAAAATCCCTCTCGGTCATACATCCTCACCTTTGCACCTACAGAAAGGTCTGTGCCTATCTTCTTTTGATAGATGTGTGCGCCGTTGTGCGCAAGGGTGGAGTAAAAGTCGGGGAGAGTGACTATGGGGTGTTCTTCAAATATTTTCTCGACGGGGATAACTATTTTCTCTCGCTCCTCATCGGTCATTTTTTCGATTTCTTCAAGTGTGTAGGCATCGGCAAGTGTAAAGGTAGCCGTCTCTGCACGACGGAGTGCGCTCATTACGCCGCCACAGCCGAGAGATGCGCCTATATCGGCGCAAATGGTACGAATATAAGTGCCCTTTGAGCATTCTATATCAAGAGAATACTCTCGCTCGCTCAATTTTTCCACGCCGAGCTTGTACACACTTATCGGGCGTGCCTGTCTCTCGACCACCTCGCCACGACGGGCAAGCTCCATGAGCGTGTGGCCGTTTATTTTTATTGCGCTATACATAGGGGGTGTCTGCATACTCTCGCCGAGCATACCGGCGCACACCTCGCGCACACGCTCCTCGCAGGGAATGTCATCGCTTGTCGAGAGCGTTTTTCCCGTTATATCCTCTGTGTCGGTGGCAATACCGAGACGGAGGGTGGCGAGGTAATGCTTTTTTGTAGACATCATATACTCGCTCGCCTTGACAGCCCTGCCCACAAGCACGGGGAGCACGCCTGTCGCCATAGGGTCAAGTGTGCCTGTGTGCCCTGCACGAGATGCCGAGAAAAGTCGCTTTACTCGATTGACGACACCCTGCGAGGTCAAGCCCTCGCCCTTGTCTATTATTACAATTCCGTTTACTTGCTTATTTTCCATTGCTTTTTTCCTTTTTTTGTGCCGTAGGTGTAAATTTTTACACGGCGTTACGGCTGTGGAGTGTAGTTAGGCGAGTTTGGAGCATAAAATAATCTTTTTGCTTGTGCTTATGCCCAAAGGCGTCAACTACACATAAAGTCGGGGAATTCTTTTGCCGACTGCACACACGAGCTCATAACTAATCGTGCCGAGATGGCGTGCAAGCGCTTCTATGTTTTCTCCCTCTTGGTCATATACTGTAACACGCTCGCCCTCCTTGACTTCAATTCCGTCGACACAGACAATGCACTGGTCCATACATACCCGACCGAGTATTTTTGCTTTCTTTTTGCCGATAAGCAGACACTCTCCGCTTGATGCTCGCATAAGTCCGTCGGCGTAGCCTATCGGTATTGTCGCCACCTTCATTTCCTTATCTGCGCAGAAGGTTGCGCCATAGCTTACAGTATCGCCCTTTCGCAGAGTGTGCACCTGCGCAACAGAGCTGTAAAGGCTCATAACGGGCAAGAGCCCCTCGATGTGCATTTCAGGCGATGGCTTGTAGCCGTAAAGGGAAATTCCAAGACGGAAATAGTCGTGCCCCGCCGAGCCAAATCGGATAGCGCCTGCGGAATTGCAGATATGCGAGCGACATTCTATTCCACACTCGCGTATAGTGGCGAGTGCCTCATCAAAGGTCTCAAGCTGGCGCTGTGTAAGGTCGGAGCCCTCCTCGTCTGCGCATGCGAGGTGAGAAAACACTCCGTCTATCTCAAGATGCGACAGGTGCGAGGTCTTTTTTATCCCCTCTACGCCTGTGCTCAAATCCTTGCCGGTAGCAAATCCGATACGAGACATTCCCGTATCAAGCTTTATGTGTATTTTTATTTTTTTGTCGCACTTGCTCGCTTCGCTGTCAAGCGCAAGGGCGTATTCGTAGCAGTGGACTGTCTGTATTATATCGTGCTTTGCGAGAAGGGGAGCGTTTTTGGGGTCAATATAGCCGAGTATGAGGATTTTTACATCTCCGCTCACCTCTCGTATCTGTAGCGCCTCGCCTATGTCGGAGACGGCAAAAAAGTCAGCGCCCTCGGAAATCAGCGTCTGTACACACTCGCGCGCACCATGTCCGTAGGCGTCAGCCTTGACGACGCATATCGGCTTTGCTTTTTCGTTTTTTGCCCATGCACGCTCGCAGAGCAGACGGAAATTATGCGCAAGACGGCACAAATCTATTTCGGCATAGTTTTTATATGCAATTGCTTCTTCCATACGCTTTCTCCCTGATGAAAACAGTTTAGCACAACGACTGTCCCATTTTCATCCCTATAAAATATTTCAATATATATTATAATTTATATACGAATATATGTCAAGTAATTTGTACTATTCACTTGCTTTTTGCAATGCCTTGTGATAGAATAAAGGAGAAATATTTCTATTTTCCAAAAAGGAGTTTTTTATGAAGGCGGTTATAACAGTTGTAGGTAAGGACACGCTTGGAATTGTCGCAAGAATAAGCGCAAAATGCTTTGAGTGTGGCGCAAACATCGTAGACATCACACAGAAGGTTATGAGAGAGTATTTCACTATGATACTTCTCGTAGAGCTCGATGCACTCAATGTATCCTTTTCTGATTTTTCCGATACTCTTGCAAAGACAGGCGCAGATATGGGGCTTGAAATAAAGACGATGCATGAGGATATATTCAACTCCATGCACAGAATATGAGGTATCGCCATGTCAATGATAAACACCTCTGATATTTTAGAGACTATAAATATGATAAACGAGGAGAAGCTCGATATCCGTACAGTTACTATGGGCATCTCTCTCTATGATTGTGTAAGCGACGATATTGACCGACTTGAGAGCAATATCTACAACAAGATAATGAGATGTGCAAAGGACCTCGTGCCTGTGTGCGAGGAGCTTGAAAAAATGTACGGAATACCGATAATAAACAAGCGCATCTCCGTCACACCTATCTCCCTCATCGGCGGAGCTATATCCCCTGACGGCTATGTGAGAATAGCAAAGACGCTCGACCGTGCCGCGCGCGACCTCGGCGTAAACTTTGTCGGTGGCTTTTCCGCACTCGTGCAGAAGGGAATGACCATGGGCGCAAAAAATCTTATCTCATCCATCCCTGAGGCTCTTTCCTGCACCGAGCGTGTTTGCTCGTCTATCAATGTAGGCTCTACCAAGGCGGGCATCAATATGGACGCCGTTCGTGAGATGGGCGAAATAATGAAAAAGACGGCTTACCTCACTCGTGACCGAGACTCCATCGGCTGCGCAAAGCTCGTCGTTTTCTGCAATATTCCTGAAGATAATCCGTTTATGGCAGGCGCAATGCATGGCGCAGGTGAGCCTGACACAGTAATAAATGTAGGTGTAAGCGGACCCGGAGTTGTCGCTTGCGCTGTAAAGCGTGAGGGGCACTGCGACTTCGGTCAGCTCGCAGACACCATAAAGAAGATAGCGTTCAAGATAACGAGAGCAGGTCAGCTTATCGCCTGCGAGGCGTCTCGCCGACTTGGCGTGCCCTACGGAATTGTCGACCTCTCACTCGCCCCCACGCCTGCACAGGGCGACTCGGTGGCTCACATTCTTGAAAATATGGGACTTGAGGTCTGCGGCACTCACGGCACGACGGCAGCTCTTGCAATGCTCAACGATGCGGTAAAGAAGGGTGGCGTTATGGCTTCCTCCTATGTCGGCGGACTTTCCGGCGCATTTATCCCTGTTTCCGAGGACGCCGGAATGATACATGCGGCAGAGATAGGCGCACTCACTCTGGAAAAGCTTGAGGCTATGACAGCCGTTTGCTCGGTCGGTCTCGACATGATAGCAGTGCCAGGTGACACTCCCGCCTCCACTCTTTCGGCTATAATTGCCGACGAGATAGCGATAGGCATGATAAACAACAAGACGACAGCCGTGCGCCTCATCCCCGTACACGGCAAGGGCGTGGGCGAGTCTGCTGAATTTGGCGGACTGCTCGGATATGCTCCCATCATGCCCCTCAAGGAGTATTCAAGCGAGGAGTTCATCTCTCGTGGAGGCACCATCCCCGCACCTATCCACTCGTTGAGAAACTGATAAATTCACCTTTTATAAAGTCTTTACAAGGGACAGAGAAATTTTCTCTGTCCTTTTTCTTTTTTCTTCTTGTCTCTCCTTGTGCGAAATATTACATTTTTTACCAAACAAAACGCTTTTTTGCGGTGTTTTTTTGACATTTTCATCGCTTTTTTCGTGATAGAATATAAAAAAAGTATTCTTTTTATTTATATAAATCAAATATATAAATCAAATATAAAAACAGAAAAACAAAAGAAAAAGGACTTAAAAAAATGGAAAGAAGAAAAGACATGTCTGAAATCAAAATGGAGAGCTCCCTTTCGTCGCTTCTCGCATCTGCGCTATTCGGCGACCTGACACAAGGCGCAAGCCGAGGTCTGTCGCTTTTGTACGAGCTTCTCTCGTTGTCGCTATGCGCTCTTCTGGCGCGCACACACGCCGTTTTTGGCGTTTTCCCGCTCGGATTTGCCTACCTTGCACTATGCAGGAGGAGGGTGCTTTTTTCACTTTTTGGGTGCATTTTAGGCACTATCGGCATGGGACAAGCAGGAATTGTGTACAGTTTAGTTTACATATTTATGTTTTTGGCGAGGATTTTTATATCTGCTCCGGTCGAGAGGCGCCGTTTTCTGCCCATCTGCGAGAGCTATTTTTGCGAGAGTGTTCAGCTACGAATTTCGCTCTTGCTCATGGTAGGGCTGTCGCTTTCTCTTTACGAGCTTATCCTTTTCGGCATTTCTGCGACCTCTCTTTATTTCTCGCTCGGCATGCTGTGTCTGCCTCTCGTCTGCTCTCTGTTTATGTTAGGCGTGACGGATAGCGAGATAGGATGGGCTGACATTTTAGGCATTATGCGGGGCAGGGGTGCAGAAAAGCCCTACGACTTCGGGAAATGCAACCCCATATACACACAGCTTTGTGTGCTTTTCCTCGCTTTGTGTGGGGCTCGCTCTCTTTCCTCGTTTTCTATATTCGGTCTCTCTCTCGGCTACATTTTCTGCGCATTTTGCACGCTTTTTGTGTCGAGGAGGTTTGGCGCTGTGCGAGGGGCAATTGTCGGCGGGGTGTGCTCGCTCGTCTTAAACCTGACCTTTGCGCCGTCGTTTTTCGCACTCGGTATTCTTTCGGGAATTCTGTGGCAGTTTGGCTCGTTTTACTCACTCACCATCGGCTCTGCCGTCGCTGTCGGCTGGGCAGGGTATATAGGCGGAGTTACCGGCTTTGTCGAGCTTGCTCCCGAAATTTGTGTGGTCTCGCTCCTTTGTATGCCCTTTTTCTCGTCATTGCGCTCGGAAGCGTTGCAGGGCAGGGAGCAAAGGCGCATTCAAACGCTGAACCGACATGCAAAAAGCCTCGCTATGCCTGAAGAAAAGCCAGAGCGCTCGTCTCACCTCTCCTCTGCGCTTGCAGGGGTTTCAAACCTGTTTTTCTCTACTCCCGACGTGCTCCGACCTACACGCGAGGAATATTTTGCGCTGTGCGAGGGGCTGTGCGAGGAGAAATGCTCGTCCTGTGAAAAAAGAGAGGCGTGCTGGTCTAGTCCCTCGTCGCCCGCCTATTCAGTAGTCTCTAAAATTTCCGACAGCCTTTCTCTGCACGGACGGATAAAAAAGGAATTAGTGCCGACGGAAAGTATTTCCTTTTGCCCTGAATTCGTCAGTCTCTGCGAGCAGATGCAAAACCGAGCGGCAGAGCTCGGACTTGAAAGAATAAAGGGAGACAAGACACGCTTTATTTCCCTCGACTATGCCATGATGTCAAAGCTGATAGAAAAATGCGAATTTAAGGAAAAAAGGGAAAAGAGCGAGGACGACGTTACTGCAAGTGCTCTGCAAAGGGTGGCGTGTGATATTTGCAGAGAGGATGTGTCGGTGTCGGTTTTCGGCACGAGAAAAAAGTCCATCGCCATAAGCGCCTACAACGGCGAAATATTAAAGAAAAATGCCCTCCGTCTGCGAGAGAGCTTTTCATCAGTTTGTGGGTGTAGCCTCTCCGAGCTTGAATTTTCCAAGAGCGAGGGAATAGTAAGCGCTACCCTGCACAGCAAGAAAAAATATGATGTCGAGTTTGCCATCGCCTGTGCGCCATCGGGAAACGGCGAGATTTCAGGCGACAGGGCGAAGTGCTTTTCCTCTCGTGACGGAATTTTCTACGCCCTTATCTCTGACGGAATGGGGACAGGTGAATGCGCAGCCGCAACATCAAGCGTATGTATCTCTTTCTTGGAAAAAATGCTTCGTGCAGGTGCAGGGAAGTCTCTTTCCCTGCGAATGCTCAACAACATAATTCGCTCAAAGGACAAGGAATGCTCTACCACAGTCGACCTGTTTGAATGTGACCTCATCTACGGCAAGTCCACATTTTTGAAGTGTGGCGCCTCCCCCACCTTTTTGAAAAGGGGTGACGAAATTAGCGTCATTTCCTCGGCGAGCACGCCCATAGGTCTTCTTCGTGCCACCGACGCTCAAAAAAGCGATATAAAAATCAAGGACGGAGACATTATTGCTCTTGTCTCTGACGGAGTCGTCGGAGCAGACGACGGAGAGTGGCTCATTTCCTACCTCTCCTGCGAGTGTAACGAAAGTCTCAACAGTCTGGCAAACGAGCTTGTCGTCCTTTCGTCAAAGAGGAACCCCCTCTGCGACGACACCACAGTTGTTCTCCTCAAAATAAAGGAGCTTGACTGACACACCTTTGCTTGAAAAATTTTTTAATTTGTTTTGTTTAAGTCTTGATTTGTGGAGTATTTTTGCAGTTTTTAAAATTTTATATTGTCTTTTTTATCTGTTTTTTGAAAAGTTTTTTCAGCAAAACACACACAGGACAGCATAAAAGCGACAGAAAATACCACAAAATACAGTAGGAAAGGCATATCTGCCCGTAGATGTTACACACCTCGCGCGAGTAGTCCCACACATCAAGGCGTAAAAATATATTCAGCACCACACCACAAAAAAATTCAAGCACGCTTATCACACACGCGCATATAAACGCACGAAAAACTGCACGGAAATGAAAAAATTTTTCGTTTATCGAGTAAATAAGAGCAAAGCACACTCCGCCAAGCAGAGCCATAGAAAAATGCGTGTACCCACGCCAAAAAATTTCAAGCACAGGGTATACCACACTTCCTATGGCAAAGCAAATAAATTTTTCTCTTTTTTCCATTCTACACCACCGAAAAAGCAATATAGAATAGTGTTTTCGTTTTGGCTTGTGTCTATTCAGAAAAATTAAGCTTGGTGCAAACTTTATGTTAGAAAGTCTGACCGATTGATTCCAATAGCATGGATGCGGCGTGAGAAATCATACCGCATCCTTTTCTTTTTTTCAAGCACTCCATCAATTGCTTCAAGAAGTTGCAACATTTTGCTAAAAGGTTAGAACCTATTATTGCAAAAAGAAGGTGTTTGTGATATAATAAAACAGTAATTATTAACGCTTTGACACTTAAGAGGTATAGATATGGGTATCAGCTATAAAAAACTATGGGTTCTCCTTATTGAGAAGGATATTACAAGGGCGCAGATGCGCAGAGATCTGAAAA
>JAZRQS010000029.1:0-4279 GCA_045649925.1 Eubacteriales bacterium | reverse complement strand
AGGAGAGTCCACATTGACTGCCTCGACGATAGCCTTTTTTATGTCGCTGAAAAGCTCGTTGTTGTCACGGAAGATTGCCTTGTTTCGTGAAAGCTCGGTTTTCGTTTCTACGGTAACAAATTCGGGCAAAACACGCCTTGCCTGACGGCAGGATAAGTCACCACCTGCGAAAAAGCAGGAGTGAATACCCATAGAGGAGGCGATAAAGACGTCCATGTCTATCTCTCCTACATAGCTTCCGTTTATTTTATAATACTGCGTAGTAATACTGCTCATGGTATGAGCCAAAACTCCGCCAAGCGTACCCTCCATCGTGTGATAGCCGAAGTAGCAGATGCAGTCGTATTCTCCCTCTGCCCAACTCATTCTGGGAGCGAAGCGGTCTACTGCAAGGAGCGTTGCCCTGTCGTCAAGGTCGCTTTCTTCAATATTGCCTCCGCCTCCGTGGTTGTCCCACACATCTATTTTTTCTACACCGATGTCGTAAAGCGCCTCGACTGCCGCGTTTATCTCAAGTGCCGCCTGTCGTCTTGCAATTTCCCAGTGTTCAGAATTCTTTTTAAGACCGCTGTAAGGCTCACCTACAACATTGTTCATTCCCTCAAGGTCTACTGCAAATAATACTCGCTTGTACATAAAAGCTCCTATATGATATCGATTTTTGCTTGCGTTACTATTACGCCGTAATTATACCACAAGCGATACGAAAAGTAAACATAAAAACAATAAAAAATCCTTTCGGTGAGAGGTGAGTCCGACACCGAAAGGATTTTTGAAATTCATCGTTTGTTAAACCTTACTTCTTCGCATCTCTTCAGGAAGTTTTCAAAGAACTTATGCTCGATGGGGTCTCCTCTGCCGTGGAGTGTCTGCTCAGGATGCCACTCGGTCGCAAACACAGTTCTTTCCTTGTTTTCTATCGCCTCGATTACGCTGTCGTCAGCAGTCGCAACGTTTCGAAGGTCGGGAGCTAACAGCCTTTGTCAAGGCTTTTTTGAGTTATAGTAAAAATATTTCGTCAAGTGTTTTTATATAGTGGTGAGAAACTGATTTTATCTCGTCAATGTAATCCTTTGACGAGTCGTCGTAGACACCGCACACCTTCATTCCGGCGCTCGATGCGGTCTTGTCAGCATTGTAATTGTCATCGAGGAAAAGTATCTCGTCGATCGGCTTGCCTATGCGCTGAGCTGCCATTTTGTAGATGCTTGTATCTGCCTTCGTCGTGTTGAAATCATCACAGGACCACACATTTGTGAAAAGCTCAAAAATTCCTAGTCTGTTAAGACACACATCAAGTACCTCGTGCGGACTTGCGGTGAGAATATGCAGGTCGGCTCCGTTTTGCTTTAGCTTTTTCAGCGTATCTATGACGTTTTTCTTTGCCTGAATGTTGTTCGCATATTCAAAATAGGCGTAGCGCTTCATTTGTGATACGATTTCTTGTTCTGACAGAGGAAGCCCAAATGTGTCTATGTAATATCTTGCAGTCCCAGCATATCCGAGTGGCGTGATAGTCTTTATAATGTCGCTTTCATATTCTACATGGTTGTCATCAAGTATTTTCAGCATGGCGTAAATATATGATGGCATCGAATCTACAAGCGTACCGTCAAAGTCGAACAAATAAGATGTGTATTTCATTTTTATCGCTATCCTATGCAAAATCAAAAGGGGAAATCCGATTTTGATTTTCGTTTATTTTCATACATTGCGCTATCAGCACGCTTAAACACATCGTCAAAGCATGTGTCCTTGCCCGCATCAAACTTGGAAAATCCGATCGCTATCCTGATATGAATGCTCAAACTATCATTTATAAGTGTGTTTTTACAGCATGAATCAAACTCGGCAAGGAGCTCCTCGTGATTCTCAAGATCGCTGTCTTGGAGAACCACCAAAAATTCGTCTCCACCGATTCTGAATGCAGGACTCCCCTTGAAAAAGTCCGAAATGAGCTTGGCGGAAGCTATTATAAGCTCGTTTCCTACGCCGTGACCATACTTGTCGTTTGTCTCTTTAAGGTCGTTCAAGTCCAACATAACAACGCCAAAGTCGATCTGCTTGGCGCTTATTCTTTTGTCAAAGTCAGATACCCATGTCGTGTATGATGTAGTATTCGGAAGTCCCGTCATGGAATCGTAGTTGGCAGAACGGCGCAAAAGCCTTTCTCGCTCGTGCAAGCGCTTTGTCATATTTTCAAACGCTGCGCTCAGGAGCTTGATTTCGTACATATCGCTATGCGCTATCTCTACATTGTAATCGCCGTTTGAGAGCTTCGCCGACGCATCTGTCAGCTTTTTCAGTGGGTCGACGATTTTCTTTACTATGAAAATGGCTATCAAAGTGAAAAATACTGAAAGAACAACAGCGGTAAATAAAATCTTTAATGAGATGTCATATCTTATTTGACGAATGTCGTCATAGCTTGCGGAAATTACGAGAGTCATTCCGTTGGTAAGCTCCTGTGACACCTGCATATATTTGTCGGGGTCTGCGTCGATTTTTGCCTCGTCATCATGATTGCACATGATGACACCGTCTGATTCCAAGTGAGCAAAGCCGTTTTCATAGACTTTAATTGCATGCACCTTGTCTGCCAAAACCGTATAGTCAAAATCCATTCCCACGATACCGATAAATTTTTCTCCGAAATACATCGGTATTACGTAGGAAATCATATGAATGCCGTTGTTCTGGTTGTGGTATGGCATTATCCAGATAGGCTCTCCTGCTTCATACGGGAGCCAGAACCATCCTACATGCTCGACATCGTCCTTGTCATAGAGCAACAGGTCCGTTGTCTCGACGGATACAAACTCGTTGCTTCCGTTCAGCTTGTTGTAAAACAAGCCCGACTTCCCGTCTGAAATAGACGGGTCAAATCTGAAGTAGTAGGAAACAGCGCCCTCTGTGCTCGTGTGATTAGCGACGTCGTTGAACATCTGCTCGGCGCTTTTGATGACTCTTTCCTGTAAGTCGCGGTCATCCAAGTCAGACTCGCTCGTGAAAAAGTCCATCAGGTAGCTTTCCATTATCTTTACTGACTTTTCCATGTTTTTCAAGCTAGCATTAATCTGCGAGCTTTCATTCGTGCAGGTAACACTTACAAAGTCCTTCGCCTGAGCTTGAATATAGTTATCTACCTCGTAGATGCTTAAGCCACCTATAAAGATAGTAATAGCCATCATAGCAAATATGACAGTAGCCAAAACGCGAAAGCGCATAGAATACATTTTATTAAATTTTTGATTCTTTTTCTCGAGGAATTTGACCTTTGCCATTTCTTTAGTTCCTTATATGCTGTAAATATAGAAAGATTAGATTTTTTTGACTGTTTTTCGAGCTTTTTTGAGGTCGGATAGGACTTGCCAAGCAAGATAAATTAAAGCTCTGTCCGCCCAAAATCATCTATTTTCAGTATAGCACAAAACGCCTGTAGTGTCAAGATTTTCCAAAAGGAAAAAAGGGAGGAAAAAACAAAAAAACACCTGCCTTGCGCACCTGCGATATGCTAAGTAGCGATAACGAAGTTTTCCCTTATAAGTCCGTGTGGCTTTCGAGTCACACGGACTTTCTCCGTTTATACGGCTAATTTTGAAGCTGAGGAATCTTGTTTGCTTCCCGTATTGGTGGGCAAATCAATGATACCGACAGCGTTGTAGTAAATTTCAATCTTTTGTTTTCTGTGTCCGCTGCTCTTGTCGGGAGCGTGGACGAGTATCTTATCAACCAAATCATTCAACATTTCGGGAGTAAGCTCCTCGGGATCGGTGTATTTGCGAACATTGACAAGTAACTGTTTCAAATCTTTCACCTGCTCCTCGCCGTTTTCTACAAGATCTTGAAGCATAAGAATTTTGCTCTTTACATTTGCTTGCTCTTGTTCGTATCCTGTGGAAAGAGTGTCAAATCTCGCCTCGGATATTCTGCCCGACACCATATCCTCGTAGGTTCGCTTGAAAATTCTATCAAGCTCTTCATCTCGTCGCTTCAATACTACGATTTCCTTTTTCGCGTTCTCTACGGTTATTTGACGTTCCTTGTCCGCCTTTTCAATCTCTCGACGTACAAAGGTTTCTTCAAACTGCTGCACATACACGAGCATACTCTTGATATGCTTGAAAACCAAATCGTATAGCACGGAGTTTCGAATATAGTGCGCCGTGCAGGTCCCCATATTGCTTCGATAGTTTGCGCAAGTATAATGATCATCCTTCTCGTTGGTATTGCTACCTGCAAAATGAAGCTTTGCTCCACAATCCGCACAAAACAGTTT
>JAZRQS010000028.1:0-2669 GCA_045649925.1 Eubacteriales bacterium | reverse complement strand
TCTTTACAATGACGGCAGGATTGAATTACAATTTGAGGACTCCGGAAATCGAAGAGGCGGGGGCGCTTACAGATGGAAAAATGAACACCCTCACAGTCGCAAAGTGCATAGCAAAAGCTCCTCTCTCCTTCGATCCCGGTGACCGATGGCAGTATAGCCTTTGCCATGATATACTCGCGGCGGTGGTCGAGGCGATCTCTGGAAAGAAATTCCGCGATTACGTCAAGGAAAACATCTTTTCTCCGCTTGAAATGAACGATTCCTACTATCACAACGAGCAGGTCATCGACCGTGTTGCCGAGCTTTACAGATACGTCGACTCTGCAGAGACCAACCTCGTCAAGCTACAGTCCTCGTCAGGTGAAGCTTCATGCGGAGAGATTCAAAACGTGGGCAAGGGCGTAGTATATGTGCTTGGTCCCGAATACGATAGCGGAGGCGCAGGTGTCACCACCTCCATATCCGACTATTCCAAGTTTGCCTCTGCACTTGCAAATGGTGGTGTAGGTCAAAACGGCGAGCAGATAATCAGCGCAAGCATGATAGAGCTTATGCGCACAAATCAGCTAAACGAGTACCAGAGAAGTGGTATGACGTGGTCACAGCTCAAGGGCTACGGCTATGGGCTTGGCGTACGCACCCTTATCGACAAGGCGCAGGCAGGAAGTTGTGGAAATCTCGGAGAGTTTGGCTGGGGAGGAGCAGCAGGCGCTACGCTTCTTGTAGACCCTGACTTGCATCTTTCTGTGGCGTATGCGCACCATATGCTGAACCCACAGGAGGGATATTATCAGCCTCGATTGAGAAACATAGTTTATTCCTGCCTCGGAAGAAGATAAAGGCACAAAAATAAAAACATCCTAATTTCAGATATTAATAAACGGAGGTCAAAATGAAATATACGTATCACCCTATGCATATGCACCTTCATGCAGGGCACCAAGGGGGCGCAAGCGTCGAGTCGCACATGTATAATGCGCAGGCTCTTGGCATGCGTTACATTTATATCACGAGCCACGACAATCGCACAGGACCGAAAAAGGACCGTTGCGACTCATTTGATTTTTCCCGAGGGGAGCTTACGTACGAGGACTATCCCAAAAAGAGCTGTGGCTGGTCGGCTACCTATGGTGAGCCTACGTATGAATTTAAGGACGGGTGTATGCTGATTTCTGCATCATCTGATAGCGAGGATTACATCGCATCGGGCTATGGCTTTTTGTCGGATGGCAAGCGCCATACAGGCTCGCTTTTGTCGGATATAACGCTGAATTTCGGCTTGGATTTTGAAAAAGCAGGAGACGCGAGGCTCGTCATTGACGTGCGCCTTTCTCAGCGCCCACCTGACCATCGCCCTGCGCATCTCCGTTATGTGCTTGGCGAGATAAGTGAATGCGACACCCCTCACACAGCATCCCTTCCGCTTAAGGCAGGAGAGGACGGGCTTTATCACCTTCACCTCACCTCCGACGTTCAGCTCCCTGAGATAGAAAACATCGTAGGTGGACTTGACAACGCCCTTGATACAGTCGCAGTGCTTATAGAGGCAAAAAAAGGTGGCAGTGGTGTCTGCGCACTCAAATCGTTTACAATAGACAGAAAATACGGCTTTGAAGACGTCATTGTCCGTCAGAGAGAGGTCGCCGATAAAATAGGTGCAAAAATGGGCATAAAGCCCTTCGTCACCACCGAGATAAGCGCAGCAGGACCTCACAAAAACTGCTTTTCCACCTGTGTGCCCGTTATAAACTACGAAGAGCGTGGCTATAACGTCACACAAATGGAGGCTATAGAGCACGTCAAAAAGTACGGTGGAATTTTCTCCTACAATCATCCGCTTTTGCGCTTCAAGGGAGCTCTTATGACGGATGAGGAGAGAAAGAATTGCGTTATCAGTACTGCTTCCCAGCTCGTTGCCTCAAAGGCGTGGGGCGCATCTATGACCGAGGTAGGCTTTGTAGGTGGTCGCGGAGGCTTTACACTTGACGAGTATCTTCTTTTGTGGGATATTGTCGGTATGAGTGGACTGTTCATCACAGGAAACGGCACGAGCGATAGCCACAAAAGTGACATCGGTTGGTTTGACGGCAGAAACTTTGCTACGTGGTTGGGTGTTTCCGCAGAAACTGAATTCCCCGTTCCCGAAGCAGATTTCCTCGACTCAATAAAGGCTGGTCGCGCTTATATGGGCGACCCCGTATTCCTCAAAAATCCTGTAGATTTCAGATGCGAAGGCAAGCCGATGGGTGCGATAATTCCCGTCACAGACCGTGACAATGCAAAGCGCACTATGACTTTTACAGCGGAAAAAGTGGATGCATCTTGGTCGCTTCGCATTATTGAAAACGGCGAATGTGTGCAAAGCATACAGGCTTCCGACGTAATTGATGGTGACGGAAACCTTGAAGTCAGCTTTTACGTGCGCCCGACGTCAGTCGTCACACTCGCGCGCGTTGAAATGTACAACGGCGACGGCAGATGCGTAATGCTTACAAACCCGATATATCTCGTTCGCTCATCAGAATACGCAGGTGAGCTTCCCACAGAAAGACTTTATTTGCAGGAGTGATAAAAATGAAGCACTACGTAACACGACACGGACAGGTTATTTCACCTGAAGATAGAAAATTTACAAATCACTTGTACCCCCCTGGAGACATCATCCTCTC
>JAZRQS010000027.1:0-78011 GCA_045649925.1 Eubacteriales bacterium | reverse complement strand
CGTCCTCAATAGAGATGCTGTCAGGTCTTACCATTCTCTGTATTCTGTTGAGAAGTCTGTCTCTGATGTCGTCTATCTGCTTTGTTTCAAGCACAACGCTCATGGTGTCTACGCCGGAGGGAAGATGCTCGAAAGAAATGTCGTATTCTTCAAACACCTCAAGAACACGGCGGCCGAAACCGATTTCAGCGTTCATCATGTCCTTTTCGATAGTGATAACAGAATATCCCTTTCTGCCGGCAATGCCTGTGGTAACTCTCTGCTTGTCGTAGCTCTGTGCGTGAGGAACGATCATTGTGCCTGCATCTTCGGGTCTGTTTGTGTTCTTGATGTTGATCGGAATACCTGCATATCTTACGGGGAATATAGCCTCGTCGTGAAGAACTGTAGCACCCATATAAGAAAGCTCGCGGAGCTCTGTGTAAGTAATCGTGTCAATAGGCTTAGGATTCTCAACACATCTCGGATCTGCCATAAGGAAGCCTGAAACGTCGGTCCAGTTTTCGTACAAGTCTGCCATCGAAGCGCGCGCTACGATAGATCCTGTAATATCCGAGCCACCGCGTGAAAATGTTTTGATCTTTCCATCAGGCATAGCTCCGTAGAAGCCTGGCACTACTGCATACTCGTGCTTCTTAAGCTCGCCTGCGAGAATTGCATTCGTCGTTTCGCCGTCGTATACGCCCTTAGAATCAAATCTGATGACGGTAGCCGCATCAATGAAATCAAAGCCGAGGTACTTAGCAAGGATAAATGAGTTAAGATACTCACCACGGCTGGCGATATAGTCGCTACCGGGATTCGTTGCTATAGTCTGTCTTACTACGTCAAGCTCCCGATCAAGCTCGGTAGAATCTACTTTCAACTCGTTTACGATATCATAGTATCTTGATGCAATTTCATCAAACACCTCGTTGAAATCGTTTCCGCTTGAAACAAGGTCATGGCATTTATATAACAAGTCTGTTACCTTCTCGTCACCTGAAAAACGCTTTCCAGGCGCAGATGCAACAACAAACCTTCTTGACTTTTCTGCTTTTACTATCTCTGCCACCTTTTGAAACTGGACGGCATTGGCGAGAGAGCTTCCGCCGAATTTTACAACTTTAACTTCCACGTTAAAACACTCCTATTAATTTTGCAATCAATAGTATTATATGAAATTGCGCCAAAAAAGTCAAGAGATAGACAAAAAATACTCTACAATTATTTTAGAAAAAATCAATATTTTTTAAAAAAAGACTTGCATTTATGATATTTTTGTGTTATAATAACTAACGTTGTGAGCAAAAGCTATAAAAATGGAGAAGTCGCGTAGTTGGTCTAGCGCGCACGATTGGAAATCGTGTAACCTTTAACCGGGTTCGAGAGTTCGAATCTCTCCTTCTCCGCCAAAAAACAAGGACACCCTGCGGTGTCCTTGTTTTTTGTTTTGACGTAAGAAAGTTCGAACTCTTAAGAACACGGTTAATCGGGTGTAAAAAAATCAAAAAGGATAGAGCGTGCAAAACATCTCTATCCTTTCTTTATGAAAATTCACGAGCTTGAAATCAATTTATTTAAGCTCGACTACTGTAACTCCAAAGTCGCCCTCGCCGAATTCACCGTTACGGTAGGAGCTTACGCGTCTGTCTGTGCGCAGATTTGACTGCACTGCCTGACGTAGCGCTCCCGTACCCTTTCCGTGAATTATGCGTACGGAATGCATACCTGCCATAATAGCATCGTCAAGATACTTGTCTATTACGTTCCAAGCATCTTCGCCTATCATACCTCGCACGTCAATTTCAGGCTTGAAATCAGGGATGGTCTGCCTCTTGACAAGAGTAGCGGTATTGTTTTTCTGCTTTGCCTTTTTCGGTCGCTCGCCCTCTACAAGTCGGACTCTCGTAACGTCTGTTTTTGTTTTTAAAATACCAGCGCGTACGGAGAATGCCCCATTTTTATTCGGTGCTTCAAGGACCTCGCCCTCCTGCTTGAAGTCGATAAGATAAACCCTATCGCCCACCTTCAAGGGACGGGGCAAAACGTAATCGTCCTCAAGGTCATATTCAGGCGCCTCAAAATCATAGTATTCGTCTGTAGCTTGTCTGAGGCGATCACGCACCTCTTGACGAGCACGATTAAGCTCGGCGGCAAAATTTTTGCTCTCCTGCTTTTTCTTCACCGACTCCAATTCCTTGAACACAAACTCGCTTGTTGCACGAGCACTATCAATGAGCTGCTTTGATTTTTCTCTAAGTTTTTTGATTTCGTTCTCGGATTCGGCAGTTTTTTCCTTTATCTTCTTCTCTGCCTCAGATTTAAAATTCTCGTATTCTATACGGAGCTTTTCGCTTTGCTCTCGGTTGTTCTCCATCTCTATACGAGTTTTCTCCAGCTGCTCCAAGACATATTCAAATCGCCTGTTGTCGCCTGAAATTCTTGCACCTGCATCATGCACTATTTCAATAGGCAATCCGAGCTTTTCGGAAATAGCAAACGCATTTGACTTTCCAGGCATACCTATAATAAGCTTATAGGTCGGGCGCAACGTGTTTACATCAAACTCGCAGGAGGCATTCTGCACTCCGTCGGTTTCAAGAGCATATGCCTTCAATTCGGCATAGTGAGTCGTCAATGCAACGGTA
Organism: Eubacteriales bacterium; assembly: GCA_045649925.1. Classification (GTDB taxonomy): domain Bacteria; phylum Bacillota; class Clostridia; order Oscillospirales; family CAG-272; genus UBA1740. The sequence goes on along the minus strand of JAZRQS010000027.1, from coordinate 75,381 downwards.
GCGCCCTTTTTGCGTATAGCCTCCACTATCGACACTGCAAGCGCCGCTCCTTCTACGGGGTCTGTACCTGCGCCAAGCTCGTCGAATATTACCAAGGACTTGTCCGTCACCTTTGAAATAATATCAATAACAGTAACCATATGTGACGAAAAGGTGGAAAGTGACTGCTCAATGCTCTGATCATCGCCTATGTCAACTAGCACCTCATGGAATATACCCATCTCGGAGAACTGCTCTGCAGGAATCTGCAAGCCCGACTGTATCATCAGGGCAAAGAGCGCAATAGTCTTAAGCGCTACTGTCTTACCCCCTGTGTTTGGACCTGTTATTATAAGAGTGTCAAAGTCACGACCAAGCTCTATATCTATCGGTACCACACTTTCCTTTGCTATCAAGGGGTGACGCGCACGCTTCAAGCTGACAACAGGCGCATCTACAATCGTCACTTCTTCAGACTTCATCTGCATAGCGAGGGTCGCACACGCAAAATAGAAGGCAAGCTCAGTTATGTTATAGTAGTTAAGCTTTATAGACGTGGACACGTTTGCACACTCAGCAGAAAGTATAGCGAGAATACGCGCGATCTCGTTTTCTTCCTTGCAGGTCAATTCACGAATCTCGTTGTTTGCCTCTACTACTCCCATAGGCTCAATAAAGACAGTAGCCCCCGAGGTTGACGTATCGTGCAAAAGTCCCTTTATCTCGTTTCTATACTCGCTCTTTACAGGAATAACGTATCTGCCGTCGCGCATTGTAATTATGTTTTCCTGAAGATACTTGGAGCGCTGACCACTAACGAAGTCGTGGAGTGTATCCTTTATTTTGTTGTTGGCTGCCTTGATTTTTCTACGGATTTCTGCAAGCTCTGGGGTTGCTTCATCTGCTATTATATCTTCAGAAACAATAGCGCGACTTATCTTACTCTCAAGGTCTCGCGCCATCATCAAGCGAGAAAAAATCTCATCAAGAACTGTGGTGTAATTTCTATTCGTTTTATAGTAATCGTCAAGAGCTCTTGCACACGCAAACAACGAAGCAATATTCAAAAGCTCACGTGTAGAAAGTGATGCGCCACGCTCTGCCTTTTCAGCTGAAGGAATAACATCCTCGCTTGCGAAAAAGTGTGGATATCCCTTTGTTGAAATGAGCCTTTTCGCATCTCGAGTGCAATTCTGCTTTTTTATGACGGCATCGTAATCGTCGACAGGTGAAAGAGAAAGTGCCATTGCCCTAGCGCCTTCGGTGGAGGCACAGGATGCGAGCATATTCGTTATTTTATCAAATTCAAGCGCCTTCAGCGTTTTTTGCGTATATAGCATTTTTGCTCCTATTTAGTAGTTTCCTTATAAAAATCAAGTGACTTGAAGCTCTGCTCAATATGGTTGACAAGATAGTCCTCTGCGCAACGCGAAAGAAAGTCTATCTCCCCCTCTGAAATATTGAATGACAAGAGCTTTTCAAGAGGACAGTTTATTATGTATTGCATAGCCTCTTTTACAGAGTCTGTAATGAATGCGAGCTTTGTCGCATGCACGTTTTCATATTCCTCATTAACAGTGTCAAGCGTTTGAACTGACGAGTTTTTGCAACCGCTACAGGTAATTACTCCGTTCATAATGTCGAGGTAGAAATCCGAGTGTTCCTTGCCACACCTTGTGCAGCTATAAATGTCGGGAGCAAAGCCGAGCATTGAGGCAGCTCTCAATTCAAATGCCGCCTTTATCTTCTTCAGGCTATGCTTTTCCTTGCTCGCGGCAAATATCGTATTCAAGGTCAATCGTAACAGAGGAACGTCAGGCACGTCAGCCATAGCGACATAGTTTATCACATCGCAGACGTAGGTTGCTAGCGCCGCTCTCTCTATCTTGTAGCGCAAATCGAAAAAGCTCTCGATAAGCTCTACCTCCTTGACCCAGAACTTGTCGCCTTTTTTATATAGAACATAGTTACTGTAGCAAAACAATTGAGTGGCGGCAAGATAACGACTTTTTAGCGTTCTGCTCCCATTGGCAACTGCCACGACTACGCCCTTCTCTTCTGTAAAAATGGTAATCAGCTTATCGCTCTCGGATATATTGACAGAGCGGATAACGATTCCTTTCACATTTATAAGCATTTAAAGCTCCTTAATCGTTATGATATCCAAAGTTGGAGATGTTCGAAATATTATCTCTCCAATTTTCCTTTACCTTTACCCACAGATCGAGGAATACCTTTATTCCAAAGAATTTTTCCATATCCTCACGGGCGTACATTCCTATCTGCTTGAGCGCCGCGCCTTTTTTGCCGATTATGATACCCTTGTGGGATTCTCTCTCGCAGAATATCTCGGCACGGATCTTTATCATTTTTGCATTTTCGGAAAATTCCTCTATTACAACGGCAGTGCCGTGAGGAATCTCGTCGTCGAGAGTCCTGAGTATCTTCTCTCTGATTATCTCCGCCGCAATCTGTCGCTCGGGCTGGTCTGTGACTATATCGTCTGGGAAAAACCAAGCACTCTCGGTAAGATACTGCTCGCACTCCTTGACTATGATGTCTACGCCCTTGCCGTTTTTTGCGGACATAGGAACTACTGCATCAAAATCGTGAATTTCAGCATATGACTGTATCGTCTTTGCGATAGTTTCCGCATTGACGGAGTCTATTTTGTTTATAGCAAGTATAGCACTCATTTTACGAGCTTTTATCTGGCTGATTATGTTCTGCTCTATATCGCCTATAGCACGAGGCTCGACGACAACTATCGCCGCATCTGCTTCACCAAGAGTATCGCCTGCCGCCTTTACCATATAGTCGCCAAGACGGGTCTTCGGCTTATGCATACCAGGAGTATCAAGAAAAACAAACTGGTTTTCGCCGTAGCTGTGGATACCCGTTATTCTGTTTCTCGTTGTTTGTGGCTTTTTCGATACGATAGCCACCTTCTCGCCTATTATAGCATTAAGCAAGGTGGACTTTCCTACGTTTGGTCTGCCGACAATGGCAATAAAAGCTGTCTTTTTCATATCTTTTTCCTGTCTTTATTAAAAATCAAAATTTATCGTTTTTACTATCTGTCTCTGGCGCTCGCACATATCCTCGTCATCCTCAGGGGAAAGCTCATGGTCATATCCCAAAAGGTGAAGCGTGGAGTGAATGGTGAGGAAGGCTACCTCCTCTTCAAAGGAGTGACCGATTTCCTTTGCCTGCTCCTTTGCTCGCTCGAAGGAAATAACTATATCTCCGAGCATTACAGCTTGTCCTTCAAATCCGCTTATATCATCACCATCGCAAATGGGGAAAGAAAGCACGTCTGTCGGAGCGTCCTTTCCTCGATACTCAAGGTTGAGCTTATGAATATATTCGTTGTTACAAAAGGTTATCGAAAGCTCCGTATCCTGCCAGAATCTCTCGTAGAACAAGGTCTTCTCTACCGCATCTCGTACTATCCTCTTTATTCTGTACGAGCAGTCGCAAACATCATGTGTTCCTGAAAAAAATATTTTCAACGAGTAGCCGTTTTTCTTGTATGCCTTTTTATAATTCATAAAGTCTCCTTTAGTTTCCGCTTCGTCTGTATGTGTATGTTTTTTCATTATTCCTTGACGTGTCTGCCGATTTTTCTGCATCGTACTTTTCGTACGCCTTTATTATTCTCTGCACAAGTCGGTGACGGACAACGTCTCTCTCGGTAAAGTTGTGGATAGCTATATCGTCAATACCCTTGAGTATTTTTGTCGCTACGCCAAGACCGCTTTTCTTGCCGAATATGAGGTCTGTCTGAGTGGGGTCGCCTGTAACGACCGCCTTTGAGTTATAGCCCAAGCGAGTCAAAAACATTTTCATCTGCTCGGGGGTGGTGTTTTGCGCCTCGTCGAGAATTATAAACGAGTCATCAAGTGTACGACCTCGCATATAAGCAAGTGGCGCTATCTCAATAGAGTTTTTCTCCAAGTGACGAGCGTAGTTTTCCGCCCCTAGCATTTCATAGAGCGCATCGTACAAAGGACGAAGATAGGGATCTATCTTGCTCTGCAGGTCGCCGGGGAGAAAACCGAGCCTTTCTCCTGCCTCTACGGCAGGACGTGTAAGCACTATCCGGTTTACCTGCTTGCTCTTTAGAGCATCTACTGCCATAGCGACTGCCAAAAATGTTTTTCCAGTACCTGCAGGGCCTATACCAAAGGTTATTGTATTATTTCTTATAGCCTCAATATATTTTTTCTGTCCCACAGTTTTTGCCTTTATCGGCTTACCCCTGTTTGTGATACATATCGTCGTGTTCGAAGAAAAGTCTCCAAGCTGCTCGGAGTCCCCCTCGCCTATCATATCTATGACGTAGTCCACACTCTGCTCTTCGATAACATCGCCTGCGACAGCCATTCGCTTCAAGTATTCTATGGCGCTCGCCGCACGGCCTATGTCTCCGTTTTCACCCGTTATGATAATAGCGTCGCCTGCGTCTGCTCCGCCGCTTTTGTTTGAAATCTTCACGTTGAACTTCGCTTCGATCTTTTTCATATTTGCATCATACGAGCCAAAGACCGTCGAGGTTTCCTCGTTTGATTTGGTATATATTATTTTTTCGGACATTTAACTTCCTCCGTTTAATTCATCTCAAACTCAAGCGGAATTGCTATATTTTTGATACACTCAGCCCTGCATTTAAGAATATAAGAATTTTCAGTAAAAGCTCCTTCTATGTTTTTAGAAATTACATCTGCATCGCCCACTATCGCAAAAAACTCCGATTCAAGTCTGTTAAAAGCAAGGGTGACCGCCTGCTCTTCGGAGATTTTTACTACCTTGTCCTCATAGGGCACATAGCATACCGAGTTTATGTATATCGGAAGTCTTACAGTGTCAAAAAGAAGGATTTGGTTTCTCTTATATATTGTATCATATTTTGCAGGCATTTTTCCATAATATCTGAAAATATTTATCGTAAAACCGAAAAAATTTACTGAAATTTGTGTGTTTTTTGTCTTTTTATACTCCTTTTGGACCTGCACGAGTGGAATTTCCACAGAAAGCTCTCTCTCGACACGTCCCAAGACACTGCCATCTGCATACGTGAAGCTGTACCTACGAGGAGAAGAAAACACTCCGCTTATCAACAAATCTCCTTTTTTTACTGTTTTTCCCACAGAGGCGACTACGCTCCCACGAGATGGCTCGACACACTCTATAATTGCATCCTCAGACGCCACCAGATTTGCATATTTTCCCTTTTGCTCCTTTTGCGAAAACGACTTCTCTTCTATTATCTCGACGTACACCACATTTCCTTTAGGATTTATACTCATCCATGAAATTCCATCGTTTGCGACAAGATAATTATTCACTATCTCCGTAGTATGTATGAGGGGAATAAAGTCACCCACCGATAGCCCTGCTAAGCTGAGGTTTTCTATTATTTCACTTTCCTCTGATTTCTCCGCACCTATCACTCGCACATCCCAGACAAAAAGCGAGGAAGCAATAACTATCGCAAAAAACAAAGCAAGTCCCACCCAGACACCCGTGCGTTTTTTATATTTTTCAAAAAATCCTGCCAGCCCCCTGGTCTCGCTTTGCTCACACGTGAAGTTGAGCTGCGGAAGAAAATTCAAAAAATACTCGTAGTCGCTCAAGGCTATATTTATGGAGGCGTGGTCTTCTGCCGGCCTGTAACCCCAGTTTACTACCCTTTTCTCATGCAAAAAATTAAGAAGTTCACCTGTGTGCTCCTTTTTGAAGCTCACAGTCTTGTATCCCATAGCATACTGTAACAACCTCATATTACTCAATCTCCAAATTGAATGATATTGAATTCACCCGACCACTTATCTCTATCGCTCCGCTTGCATACGTAAGGCATTCAAGATTTTCTCCGCAGAGCACGACCTCCTCCGAGCAAAGCTCGAGTATTATCAGCTCGTCGGTGTATTTTTTTATTTTCTTTACCCCCTCAGTTAGCACAGCTTTTCCCTTTACACTACCACTCGCACTCATATAAAATTGATTTTTGCTTCCTATCGAAAAATCTCTGTATTTTGAAATTTTACCAGCAAGCGATGATTTGTTTTTTGTGTCGCGCTTTTCTTTCATAACCCCTCCCGTGAGAAAATATAATTATAAACACACTAAATAATATGAGAGGACAAATAATAAAATGACCTTCACGCAAAGAGAGCGCACATACAAGCTGTTTCTTCTGGCAATATCGCTCACGCTAATTTCTCTATCGCTGCTATCCCCTGCAAAGCTGATAGAGTTTTCGGTAAAGGGACTCGATTTGTGTGGCAGATGTATCATTCCGTCGCTTTTCCCCTTTATGATTTTTTCCGATATGCTTATCAGCTCGGAGGTTTTTGAGAATATGCCAAGAGTAATAAAATCCGCATTTGAAAGGCTTTTCAAAATACCTAGTGTAGCACTTGGCGCTTTTCTTGCAGGTAGCTTATGTGGTTTCCCCTTGGGAATAAAACACGCATGCGACCTCTACGCAGGTGGCAAGCTGACGCGAGAGGAATGTGAGCGTCTGATATGCTTTGCGAACAATACAGGGCCTTCATTCATAATAGCAGGGATAGGAGTTTCTATGAGAAAAAGCGTTTTTGAAGGATTATCACTTTACATAATCCAAGTGATTTCCTCTGTCATCTGTGGCATTTTAATATCCAAAAACGCCACTTTTGTTCCGGCAGAGCGCAAAATCAACCTGCGAAAAAACTCTTTTTGCTTTTCTGACACAGTAAAAAGAAGCGCGACAAGCACGTTGTACGTGTGTGGCTTTGTCACGTTTTTCTCCATTGTTTGTGGCTTTTGTCGCACGTATATAGACAACGAATTTATCTGTGCGACGCTCTGCTCGTTTTTAGAGGTGGGCAATGCATCTGCTCTGTGCTCACAGTTGAGTATAGGCGCTATCTCATTTTCACTTTGCGCATTTGCAATTTCGTTTTCAGGTATATCCGTACATATGCAAGCAAGAGTCTTTACCGACCAGACCGACCTTAACTTACGAAAATACTATTTTGCAAAGCTTTTTCAAGCGCTTCTCTCCTTTTGCATAGCTCTTTTAACTTTTTCAATTTTATAAAACATATTTTCCTATATGGACTTGATTTTTTTAAGAATTACTGATACAATTAAATAAAAAAGATATTGAGGACTCTACATATGTTTGGAAGCAGAAAAAACAAGATAAAAAACGATGAAGTCGAAAAATGCTGTGCCTACTGCGAATTTTCTGAATGCGCAGAGGACGAAAGTATTCTTATGTGCTCTAAAAAGAAGAAGACGGTAGAGCCTGATATGTCTTGTCGTAAATATTCCTACGATTTCTTGAAAAGAAAACCGAGAATAAACACCGCTATACCGATGCTTGACCCTGATGCGCTCAAGCTCGACGACTGATTTAAATATGAAAAAAGGCAGAGAGCTTTCTTCTCTGTCTTTTTTATAAGAAAACACGAGAGCCACAAAGTGCTCTCGTGTTTTCATTTGCTTATATCTACTTAAATTACTTAAGTCTGTTTTCAAGAGCCTCAAGCTCAGCATAAAGCTCAGCGGGAACTCTGTCACCAACAGATGCATAGAATTCCTTGATGCCCTTAACGTCTTCCATCCAGAGATCCTTGTCAACCTCGAGAAGTCCCTCGATGGTCTTTTCGTCAATTCCCTCGAGACCTTCGAGCTCGATGTCCTTAACGTAAGGAACGTAACCGATAGGAGTGAGCTGTGCATCAACCTCACCTGCGCAACGAGCGAGGATCCAGTTGAGGACACGCATATTGTCACCAAATCCAGGCCAGATGAAGTGTCCTTCATCATCAGTTCTGAACCAGTTAACATTGAATATCATAGGAGGATTGGGGATCTTCTTGCCCATATCGAGCCAGTGTGCCCAGTAATCGCCCATATCGTAACCAACGAAGGGTCTCATAGCCATAGGATCGCGTCTTACTACGCCGACAGCACCTGCTGCAGCCGCAGTTGTCTCGGATGCCATGATAGAACCAACGAAGGTACCATTCTGCCAGCTTGTAGACTGGTAAACCAGAGGAGCTGTCTTAGCACGACGACCGCCGAATACGATCGCTGTAATCGGAACGCCTGCAGGATCGTTGAACTTGCTGGAGATGCAGGGACAGTTTTCAGCCATTGCTGTAAATCTGGAGTTAGGATGAGCAGCGCATGTGCTCTTGTCCTTCTTGTCGTACTTAGCGTAATCCCACTTGTTACCCATCCAGTCGATGCAGTTCTTGGGAGGATTGTTGTCAAGGCCTTCCCACCAAACTGTGTTGTCATCAAGGTTATGAGCAACGTTGGTGAAGATTGTATCCTTCATTGTTGTGTAAAGAGCGTTGGGGTTTGATTTCTCGTTTGTACCAGGAGCAACGCCGAAGAAGCCGTTCTCAGGGTTTACTGCCCAAAGACGTCCGTCCTTACCTACTCTGAGCCAAGCAATATCGTCACCTACGCACCAAACCTTATAACCCTTCTTTCTGTAATATTCAGGCGGTATAAGCATTGCGAGGTTGGTCTTTCCGCAAGCAGAGGGGAAAGCAGCACTGATGTACTTGATCTCGCCGTTGGGGAATTCAACACCGAGGATAAGCATATGCTCTGCCATCCAGCCTTCCTTTCTACCGAGGGAGGAAGCTATTCTGAGTGCGAAGCACTTCTTGCCGAGAAGAACGTTTCCGCCGTAACCGGAGTTAACGGACCAGATGGTGTTGTCTTCAGGGAAATGGCAGATGTAACGATTTTCCTCGTCGATGTCAGCTCTTGCGTGGAGACCCTTGATAAATCCGTCGCCATCGCCGATTTTCTCAAGAACTACAGAGCCAACACGAGTCATTATGATCATGTTGAGAACTACGTAGATAGAATCTGTAAGCTCAATTCCGTATTTAGCAAAATCAGAGCCGATCTGACCCATAGAATAAGGAATAACATACATTGTTCTTCCCTTCATGGAGCCTGCATAAAGCTTGGAAAGCTTAGCGTAGCACTCCTTGGGGTCCATCCAGTTGTTGATATTACCAGCATCTTCCTTCTTTGAAGTACAGATAAAGGTTCTGTTTTCAACTCTGGCAACGTCGTTTATCGCAGTTCTGTGCAAGTAACAGCCAGGAAGCTTCTCCTGGTTGAGCAAGATAAGCTCGCCGTTGCTGACTGCCTCAGCACGAAGCTGCTCTGTCTGCTCTGCAGAACCGTCGATCCAAACAATTTTGTCAGGCTGCGTCATAGCAGCCATTTCGTCAATCCACTGATTGATGTACTTGTTATTAGTCATAATTGCTCCTTTATATATATTTATTTTTCAAAAACTTCTTGCGTTGCGGAAAGCCGATTTTCCACGACTATATTATAACATTTATTTTTCGGTTTTGCAATATATAATATAAAAATAATATAAAAATTCCAAGCAAATATTTTATTATTTATTTGATTTTCGACCAAATATTGATTTTTGTAGTATTTAATTCGTTTTATCTTCTGTTTTTCTTCCCTCGTCTTGTTTTTACTGGTCGTTTTTTGGCTGATTGGATAATTTTGACAATTTCGACATACAATTTTTGTAAATTATTTTATTAATTTGGTATTGCAATTTGTTGCATCTTATGGTAAAATTTGTATACAACAAAAACCAAGGAGAATTAAATAATGGAAAACCAAAAGATACTTATCGCTCTTGAAAACGGCGACGAGCGCTATTCCCTGCGCTCTCATTTTGAAAAAAGCGGATCGGTGTACATCGAGGAAGCGAAGGACGGCGACGAGGCACTGAAGAAGATAAACCGCTTCCACCCTGATGTAGTCATCATTGACCTATGGCTGTCAAAGCTTGACGGCATAGGCGTCATCAAGAATACACAGTCTCTGACATTCGGCACCGACAAGGCGCCTGCCTTCATTCTTTTGTCTATGGTAGCAAATCAGAATGTGTTCCTTGATGCGAGCAAGGCAGGAGCCGACCTCTGCATGCTCAAGCCGTATGATATAAAGAGCTTGCACGACCATACAGAAACCATACTTAGCAGACGCTCCCACCATAACTCACGAGCTATAAAATCCGACTCACAGAACAACGACATAGAAACTCAGGTAACACAGATCATTCATCAGGTGGGAATACCTGCCCACATAAAGGGATATCAATATCTGAGAACTGCAATCATAATGACAATAGAGGACAACGAGATCATAAACTCCGTCACAAAAATCCTTTATCCGTCTGTGGCAAAGAAATATTCTACCACGACCTCACGAGTAGAGCGAGCAATACGCCACGCCATCGAGGTAGCTTGGGACAGAGGCGACATCGACACCTTGAATTCCTACTTTGGCTACACTATCCAGAACAATCGCGGAAAGCCTACTAACAGCGAGTTTATCGCAATGATAGCGGATAATCTCAGACTTAAATATAAGCTGTATTGATAAAAAAATGCTTGTGGTGATAGCCACAAGCATTTTTTACTAGTGTTTTAGTTTATAGATCTTCTTCCCTCAAGCGCTCTGTTGAGTGTGACCTCATCGGCGTATTCAAGGTCGGCGCCGACAGGTATTCCGTAAGCGAGACGGCTCACCTTTACTCCAAAAGGCGAAAGCAGCTTTGCTATGTACATAGCGGTAGCCTCTCCCTCGACACTTGGATTGGTCGCCAAAACTATTTCGCGGACATCATCCTCATTTACCCTTTCGAGCAGCTCTCTTATGCGAAGCTGGTCGGGGCCTATTCCATTTATGGGGGACAAAGCGCCGCCCAAAACGTGATATGCTCCATGATATTCACGTATGCGCTCAAAGGACATAATCGCCTTGCTGTCCTCGACCACACAAATGATGCTATTATCTCTTTCCGTATCCTGACAGATAGGGCAAAGCTCCTCGAGAGATATGTTTCCACATTTTTTGCACTCGTGTATGTCGCGCTTAGCGCTTACGATAGCCTCTGCAAACTCCATAGCGACCTCGTCACTCATAGAAAGAACGGAAAATGCAAGTCTGACGGCAGTTTTTCCACCTATTCCAGGCAGTCTCTTGAAGCCGTCTATAAGCTTTTGAAGTGGTGCTAAATAATCCATAATTCACTTAAAACAGGCCGGGCATACCGGGAATTGAGCCGAGCTGACCTGTTATCTTTCCCATTTCCTCATTTGTTGTATCGTCTACCTTCTTTATAGCCTGATTTACTGCGGCTACAAGAATGTCGGAGAGTGTTTCGATATCGTCAGGATCGACTATCTCTTCCTTTATGTCGATAGCCAAAATCTCTCTTTTGCCGTTTATTTTAACATTTACGACTCCGCCACCGGCAGAAACCTCGTATTCTCTTGCCTCAAGCTCCTCCTGCATGGTAGCCATATCGTCCTGCATCTTTTTAAGCATATTTGCCATATTGGCTCCACTGTTGTTTGGTACTCTGACCTTCATAATATTCTCCTATCGTTAAATATCAAAAATTATTGTATTCCTCTTCAAGCTCCTGCATGAGAAGATTTGCATTCAATTGGTTTTCCCCTTCGGACTCCACTACTATTCTTTCAGGCGCGTGTGAAAAATCACCTGAAGATATAATCGCCGTCTTTATAGCGGAAATACTGTCCTCGCGCGATACCATACTAACGGCAAAGGGGTTGTTGACCTTTATCAGATACGTAGAGCCGTTGACGTAGCACGCGGAATTTCCAAGCAAGCCTGCGAGGCTGCTCTTGGTTTTGCCGAGGCTCTCCAAAATATCCGTCCAGCATCCGAGCGCTCTGAAATCATTCGTTGATGTCGGCTTGACTTCGTTCTTTGCAGGGGCCGGATTTGTATCTGCCGTATCTTTTGTGGGTGTTTTTGCCGTTTCTGCGACAAATTCCTTAGGGGCATCGACATTTGCATCGGGTATCACTATGCCATGCTTAAGTGCAGCCACAGAGTTTTCAAGCTCGTATATTCTGGCAAGCAGGCTTTCCGGCGTAGAGCTCAAGCGTGGCTCGCACATACGAGTAAGCGCAAGCTCCGCTATGCTTCTCTTGGATACCCCCGCTCTCGACATATTAAATTGTGCTTCCTCAAGCATCTTGCTATGATACAAGAGCTGCTCCATAGAAAACGCCTTCGCATATGCAACAAGAGACTCTGCCTCGTTGTCGGTCAGATCAAGATAGCCCTTGGCGTTGTTGCTTCCTATAGTTTTCGTGACCATTATGTCGCGGTAAAACTCCACAAGCTCGCGCCAATACACTGAGAGGTCCTTTGCCGACATTACTATATCCGATATATGCGAATATATCGTGCTGTAATCCTTTTTCAATATAGCATCGACGAGCTGTCTTATACTGTCGCGATTTCCGACACCGAGAATTTTCGAGACAAGCGACTCGTCTATTCTTTCCTTCATTCCACCGCACAGCTCAAGCAGGCTCAATGCGTCTCGCATTCCTCCCTGCGCCGTCCTTGCTATTATTCTTGCGCCGTCGTCGGCAAGCTCTATTCCCTCCTCGGAGGCGACATATTTAAGTCGCGAAACTATAACATCGGTCGTCATTCGTCTGAAATCAAACCTCTGACAACGGGAAATTATAGTGCTGGGGAGCTTCTGCAATTCTGTAGTCGCAAGTATAAATACCACGTGTGACGGAGGCTCTTCGAGTGTCTTGAGCAACGCGTTAAACGCGCCACCCGACATCATATGTACCTCGTCCACTATATAAACTCTGTATTTTAAGAGCGCAGGCGTAAAAACAATTTCCTCTTTTATGTCACGGACATTATCTACACCCGTATTACTCGCGGCGTCCATCTCTATAACGTCGGTAGCAATTCCCGAATCAATGGAGCGACACGCCTCACAGCAATTACAAGGGTTGCCATTCTGTGGATTTTCGCAGTTTATAGCCTTTGCCAAAATTTTGGCGCAGCTCGTCTTTCCTGTTCCACGAGAGCCACAAAACAGATACGCGTGCGATATTTTGTTGTTCGCAACCTCGTATTTGAGAATGTCGGTTATCTCGTTCTGTCCGCATACGTCGTCAAACGTATTAGGACGCCACTTTCTGTATAAAGAAAGATACATTCTGCACACCTCCACAAAACAAATAAACGGATGCAACATACAGAAATCTGCAAGCACATCCGCCAACACTATTACTTCGACAATCTGAGTGAGATCATACACCGCAAAATCGAGATTGCTTTTACACACGTTAACACCCAGGCTTGCTCATGACAGGCTCCCCTGCGGCACATCAGATAAACCGCTTAATGCTGCTTGGTTCCCCACCTGACATGGTTCACAGCCTCCAATTGCGCAAGACCCATCAATCAACACAAACACCAAATGCGCAGACTGCACAAAAACATCCCTCAAAAGCGGAATCCATCCCTGCTATAGCGGATTTCAGGTACAAGGCGCCGCTACTTCCCCGACTGGTATGATCCACTCGGAGAGCCGAAGTAATTTGCCTTAATTATTATAACAGATTTTTTTGTTTTTTTCAATATATATTTTGTTGTTTATAAAAAATTTTAAATTATATAACCGCCGTCGACACCGATGATCTGTCCCGTTATAAACGATGCTTCATCCTGCGCCAAAAACAGAGCCATATTGGCAACATCAGACGGCTCACCGATTCTGCACACAGGAGTGTTTTCCTTCAATACATCAACGTCCTCTTTGGAAAGTGAGGAATTCATATCCGTAGCAATTACACCAGGGGCTATACAGTTAACAGTAATACCTGACGGACCAAGTTCCTTTGCAAGAGCCTTTGTCATACCTATTATTGCCGCCTTGGTAGCTGAATAATGCACCTCACAAGCAGAGCCGCTTATACCCCACATTGACGAGATGTTTATTATTCTGCCCTGCTTTTTCTGTATCATTTTGCGAGAAATGGCACGTGTGTAGTAAAAAGCCCCATGCACATTTACGTCAAAAATCTCTCTCCAAGCACTCGGCTCTATATCCGTAAACAAGGAAAACGAGCTGATAGCGGCATTATTTATCAACACGTCGATATCACCGAAGGCATCGACCACTGTGCAAACAGCCTTTTCGACCTCGTCCTCGCACGCAGAGTCTGCACATATCGGGAGCGCATTATATTTCCTTGCTATCTGGTCTGCTGCCTCTCGCGAGCTTTTGTAGGTAAACGCCACATTATAATTATGCTCACTGAAAAGGCGCACCATCTCTGCGCCTATACCTCTTGAGCCACCGGTTATCAATACAGTTTTAGAGCCCATACACATCTCCGAGTAGAATTTTTTGTTTATCACCTACAATTATACATTCAAAAGGGCAAAAAGTCAATAAAATACCCTTAAATATACTCTTACCCTATTGAATATTTTTAAAATCAGTGATAGAATTAATTAAACAAAGTAATTCGAGGTTGATATGCTACTTATAATAAACAAGACCGATGAAGGTCGTCTTTATTACAGAAAAACCTTTTATGAGCTCGGCTTTGGCTGCCATGCCTGCGACTTTGACGAATCATCATCCCTGCTTTCGAGCTACCGCTTCAGCGCAGTCATACTGACGGATGCGGGAAAATATGGCAGTGTCGATCTTCTGTGCCACGACTTGAAATCGAAGTTCCCGAAAATTCCGCTCATAATGCTCGCACAAGACGAAAAAAGCGAGCCTCTTGACAAAATAATCAAATATGCAGACAATATCATACTCCCACGCACCCCTATTTCAAAGGTCGCCGAAATAATATTTGAGTACATACGCCTTTTTCACAAAAAGGAAGCGGCTGATATGATTTGCGGTCCTGTCAGAGCTTTATTTCACGACAAAAAGATTTTTGTTTTCGGTCAGGACTTTGGCGCAACCAAGACTGAATATGCGATACTGAGATATTTTGTAAACTCGTCGCCTAATCCTGTAAGCACCGATGAAATAATAAGGTTTTGCTTCAAAACGGGCGCACGCGCTTCACAGAGCAATGTGACCTCGTATATACACATAATAAATCAGAAAGCTCAAAAAATGTTTGGCGAATATATTATCGAAAAGCATTCAAAGGGGCATTACAAAATTTCTCTGTAAACATTCTACATAAAAATTCAATATACAAGCTTTTTCCGCATATAATACTTACTGTGTTATATGCGGATTTTTTGTAAGGAGATAATTTTATGTATGGTGATTTTTCCATTGCGACGCTGAATTTCATTTGTCTTATATTAGGCATAGGAAGTCCTCAAAGCTTTCCTCCCCCACTTTCGCCCGAGGAAGAGCTGGAATTGTTCACAAAAATGAAGGCAGAAAAAAGAGGACAGGCGAGAAGCAAGCTGATAGAGCACAATCTTCGACTCGTGGCTCATATCGTAAGGAAATATTACTCATCATATCAAAATCAAGACGACTTGGTTTCTATCGGAAGTCTTGGGCTGATAAAGGCGATAGATACATTCAACTGTGACAACGGAGCGAGGTTTGCGACCTATGCAGCGAAATGCATACAAAACGAGATTCTGATGTTTTTTCGCTCACAGAAAAAGCTGTCAAGCGAAGTTTCGATAAACGACACTATCGACATTGACAGAGACGGAAATCCTCTTACATACATAGATATAATCAGCACAGAGGATACTATAGCATACGATCTCGACCTTAAGCTTCACACAGAAAAGGCGTACAAATTTATAAACCAGATTTTAGACGAGCGAGAAAGGCAGATAATAATTATGCGATACGGACTTGGCGCTTCCCAGCCGTACACTCAACGCGAGGTCGCAAAAAAGCTGGGTATTTCTCGCTCATATGTCAGCAGAATAGAAAAAAAGGCGCTTGAAAAGCTAAAAGAAAGCTTTGGCGATTCTATCCCCTCATTCGATGCAAAATAAATATATTTAAAATAAACTTGGTTTCGCGTATTCTTTGCGTTTTTTTGATAAAAATAAATGATAGGCGGAAAAGCTTATCTTTCCGTTATACTTTGAAAGGGGAAAAATTGTTTTAAACAATTCTCAATAGTCAATGATACTTGACAGAATCGCATTGATACTGACTATCATCGGCGCACTTAACTGGGGTAGTATCGGCCTTTTTAAGTTCGATGTGGTTGCCTGGATTGGCGGCGGTCAGGAAGCTATAATAAGCAGAATTATTTACACTGTCGTTGCTCTTGCGGGCATTTGGTGTATTTCCCTGCTTTTCAGACCTGAGGACGAAAGAGTCGTTTCTCATAACGAATAATATAAAAAGCTGTCGGGGTTATCCTATCGACAGCTTTTTGCTTTTATCCACATTAACAAATCCTATGATTTTTAATAAACTGATATTGAGTTTTAAAAAACATTTTTTTGATGATTAAAACGCAAACAAAAAAGGCAAAATATGAATGTGAGCTCAAGAGGATAAAGGTAACGAAACCAGAAAGGATATTCGCCATACTGCGAGAAAAAAGTGATGAATATAAGACGCGGTGATATATATTATGCAGATCTCAGTCCTGTAATCGGGAGCGAGCAAGGAGGACTTCGTCCTGTACTTATAGTTCAAAATGACGTCGGAAACCGATATAGCCCAACTGTGATAGCAGCGGCAATAACCAGCAAGATGGGAAAGACCAAGCTACCTACACATATAGACATATTTGCGGATCAGGTAGGGCTTGCCAAGGATTCTATAATACTCTTGGAGCAGGTGAGGACACTCGACAAAAAGCGCCTCAAGGAGCGCATGGGACACCTCGACGATAACGTTATGCGAGAGGTGAACAACGCCATTTCCATCAGCTTTGGACTAAGTGAAATGCAAAGCGATGCCTATAGCGCAGGACCACGCGTATATACGGGCAAGGATGTAGTCACTACTTCCCCATCGCACGATGTACAAAATTTCCCTGCCGTAGCAATGACAGACGCGTCTGCCGTAGCGCAAAATGATATCAGCATAGCAAGCGCAAAAGCGCCTGAAAATATAATGTAAGCAAGCGCCGGCTGTAAATACAGTCGGCGCTTATTATTTATCTTAAATTATTTTACCGAAACACACAAAGTCCTTCTTCATAATAGGAAATTTATTTGCATATATTATAGCATGTAAAATAAAAATCAAGAGGTGCTATATGCTAAATCAATATCTCCCGGAGGGCTCAATAATTTCCACCTTGGAAAACCAAGAATACTTATATTCTATGTCTTGCCTTGAAAAAGCTATGGAAAAGCAAAAAATACTTGAAGCAAACGTGCTTCTCTGCGACAATAACTTCAATCTGCACATAGACCTTAGGTGCTGTAAAGGAATAATGCCGAGAAACGAGGTGCAATACACACCACCTGGCGAGCAGGTGAAGGATATTGCCGTTTTGACAAGAGTAGGCAAGCCGATATGCTTTATTGTAACTGGCTTTACAAAAAATGAGAGAGGCGAGACATATGCTCTGCTTTCTCGCAGGGCTGCGCAGATAGAGTGCAGCGAAAACTATATTTCAAATCTTCTTCCCGGAGATATTATACCGAGCAAGATTACTCACATGGAAAACTTCGGAGCTTTTGTCGATATAGGGTGCGGAATAGTATCGCTTTTGTCTATAGACTGTATTTCCGTATCAAGAATATCACACCCGAGGGATAGATTTTCCGTAGGAGATAAGATATTCACTGTAGTAAAAATGATAGGCGACGACGGAAGAATATACGTTTCACATCGTGAACTGCTCGGCACCTGGGAGGAAAATGCCTCCTTGTTCTCTGCAGGTCAGACTGTGGCAGGAACTATACGGAGCATAGAAAGCTACGGAGTTTTCGTCGAGCTGATGCCAAACCTTGCAGGCCTTGCAGAATTGAAGGGGGGCGTAAAGATAAATCAGACCGCCGCCGTCTACATAAAGAGCATTATCCCAGATAAGATGAAAATCAAGCTGATAATAATAGACTCACACACCGAGACGGATACAAAAAAGGAGCTGAAGTATTTTATAGATCCCAAAAAGACGCCTCACATAGACTTCTGGAGCTACTCTCCGTATGAATCTGAAAAGGTGATACAAACAATTTTCTAAAACAAAACCTCTTGCGATAGCACCTTATCGGTGTCGCAAGAGGTTTTGCTTTTATTAGGCAAAAAGCTCTCCTATAAACTTTTCAAGCGCTTCATTACATCTTTTTTCGTCTGTCATATAGCTCGTGCCGTGCTCAGCACCGGGTATTACGAGGAGTGTCTTGTTTTTCGATGCGCTCGCCTCGTAGTTTCTATAGCTGAATTTTACGGGGACAAAGTCGTCTGCCTCTCCGTGCAATATAAGGAGCGGAAGCTCGGATTTTTTCAATTCGTTTTCCGTAGAAACCTCGTCAAAGGAAAATCCTGCCAGCACCTTTGCTATAATCCCTACACTGTGCATAAGCGGAAAAGGGGGTAGCTTATACCATAGCTTCATCACGTGAGCAAATTCATCATACGCAGATGTAAAGCCACAATCAGCAATTATTCCAACGATATTTTTCGGCAGCTCTTCCAAACCTGCCGCCATCATAACAGTAGACGCTCCCATAGAAATGCCGTCGAGAATTATCCTGCAGTCCTCTCCGTATCGTGAAATTATATAGCTTGACCACGAAAGCACGTCATACCTTTCCTTCACTCCAAATGTGGAGTACTTGCCACCGCTCTCGCCGTGTCCTCTCTGCTCTACCACTATTACGTTTGAGCCGAGGTCTCGATATTTTTCGACGATACAGGAAAAGTCAAAGAAGGGGTGGCTTGACCAGCCGTGGAACAGGAGCATACAGTTTTTTGTTTTCTTGCGTGGCTCATATATGGAGGCGACGAGCTTCAAGCCGTCGTGACTCTCTATCTCCACTCTCTCGTGAGGCTCTCGCTTCAGCCACTCGCCACCTGCGATTATTCTATCGTAATAGCGAGAATATGTAGGATTGCTTTCAGATTTTTTAAGCGTCTCTTCAATTGTTGCGTGACGCCCCACTATTGTAAATTTGAAGAAATATACTGATGCGATGCATATGACTGCGAGAACTATCACCAGCAACGCAAGTAAAATATACAGAAATATCATTTTTCACCCTTTTGAGAATATGTAAACCAATTTAATCAAGATGCGCCCAGTCTATTGGGGTAATATTGTTTTGTGCGAGAAATTCGTTTGCGCGTGAGAAATGCTTGCACCCGAAAAATCCGTTGTATGCCGAGAGTGGACTTGGATGGACAGTTTCAAGTATCAAATGATTTTTGTTGTTTATAAGCTTTTTCTTGCTTCGCGCATTTGAGCCCCAGAGAATGTAGACTATCGGGCTTGGACTTTCGTTTAGCTTTTGTATTATCTTATCAGTCAAGATTTCCCAGCCTTTTCCGAGATGGCTCTGTGGCTTGCCTTCGCGCACTGTGAGTGTAGTATTCAGCAAAAGCACCCCTTGACGCGCCCAGGATGTAAGCTCTCCGTGGCTCGGCATTTTTACACCAAGGTCGCTTTCGATTTCCTTGTAAATATTCTGAAGCGATGGGGGTAGCTTGACACCCTTCTGCACAGAAAAGCACAAGCCATGCGCCTGACCTTGACCATGGTAGGGGTCCTGACCGAGAATAACGACCTTTACCTCGGAATACGGCGTGAGCTTCAGTGCATTGTATATATCGTACATATCGGGATATATTCTTTGTGTAGAATACTCGCCTTTGAGGAAGCTCCTCAGATTCAGGTAATATTCCTTTTCAAATTCCTCACCGATTACGTTATCCCAGTCGTTGTTTAATTTCATATGTCCTCCACTAGAATATTACTCTACAGCAAAGTATTTTTCTATTTCTGCTCTTTTTGCACTGACGCTTCCCTGTATCATCGTCACACTTCCTCCGCCGTTTCCACCGAGCGCCCGATTTATTTCCTTTGCACGTGCTTTCAGGTCAATTTTGTCTGATGCGAGTATGTATTTATACCCCGCCCCATCATTACCGCCGAAAATGCCGAAAATTCCCTCACACATTTTAACTGCGCTATTTGCGTAACGGCGCATAAAATTCGTATCGGCTTCCACTTCAAAGACAATTATGTTGCCAGAGCAATATTCAAGCTCCTTCAGCTTCAAGTCAAGAAGCTCTTCTTTTAGTGAAGATATTTTTGCATTTTTTTCGTTTATTGTATCAAGAAGACGGGAAACTCCCTCTGCCACCTCGTTTTGCTTCTGCGAGAGCATTCTTGATATTTCCTTTACCGTGGAGTGCCTTTCGTTATGGTTCTTCAAGGCGTCAAAGCCACAAGCTATCCATATTCTGACGCCTCCCTTGTATTTCATGGAGTCGAGAATCTTTATCTGCCCTATCTCGCCCGTATAGTTAAGATGAGGAGCACAGCATGCGCACGCATCATATCCATCAATAGTAACTATGCGAATATCCTCGTTTATGTTTTTCTTTGAGCGATAAGTCAATTTTTCGGATTCTTCCTTGCTGACAACTTCTGCCTTGATTTTTATGTTTGAAATTACAGCTTCATTTGCAAGACGCTCGACCTCCATCAAGCCCTCATCGTCAACGTAGCCCGAAAAATCGAGAGTCACCTCGTCTCTGCCGAGATGAAATCCCACGTTGTCAAGTCCGTATTTTGAACAGATTATTCCCGATACTATATGCTCTCCGCTATGGTTTTGCAGATTTCTCAGCTTGTTGTCCCAGTCGATTGAGCACTCGTATTCTACGCCTATGTCAAGAGGCGAATTTACGACGTGTATTATTTCATCACGCTCTATTACGTCCAAAACGACGGCATCACCAATAAAGCCTCTGTCAGCATTTTGTCCCCCCTCACAAGGGAAGAAAGCTGTCCTGTCAAGCAGGACCTCAAAGCTTTCATCGTCGCGTCGAGCGCAGGCGACAACTCTTGCAGAAAACTTTTTGATGTAACTGTCTGAATAATACAGCTTTTCTGTCATTTGAAATCTCCTAAATGTTTAAAATTGCACTTGCAATACTGAAATATACGACAAGCGATATCGCATCTACTATAGTAGTAATAAACGGACTTGCCATTACCGCAGGGTCGAATCCCATTTTCTTTGCAAGGATAGGCAAAGAGCATCCGATAATTTTAGCTACCAGAATAGTGATGCACAGTGTAACGCTTACGACAAATGCGACCATATAGGTCACGTCATCATTTCCCATTAAAATTCTATCTATGAGAATTATCTTCAAAAATCCTATAACGGAAAGGCAAAAGCCACACATAAGAGAAACGCGAAGCTCTTTCCAGATTACTCTTGGAATATCCTTGAATCCTATTTCGCCAAGCGAAAGTCCGCGTATTATAGTCACAGAAGCCTGACTTCCCGAATTTCCTCCCGTATCCATCAGCATAGGAATGAAAATAGTCAAAACGGCAAGTCCTTGAAGTGCTTCCTCAAAGGAAGAGATTATCATTCCCGTAAATGTGGCTGAAATCATAAGGATCAAGAGCCACGGAACGCGGGATTTCCATATCTGATGAACGCTTGTACGAAGGTATGGCTTTTCAGTAGGAGTTATAGCCGCCATTTTGGCAAAGTCCTCCTCGACCTCCTCGTGCATAACGTCGATAGCATCGTCGACTGTTATAATACCCACAAGTCTGTTCTCTCGGTCGACAACAGGCAAGGCAAGGTAGTCATATCTGTCAAACATTCTCGCCACCTCTTCCCTGTCCTCAAGGGTCGATACGGATACTACGTTTCGCTCCATTATATCGCCGACAAGGGCGTCATAGCTCGCTAGCAGCAACGTCCTGACAGTCACTATTCCCTGCAGGACACGCTTTTCGTCCGTAACATAGCAGTTATATACTGTCTCCTTGTCGAGTGCAACGCTTCTTATATGAGCAAACGCATCTTTGACTGTCATATTTTCCTTGAGTCGCACGTATTCCGTAGTCATAATACTACCAGCGCTCACTTCAGGATATTTGAGCAGCTCGTTTAATGTCCTGCGAGTGTCGGTGCTTGAATTTCGCAATATTCTTCGCACAACAGTCGCGGGCATCTCTTCTATTATATCCGCCGTATCATCTACAAAAAGCTCGTCAAGCGTCTGCTTCAATTCAAAATCGCTAAAGGAATTTATAAGGTCCTGCTGCATTTCTGTGTCCATATCAACAAAGACCTGCGCCGCAAGCCCCTTTGGCAAGAGCCGGTAAATAATTATTCTTTGCTCCTTTGACATATCAAGAAGCATTTCAGCTATATCTACCGCCTGCTCCGCTTGGATAAGCTCACGCAGAGAGGAATATCTTTTTTCCTGCAACAATTCAAGTATTTCGTCTATAATTTCGTTTTTTTCTCTCATATTTTCTCCTCCGTATGTAAAAGTTCAAAAGTCCCTACGAAAAAGAAAGCGGCACACAAACAAAAGTCCGCGTGCCGTCGTGACATTCAGACTACTGTATGTGACAATTCAAAGTGAAAACCGCCGTTTCCCGCAAATTTACTATGCCCATAAGTGTCCACAATATCACCCCTCAATGAAAGAAAATACAGATAATTACTTATATAATTACTTATAAAGTATAACATAATAATCGAAAAAAGTAAATAGATTTACTTTTTTATTTTTTTAGCAGCTCATCATAATCAAGCATATTTACAATATACCTTCTATACTTATCGCACGTGACACTCTCTTGCTCATAATCTACATAAGCTACCTTGCGCATAGAATACAGTATTGCGACCATTCTTTTCACGCCCCTTTTCGACTTATGCCCGTCAAGTCTGTCGAGTGCCTTTTTTGCCATGGATAGAGCTTTATCCTCTATACGAAGCGAAAGTGGCACATATCCTGTAGAGCAATTTTCCATTCGGTCCAAAATCATACAGTCGCGCACCACTAATTTATCCAAGCCCTTTTTGTCTGCAAGAAAGGTGTATAGAGTATCTGTGTATTTTTCAAGCGATGCTCTGTTTTCGCAATCTGCCTTTGAATAAGCTCCGAATTCTTTGAAAAATTCATAGGGCGTATATCCCGCATCTTCGAATATATACTTCAGCGTGCGAGAAAATCTAGCGCTGTTTGAGAGTCGTTCAAGAGAGTCCTCTATACTGTGTAAAATCTCAAGGTCGCCTTGTGTCAGCCACGGCGTCGAGCTGACCTCATAAGGTGGCGATTCGCTAAATTCACTCACAAAGCTCTCCTTTTTCTCTCTCATCTCACTTCCGTGAAGCAATTTTAAAAATCCCAACTGAAGCATATCTGCCCCAAGTCCATAAGCTCTGTCAAAGCCACGTGAAAAGCTCTCTATATCCTCTCTTGGAAGTCCTGCTATCAGGTCGATGTGAACGTGTATGTTGTCAACTTCTAAAATCTTTCTGATATTTTCATCAAGCCTGTCAAGGTCGCTTTTTCTGTTTATATCAGCGAGACATTCATTGTTGTAGGACTGTATTCCTATCTCAAGCTGTATTGCGCCGACAGGAGCGGAATGCAAAATTTCTATTGTTTCCTCATCTAAAATGTCGGCAGAAATCTCAAAATGGAAGCATACAGTGTCGGGAATTTCTTTTCCGTATCTTTCGATTATAAAAAGGAAAAGCTCGCACGCACGATTTTTGTCGGCATTGAAGGTTCTATCTACGAGCTTTACTGTCCTTGTGCCACTGTTTGCCAGGAGGAGCATATTTGCCTTTGCCTCATCAATATCGAAAAATCTCACGCCTCCACAACGGCCCGAAAGGCAGTATGCGCAATTATAGGGACACCCACGAGATGTTTCAAGGTAAGCTATCCTGCCGTTGAGTGAGGACAAGTATTTTTCTGTATAGGGATTCGGCGGATCACACTCGGATATATAAGGCTCTGCTATATGTATCTCGCCATTTGCCTTGCGATAGCTGACACCTGCGATGTCACCTATGCTTTCTTCTCCAAAAAGCTTATCCACAAGCAGAGAAACGGGCCACTCCCCTTCTCCTGAAATGACGTAATCGAGCTCGGTGTGTCGCATTGTCGCTTTTATGTCGTATGCTACCTCAGGGCCACCGACTACTATCTTGGCGCTCGGCAATTGAGCCTTTACTCTTTCTATGATTTCAAAGGTCGAGGTCCTGTTCCATATATAAACAGAAAAACCTATAAAATCGGGTCTTTGTGCCACTATGCGAGCTGTGACCTTTTCTATAGGCTCATTTACAGTAGCCTCAAGGACATCGACGTCATAGTCACCACAAGACAATTCTTCTACCGCTGAACACAAATACCATGGAGCGAGCGAGGAATGTATATATTTAGAATTTAAAGTACAAAACAGTATTTTTTTCATTTCTCACCTCATACTTGCCTTCAGTATATCATTTTAATTTGACTTTTTCAATACAGGCAAGCAAATTTGAAATAAAACTGTCAAAAACAATCGCTTTTTGGGGCTTTTAACTTGACAAAATCGCAAAAAAGTATTAAAATAGTGTGTATTATTATTTTCAGAGGACTTTGCATGTCAGAATTTTTTCACGAACTTATTTTCGATATTCTTCCTCACGCATTGGAAGAAACGATATTGATACTTCCCTTTCTTTTCTTGACTTATCTCTTTATGGAATACCTCGAGCACAAGACGGGGGACAAGCTCATAACATTTATAAAAAAATCCACCAAGGTAGGCCCGTTGATAGGCGCTACGACAGGCATAGTGCCACAGTGTGGATTTTCCGCTATGGCGAGCAGTCTGTATTCGGGCAGAGTTATTACGCTCGGCACGCTTATCGCTGTATTTCTCTCGACCTCAGACGAGATGATACCGATAATGATAAGCAGACAGGTGCCTGTATCTAATCTTATTATTGTAATTGTCACAAAGCTTGTTTTAGGAGCTTTGGGTGGATTTATCCTTGATTTCATATTCAGAGCAAAAAGAAACGAAGAGAGCATTTGCGTAGAGGAAATGTGCGAGCACGAAAACTGCAACTGTGATAAGGGAATTTTCCCCTCCGCATTGCGCCACACCTTCAGCGTTTATCTCTATATATTCATTATTATACTTGCCCTCGACCTTATCATACACAATGTCGGCGAGGAGGCGATAGCTTCTCTTGTAATCTCCAAGCCTGTAATAGGCCAGCTTATTTGTGGCTTGATAGGAATTATCCCAAGCTGTGCCGCATCTGTTGTCATAACAGAGCTTTACCTTGGCAATGTAATTTCCGCCGGTGCGATGATGTCAGGTCTGCTCGTAGGCTCAGGCGTCGGTGTCCTTGTGCTCTTCCGCACAAACAAGCACTTAAAGGAAAACATTCTCTTGCTTACTTCACTTTATGCCATCGGTATTGTCTTTGGAATCATTCTTGATATATTGAATTTCGGCGCATTGCTGAAATAAATATATAAAACGGTGAGTTCGTGACCATCCTCACCTAAAACAAAACTAAGGAGAAATAAAATGTACTCAAAAAAAGTGTCGTTCATGACTCAGAGCGCCATTATTGCTGCGCTCTACGTAGCGCTGACCTATCTGGCGTTTTCGTTCAATCTGGCAAATGGGCCGATACAAGTCCGTTTTTCCGAGGCCTTGGCAATTTTGCCTTACTTCACTCCTGCCGCCATTCCAGGTCTGTTTATCGGCTGCCTGCTATCAAACATTCTGACAGGCTGTGTTATTTGGGATATAATCTTCGGCAGCATGGCAACCCTGCTCGGTGCACTCGTCGTATATGGAACAAGAAGGATTTGTCCGAAATGGCTCGCATGCTTACCAAACATAGTATCGAACTCTGTCATTGTCCCATTCGTGCTTATATATGCATATGGTGAAGCAAGCTCATACCATGTGCTACTCGCCTCTGTATTGCTCGGAGAAATCATCTCCTGCGGAGTGATGGGAACTGCGCTGCTCTTCTGCTTGGAAAAGTACAAGCATATTATTTTCAAAAAATGAGGTTGTTATGAAGCTTTCCACGCTATGCTATATTGAAAAAGACGACTCATATCTGATGCTACACCGCATCAAGCGAGAAAATGACGAAAACAAGGACAAATGGATAGGCATAGGCGGAAAGTTTGAAAAGGACGAGTCCCCCGATGAGTGTCTGCTTCGTGAGGTGAAGGAAGAGGTAGGTCTTACGCTTAACTCATATAAATATCGTGCCATCATCACCTTTGTCAGCGACATATGGGAAACAGAGTATATGCACCTTTTTACATCCGATGATTTTTCGGGAACTGTTTCGGAATGCAATGAGGGCGTCGTATGCTGGGTAAAAAAGCAAGAAGTAAAAGACCTTCCCTTGTGGGAAGGAGACAAGATATTCCTCGAGCTGCTGAATACAAGAGAGGACTTTTTCTCACTCAAGCTCGTATATGACAAAAACGAGCGCCTCGTGTCTGCCACACTCGACGGAAAAAGAATTATATAAAAGCAAACAAAAAACCGCTGTAGAAATCTACAGCGGTTTTTCTATTACTCCTCAGGATATCCGTCGGGGTTGTTTTTCTGCCATCTTGCCGCATCTGCGCACATACGCTTGATATCGTACTCTGCACGCCAACCAAGAAGCTCATAGGCCTTTTTAGGATCAGCATAGCATTCTCCGATGTCGCCTGCGCGTCTGGGAGCAAACTCATACTTAACTTTGTTGCCACACGCCTCTTCAAACGCCTTTACGATATCGAGAACGGAGTATCCGTTTCCTGTTCCGACGTTGAAGTAATCGATGCCACAAACTACCTTTGTTCTATCCAAAGCCTTGAGATGAGCCTTTGCAAGATCTACTACGTGAATGAAGTCACGTACGCCTGTGCCGTCGTGGGTATCATAATCGTTACCGAACACCTTGAGGCAATCGAGCTTTCCAAAAGCTACCTTTGCAACGTAGGGCAAAAGGTTGTTCGGTATGCCCTTGGGATCCTCACCTATAAGACCGCTCTCATGCGCTCCTATAGGATTGAAGTATCTCAAAATGGCAACGCTCATTTCGGGATAAGCTACAGTAATATCCTTCAGAATTCTCTCTATCATGAGCTTTGTTTCGCCATAAGGATTTGTCGTTGACAGTGGGAAATCCTCGCTTATCGGAACAGACTTAGGTGCGCCGTAAACTGTCGCAGAGGAGCTGAAAACAATACGCTTTACGCCGTACTTGATCATCTTCTCGCACAAAACAAATGTACCCGTCAAGTTGTTGTGATAATACTTGAGAGGAAGTGATACAGACTCGCCTACTGCCTTCAAGCCTGCAAAATGTATAACGGAATCAATTTCGGGATGCTTGGCAAAAACCTCGTCAAGAGCAACCTCATCGAGAAGGTCTACCTTGTAGAAGGTAGGTCTTTTTCCTGTTATTTTTTCTATTCTGTCAAGAACGCAGATCTTACTGTTGGACAAGTTATCTACGATTACTACTTCCTGTCCGTCATTTATGAGCTCAACTACTGCATGAGAACCGATAAAACCAGTTCCGCCTGTAACTAATACTGCCATAATTCTCTCCTTAATATATTGTTTAGATAGCAAAAAAGAGCAGCAAAAAACTACTCTTTTTCAAATTATTTACTCAGCATATACGCTGACACGCTTCTTATCCTTTGTAACGTGCTCAAACTTTACCTTACCGTCTACAAGAGCAAACAATGTATCATCTGAACCACGTGCTACATTGACACCGGGAGCAATCTTTGTTCCACGCTGTCTAACGAGAATGTTGCCAGCCAATACAGCCTGTCCGTCAGCTCTCTTTACGCCAAGGCGCTTGGACTCGCTATCACGGCCGTTCTTTGTAGAACCAACACCCTTTTTGTGAGCAAAAAATTGCAAACTGAGCTTAATCATTATTTAGCACCTCCATTATTCCTAATTCGACAATTTGAAGTTGTGAATCTCACTTATCCTCTATCGGTCTTTCCTCGACCTCTACCGAGAGATATTCATAATACTCTTCAACAAGGTCATTCAACTGATAGTAATAAGCCATTATAAGACCTGAAACGGCATAACGCTTCTTATCGTCTTCCTCGTACTGAGGCAAAGCGCCCTTTGCAATGAGCTTTATATCCGTCGTCTTTTCATCTATCGTATAATCAATGTCGGAGGCATAAGAAACCTCAATAGCATTGAGTATAAGCATTGTCATAGCTGAAAGCGCCGCGCAAAGCACATCATCTCCGGCTTCACCATAGCCTGTGTGGCCATGCTCTTCAAAGCCGTAAAAAACACCGTCTGTCTTATAAAAAACGATTCTTGTCATAAATTAACCTACGATCTTTGTGATCTGAACCTTAGTATAGAACTGTCTGTGTCCTATCTTCTTCTTTTCATTCTTCTTAGGCTTGTATTTGAAAACATACAACTTCTTGCCCTTGCCTGTCTTGAGAACATTAGCAACAACAGAAGCACCTTCAACATAGGGAGCGCCTACAGAGAACTTATCATCTGCGGATACAGCAAGAACCTTATCAAAAGTTACCTGCTCGCCATCAGCAATGTTGAGCTTCTCAACGTAAATTACGTCGCCTTCGTTAACCTTGTACTGCTTTCCACCTGTTTCAATTACTGCGAACACGAAAAGCACCTCTCTTTCATAAATAATCGCTACGGTAGGCGTCGCAAGCGAACTTAAAGCCTACAAATATGCGTCGTAATATTATACAATACTATTATTTGAATGTCAATAGTTTTTTCAAAAATATTTATTTATTTTTGAAAAAACATGGCGGATACACAATTTATACCTGCGCATCCGCCATAATAGTGAAATTATCTTACTACTATATTGACAAGTCTGCCGGGAACAACGATCTCTTTTACTATCGTCTTACCATCGATAGCTGCGGAAATTCTCTCATCTGCCTTTACTGCAGAAAGGATCTCATCATTTGAGATGCCCTTTGCAATAACGATAGTGCCACGTAGCTTTCCATTTATCTGCATTACTATCTCAACAGTGTCATCCACTGTCTTTGTCACATCGTATTCAGGCCACTTCTCTATTGATACCAAGCTCTTGTTGCCGATAATCTCCCATACCTCTTCAGCAAGGTGAGGTGCAAAGGGAGCCATAAGCTTACAGAATACACCAAGCTCGTCTACTGTTATCTTATTGCACTCGTAGACAGTGTTTATAAACGCCATCATAGCGGCAATAGCAGTATTGAACTTCATGGAGTCGATATCCTCCTCCACCTTCTTTATGAGCTTGTGGAGAGGCTTGTCGAGCTCGGGTGTTACGCCGTTTCCGCTTACGATTTCAGTAAGTCCTGCAAATCTGTCGAGGAAGCGCTTGCATCCCTTGATGCTCTGGGGATTCCAAGGAGCAGACTTTTCAAAGTCGCCTATGAACATTTCATACAAGCGCATTGTGTCTGCGCCGTAATCGTTTACTATATCGTCGGGATTTACGACGTTTCCGCGGGATTTTGACATTTTCTCGCCGTTTTCACCCAAGATCATACCGTGAGAGGTACGCTTGAGGTAAGGCTCGGAGCAAGGAACAACGCCTGAGTCGTAGAGGAACTTGGACCAGAAGCGTGAGTAAAGGAGGTGAAGTGTGGTATGCTCCATACCGCCGTTGTACCAGTCAACAGGCATCCAATACTTGAGTGCCTCGGGAGACGCCAAAGCCTTGTCGTTGTGGGGATCGCAATATCTGAGGAAGTACCATGATGAGCCTGCCCACTGAGGCATTGTATCTGTTTCTCTTGTGGCATCGCCACCACACTCAGGGCACTTGCACTTTACCCAATCAGTCATAAGAGAGAGCGGAGATTCGCCTGTTTCTGTAGGCTCGTAGCTATCTACATCGGGCAGACGGAGAGGAAGCTCCTCTTCGGGAACTGCAACCCAGCCGCACTTTTCACACTTAACTATCGGAATGGGCTCGCCCCAATAACGCTGTCTTGAGAATACCCAGTCACGAAGCTTGTAGTTTACCTTTGCGACACCTATTCCCTTTTCTGTAAGGAACTCGATTATCTTCTTCTTTGCCTCTGCGACCTCAAGTCCGTCGAGGAACTCGGAGTTGACCATAACGCCTGACTCGACATCAACGAATGCCTCGTTCTGAACGTCGCCACCTGCAACGACCTCGATGATGGGAAGATCGAACTTCTTTGCAAAATCCCAGTCACGCTCATCGTGTGCGGGGACTGCCATTATAGCACCTGTGCCGTATCCTGCAAGCACGTAGTCGGAAATGAATATCGGGATATTCTTTCCGTTTACAGGATTTATTGCGCTGACACCTGAAAGGCGTACACCTGTCTTATCCTTAACAAGCTCGGTTCTCTCAAAGTCGGACTTTCTTGCAGCCTCCTGTCTGTAGGCTACTATCTCGTCGTAATTGTCGAGCTTGTCCTTCCACTTTTCGATAAGCTCATGCTCGGGAGCCATTACCATATAGGTAGCTCCGAAAAGTGTATCGGGACGGGTGGTATAAACCTTTATCTCATCTCCACAGTCGGTAGCAAAGGAAACCTCGGCACCTGTAGAACGGCCTATCCAGTTCAATTGCTGTGTCTTTACTCTTTCAATGTAGTCAAGCCCATCGAGGCCTGAAATGAGCTTTTCCGCATACTCGGTAATCTTGAGCATCCACTGCTCCTTTACCTTATGTATTACTTCACTTCCACAGCGCTCGCAAACACCACCTACAACCTCCTCGTTTGCAAGTACGACCTTGCAGGAGGTACAGAAGTTTACAGACATCTGCTTCTTATAAGCGAGTCCCTGCTTGAAAAGCTGAATGAATATCCACTGTGTCCACTTGTAGTAGTCGGCGTCAGTGGTGTTTATCTCTCTGCTCCAGTCAAACGAAAGACCAAGAGCCTTGAGCTGACTCTTAAAGCGGCTGACATTGTTTTCTGTGACTATCTTAGGATGGATCTTATTTTTAATAGCATAGTTTTCGGTAGGAAGACCAAAAGCGTCCCAGCCCATAGGGAAAAGCACGTTGTATCCCTGCATTCTCTTCTTTCTTGATATGATGTCAAGAGCTGTGTACGGACGGGGATGTCCTACATGAAGTCCCTGTCCAGAGGGATATGGGAACTCAACGAGTGCAAAGTACTTGGGCAATGAATAATCGTTCTTTGCCTCAAAAGCCTTGGCCTCATCCCATCGTTTTTGCCATTTAGGTTCAATTGATTTAAAATCGTACTTCATTTTAACTGCCTTTTCTATATTTTATAATTTTAAATTTTTGTATTCTTTTCATCTTCCAAACGGAAAAACTCTGCAAGATCTATTTCCGTTCCCTCGCTCTGCAAGCGCTCAAGATTATAGAAATCGCGAGCCTCACGAGAGAAAATATGAACTATAACACCACCGAGGTCTACGAGCACCCAAGTGCCCCCGTCACGACCTTCTACGTGAGAAGCCTCTCTGCCTGCGAGTGAAAGCTTGTAGCATACCTCGTCAGCCAAAGCCTTTATATGCGTGCTTGAACGAGCAGAGCATATAACGTAGTAGTCTGCAACTATAGTGCTCTCGGTAACATGAAAGAGCTTA
Source organism: Eubacteriales bacterium (assembly GCA_045649925.1). Lineage (GTDB taxonomy): Bacteria > Bacillota > Clostridia > Oscillospirales > CAG-272 > UBA1740. Next base: position 43,984 of record JAZRQS010000027.1, on the reverse strand, counting down.
ATGTCTATGCCCTGCTTTCCATACAAAGCAGCTGCGGCACAAAGCGCCATTTCTTTTTCCTGCACAATATCATTCTTTTGTTGCTGCATAATAATCTCCCTATTGTTCTAACTTAATGTCAATCTGAGAAATCTGCTCATCCGAATACGTTTTGTATTCATAGTCGGATGCGAAGTAAATGTTCTCAAACCCTATATTTTTTTCATTCACGAAAAGCTCTTCCCTGTCAAAGCTGGCGGGAATGAAATCCTGTGAATAATATTTTTTCAAAACGTCAAGGGTCGCTGCGCGATTTAAAACGTAATACCAAAGTCCTGTGTCAAGCTCGTCCTTTATGGCCTCGCCCGGCAAGGTAATATACGTCACGCTATATCCCGATGAGTCGGCAACGAAGCTCTTTACGAGCGACAGTGCCACATCAAGCGGTATATCCGTCTTTGCACTCTTTACTGTTTTCCTCGCTAAAGACGTCAAGGACGAAAGCGACTTGTTTTCTCTTAATCTGCTAAATAGCGCCGAAATGAAAATTTTCTGCGCGTCAATCCTTCCGATATCCCCCTCGACATACGTGCTTCTGTATCTTACAAAAAGCATAGCCTCGTTTCCGTCGAGCACCTGAACACCCTTTTTCAAGCTTATGCTCAATCCCTGCGCCTCGTCTGTGTAATTCATATCGCAAGGAATGTCTACCTGTACTCCCCCCAAGCTGTCTACTATGTCCGCAAGGTCTGAAAGACCAAAGGAGGCGTAGTAATGTATGGGAAGTGAAAACGCCTGAGATATGCTTTCCCTGACGTGAGAAAGCGACTCTCTCTCGCTCTCTTTTTCGGATAGGTAGGTGGAATACATATTGTTTATCTTGTTGTTTGACGTATCTTTTCCAAAATAGGTGTCGCGAGGAATGTGCAAAAGACACACAGACTTATCTCTTGTGTCGAGCGATACAAGAATTATAGTGTCTGTATTATTTGACACCTCGTCTACGCCTGTACACAAAATGTTTATACGCCCATCGCTTCTTCCGTCAATTAAGTCGTCACTGTCTTTTGTGCAGGACCAAGAAAAAGCGACAAATCCAAAAACAAGTAAAATCACAAGGAAAAATGAAATTTTATATAAAGCTCTCATATTACACTCCAAAAACCGTTTTATCAGTTTTAGTGTAACAAATTTCATTTATTCTAAACCCGAAGCGACTTACAACATTTTGCCTACAAGGGCGTTTCTCGCCGAAAGGGTTTCCTTGTCGATGATCTTTTTATTTTCTATCAAATACACAAGAGTGTTGTCGAGTATCTCTATGCAAATGCTGTCAAGATGTCGTATACACTCATCACGGGCAAAGCTCCAGTCGAAAGACCAGAATTTCTCTCGCACTGCCCTGCATTTCTCATACTTGCGACCAGCTTCAATATAGTCTGCTACAAACAAAATCTTGTCGAAGGTGGTCATACAAGGCGAGCCTGTAGTGTGAGCACTTATAGCGTTAAAAATTTCATCCGTTACATAAGACGGATAAGCTTCTCTTGCATAATATGCACCTGTCAAGGCGTGAAGTGTCGCCTCTTCTGCACACTTATCTAATATTATATCAAACTTTTTACATAATTGCAACTGTTCTTTAAGATATATATCTTTTGTTACGTCGTGAAAAATAGCGGCAATCCTGAGCTCCTTGATTTTTTCGGGCAAAAGTATTGCTCCAATCTGCGCGACCTCCTCCTCGACTCTCAAAATATGCACGTATCTCTTTTCGCTCACCTTTGAGCGTACGTGCTTTCTCAATTCGTCGAGAGATTCAAAATTATTATTCATTGCAATAGATCTTCCGTTCTTCAATATAGTCCTTGACAGCGTCTGTCAGATAAAAGGACACATCTTCTCCACCTTTGATTTTTTCGCGTATCTCACTTGACGACATCTCTATTACATCAAGCTTGATTTCCTTCACTCGTGCATTATACTTGTCACAGTATTCCTGCACCTTTTCGCATATCTGCCGAGAAATTTCATCTTCTTTTTCTCGCCTTATATATGCTATAGTGGTCATTTTAAATATGTCGCCAAAGCGATACCAGCTATCAAAGGACAAAATCATATCTGTGCCACATACAAGTGTAAGCTCGGTGCTTTCGTCATACAATTCGCTGATAGTATCGAAGGTGTAGCTTTTACCCCTTCTCGTGATTTCCATATCGCTTATGCGAGCGCAGGATATATCCGAAAAGGCGAGGCGACACATCTGCAGTCGCTGTTTTGGTGTGGCGTCGTTGCACTGCTCCTTATGGGGAGAGATAAAGGTAGGAATGATGAGCAATTCGTCAGGCTTTTCCTCACGCTCTATTGCCTTAGCCACATTTACATGTCCTATATGCGGCGGCGAAAATGTGCCGCCGTATATAAATACTCTCTTTTTTGAAGACATTAAATTTCAATCCTCTTGTTTTTTTCCGACTCCTTATAGAGCACGAATTTCGTGCCTACAACGGAAACAACGTCGGCGTCAATATAATCGGCGATGGCATTTGCAGCCTCCGTTGCCGTATATCCACTGTTGGGCAAAACTCTCGCTTTTATAATCTCTCTTGCCTCTAAAGCATTTGCGATTTGATGACACATCTCCTCGCTTATTCCGTTTTTTCCGACCTGAAAGATAGGATTCAGTTCATTTGACAATGAGCGCAAATATGCGCGCTGCTTGCTTGTAAGCATATTTATCCTCCAAATACAGACAAAAACTTACGGCAGAACGCCCTCATAGCCTTTCCTCTATGGCTTATGCTGTTCTTCTGCTCTGGTGTGGTTTCTGCAAACGTGCAGCCAAACTCCTCGACAAAGAACATAGGGTCATAGCCAAAGCCACCATTTCCTCTGTATTCCTTTATTATTTTTCCTTCGCAAGTTTCCCTGACGGAAAAGCTCTCGCCGTCGGGTGTAGCGCACGCCACTACACAAACGTAGCGAGCGGTGCACTCGTCGTCAGGCACGTCCTTAATGGCGTCCTGTAGCTTGCGGTTATTCTCTTCGTCTGTCGCGTCCTCACCTGCATATCTTGCAGAGTAGACACCTGGTGCTCCACCAAGCGCATCGACCTCAAGTCCCGAATCATCGGAAATGCATATATATCCAAGAGAAGCGCCTGTTTTTGCCTTTATCATAGCATTCTCTTCAAATGTAGTGCCGTCCTCGACTATTTCGTCGTGAAAGCCTACATCGTCAAGAGAAAGTATTTCGATATCATTTACATATTCATGCATAAGCTTGTGAAGCTCTGCAATTTTCTTTTTATTTCGCGATGCCAAAAGAATTTTCATAGTTATTTCCTCATTGCTCAAACAAAGCTCTGGCGAATTCATCTGCATCAAATGGGCGCATATCCTCGGTCTTTTCACCCACGCCAATGAATTTTACAGGTACATCAAGCTCTCGCTTTACGGAAATAAGCACGCCGCCCTTGGCAGTGCCATCGAGCTTTGTCATTACTATTCCCGTAATAGAAGCCGCCTCCTTGAATTCCTTTGCCTGATTTAAAGCATTTTGTCCTGTGGTAGCATCTATAACAAGCAAGACCTCTTTGTCGCTATCGGGCAGTTCCCTTTCGATAACTCTGTTAATTTTAGCAAGCTCGTCCATCAGGTTTTTCTTGTTGTGAAGTCTGCCTGCCGTATCTACTATAAGAACATCGCCCTTTCTGCTTTTTACTGCGCTGATAGCGTCAAACACCACTGCTGCGGGATCAGCCCCCGTAGCCTGCTTGATGATGTCTACGCCTGCGCGGTTGCACCATACCTCAAGCTGCTCGGCAGCAGCGGCGCGGAATGTGTCCGCCGCCGCAACGACTACCTTTTTGCCCTCCTCCTTGAGAATGGCGGAAATCTTTCCTATGGAAGTAGTCTTTCCTACTCCGTTTACGCCAATAACAAGTATTACAGACGGCTTTGTAGTTATCTTAAGCCCCTCGTGCTCGCCAATGGTTTCACGCAATATCGCATAGAGGCTTTCCTTGATTTCTTCAGGTGCAGAAAGGCGCTCGTCCTTTATCTTCTCTCGCAGGGCGTCGAGTATTTCCTCTGTTACGTTTACTCCCACGTCTGCGCAGATGAGAAGCTCCTCAAAAAAGTCCTCGTCTATACGGACAAAGCTCTTGAAAAGGCTGTCTATTTTTCCTAAAAAGCTGCTTTTTGTCTTAAAAAGTCCCGCCTTTAATCTCTCAAAGAATGCCATCCTCTGTAAGCTCCTTTTTCTTGCTCTCAATCTCGTTCACGTCGAGAGGAATTACCTTGGAGACACCACGCTCAGGCATAGTAACGCCGTAGAGACGGTCTGCGACCTCCATTGTTCCTCGTCTGTGCGTTATAAGCACGAACTGAGTGTCAGAGCAGAATTTCTTTATGTATTCTCCAAATCTGAATACGTTTACCTCGTCAAGTGCCGCCTCTATCTCGTCGAGAATACAGAAGGGCGTGGGGTTTACCTTCAGAATTGCGAAGAAGAGCGCTATAGCTACAAACGACTGCTCTCCACCAGAAAGGAGCGACATGTTGTTGATTATCTTTCCGGGAGGCGCCGCCTTTATCTCAATTCCACTTGTCAACACGTTGTCGGGATCTGTGAGCGAAAGCTCTGCAGTACCACCGCCAAACAGCTCGGAAAATACCGTGCCGAAATTGTTGTTTATTTCTGTGAAGGTAGAAATGAAGCTGTTCTTCATTTCCTCTTCTATCTTATTTACGATTCCGAAAAGCTCCTCGTAGGATCTCGTAAGATCGTCCACCTGGAGCTTCAGCTCATCGTAACGCTTCTTGACGTCCTTGTATTCCTCTATTGCAGAAACGTTTACAGGCCCCAATGCGCGTATCTTGGAGCGACAGCTGTTCTGTATGGAAGCGAATTCAGAGCGGTTCTGTGCCGTTACTGTCTCGACGTCCATCTTCAATGCATCCTCGTAGGAGATCTCATAGTCCTCCCAGAGCTTGATGCTGAGTCTGTCCTGCTCTGCCTGAAGCTGCTTGAGCTTCGACTCACTCGTTGTAAAGGACCTGAAGCAAAGCTCCTTGTGGTTGGACTTATCGCGTGTCAGGAGACGAAGCTCGGCAATACGCTTGTCGTATTCGACAATATCCTGCTCGAGTGACTCTCTCTGCTCACGAAGCTCTTCAAGTGCGCTCTGAAGCTTCTCTCGTTCCTCACGATTGAGACCTCTCGTAGCGATAAGATCCTTTTCCTGCTCCTTATATTCTGCTATATACTTGTTCTGGTTTTCGCGGTCACATTCAAGCTCGCGCAGACGGTCTGCGGCGCTTTCCTTCATGTTTTCTGCCGCCTCTATATCCTTTGAAATCTCTGTGATGCGAATGAACATCTCGTTCGCACTATTCTGAAGTTCTTCCTTTTCGTCTGCAAGCGCATTCTTTTCTATTTCAAGATTTTCACGGAACTCGTTTATAGCTGCGATTTTTTCTTCAAATACCGAAAGCTCGGACTTAAGGGAAGCAAGCTCACTCTCAAACTCCTTGTTGTCGTCGGATAGCTTGTCATAGTCGCCCTTCAGCTTTTCGATAAGCTCGCTGTTTGCATCGAGCTTTGCATTTGCGCTATCCAATGCGGCAAACTGTGCTCTTGACAAAGAAAGCAAAAGCTCCTTCTGCTGCTCGGCATCCTTAATCTTTGAAGTCAGCTTACCTATTTCTGCTTCCTTATCGTCAAGCTCCTTCTGTCCTTCCTTCAGCGATTTGCCAAGCGCCTCTGCTTTTGAAAGTATCTTTTCAATTTCAAGAGAGCGAGAAAGCATACCACTGCTATTCTTTACTGAACCACCAGTATAAGAACCACCCGCATTAATTACCTGCCCGTCAAGAGTAACTATCTTTACTCTGTACTTGAGTGCAATTGCGGCGTCGGATGCGTTTTCTATATTATCGAATATAACAGTTCTGCCCAAGAGCCATTCTACGATATTCTTATATTTCGTGTCGCAGACAGTCAAAGTATCAGCCCTGCCTATATAACCCTTGTATTTTGCCGACTGTTTTATATCATCGGGCTCAGCGCCAGGCTTTATAGCGCTGATGGGATAGAAGGTAGCGCGACCTGCCTTTGCATTTTTGAGTGCGGCTATGCATGCCTTTGCCGTGCTTTCGTTTTCGACGACAATGTTCTGCATGCTTGCGCCAAGAGCCGTTTCTATAGCTGTGATATATTTTTCATCTGTAGAAACTATCTGTGATACGGGGCCGTATATGTTTCCTGCGCCGGAGATGTTGCCGTTTGAATGCTCACGCATAACAAAGCGTACGCTTTCATTATAGCCTTCAAAATGCTCTTCCATACGGCGAAGCGCTTCAGCTCTCTGCTCAAGTGTGCCCTGCTCTATTTTGAGAGTGCCACACTTGTCAATGAGATTCTGCTTTTCTTCGTTTGCCTTTTCTACGAGCGCTGTATTATCCGATGCTATCTTTTCGTATGAAGCGATCTTGTCCTTGAAATTCTTTGCGCTTTCTTCACATCTCTGCGCCTCGGAAAGAAGCTTTTCTCTTTCCTTTTCATACTGAGCTATCTGTTCAAGCAAGGAGTTACCCTTTGTAGAGTCAGAGCTTTGTGTATTCTTGATTACATCGGCGCGCACTCTCAAATTTAGAGCCTCTGCTTCTATCTTGTTAAGCTCTGCGAGCTTTTCTGCAAGGAGCGCCTCGGCGTTCTTTATATCCTCGCCTATCTTCTGCTGCTTTGCGAGTATCTCCAAACGCTCTGTACGAAGTATTTCGAGCTGCTCGCGCAAGCCCTCTATCTTCGCCATACTGTTTATACCATCGCTACGGATAGCCTCCTCAGAAGCGTCTATTTCTGCGATGCGGCGCTTACACTGCTCTATCATATCGAGTCTGTGCTTGGACTCGTTTTCGGATACACCATACTCGTTGTCAAGGCGATGCATCTGGCTTGTGCACTCGTTTATCTTTGTGAGTATCTGCTCGGAGGCAAGCTTGTTCTTCTGTGACTGCTCAAAAACTCTGTCGCTCTGCGCCTCAAGAGAGGAAAGCGACTCCTGAATGAGCTCATACTCGTGCTCAGCAAGCTTGAAGTCTGACTCCGCCTTCTTCAAATCCGTGCGAAGCTTTTCCGTATCGTAAAGCCACAATGCGACGTCTGCGCGCTTTTTCTCATCGTAAAGCTCAAGATATTTCTTTGCCTTTTCAGCGTCCTTTTCAAGAGGTCCTACGCGAAGCTCGAGCTCACCGAGAATATCGCGCACGCGCACCATATTATTTTCCGTTTCGTTAAGACGGCGCTCGGTCTCTTCTTTTCTATGACGATACTTGGATATTCCTGCCGCTTCCTCGAAGATGTTTCTTCTATCCTCGCTCTTTTTGGAAATCATCTCAGCGACCTTTCCCTGACCGATGATAGAGTATCCTTCCCTACCTACACCCGTATTCATAAACAGCTCGTGAATATCACGAAGTCTTACGGGCTTTCTGTTTATAAGGTACTCGCTTTCTCCCGAACGATAGTATCTTCTCGTTACAGTTATCTCCTCGTAGGGAGAGTCGACGCGGTGAGACTTTTCGGTATTGTCAAAGGTAACGGAAACCTCTGCAAATCCCATAGGGCGTCTGTCGTTCGTTCCTCCAAAGATGACGTCCTCCATTTTGGTGCCTCGTATATTTCTACTCGAGATTTCACCCAAAACCCAGCGCATAGCGTCAGAAATGTTGGATTTTCCACTTCCGTTCGGTCCTACGACAACTGTAGCTCCACGCTCAAAATTAAGCACTGTTCTATTAGGAAAAGACTTGAAGCCATGTAATTCAAGTGATTTTAAGTACATTTGTTATCCGTCCTATAAATTTATTTTTATTTGATAATCCGATAAGGAGGCGTCGCACTCGACATTGATATCAAGTAGCTTAAATTCTTCCTTAAGTCGAATAATATTTTTCTTTTTTTGTCCTACTGCCTTTGAGGTCGCACCTGCAGGCACGTATATAGTCACGCATCTGCCAGACAAGTCCTCGCCAAGCTCAGATAAGGTGTTTTTTTCAATATCGTAATACAGCTCACCATACACGAGCTCGCCAAGAGCTGAATGGTTTGGACCTGCATAATACGTTTCGCTCGATACAAGGTTTTCTGAAGCGTGAAGTCCTACCCTTATTACATCAACCTTGCCTTCTATGAATATCTTCATTACTTCCTTTGAGCGATATACTGCATCTTCCACACCGAGAGGCTCGTACATTCCTTGACAGCAATAGTCCTTGAGCTCTGTCTGCTGAAGTACCACAGTAGGATAAATACGCGCACCCACAGCTCCACACTCTACTATCTGACGAGCGGTAAATATCTCGTCTTCAAGCGTAGACGAAGGCAAGCCTATCATCATCTGCCCTACAAGGTCAAATCCTCTTGCGACGATTTTACGGCAGGCGTTTATAGCACTCTCGGAATCGTGTCCTCGCTTTGACGCTACCAAGACTCTGTCAACCATACTCTGCAAGCCAAGCTCTATAGTTTTTACACCATACTTGGCAAGTATGTCAAGAATCTCATCGTCAATGTAATCGGGACGGGTGGAAAGCCTCACACTCTCTACCAAGCCATTTTCGATATATCCGTAAGCTATCTGTAGCAATTCGCACATTAAAGAACGGTCAATGCCTGTAAAGGATCCACCAAAAAATGCGATTTCCGCAGTAGTTACTGCCGTATTGATGGTTGCGAGAGCTTCTTCTATCTGAGGAATTACGAACTCAACGGAAAACTCGCTTACTCCCGAAATTGTCCTTTGGTTACAAAAAACGCATTGATTAGGACATCCCATGTGAGGTATGAATATGGGGATATTCACATGTTTTTTACTCATTGTATAAATCCCTCACGCCAAACCACAAAAGTGCCTCGTGAGCCGCCTTTTGCTCTGCCTCTCGCTTGGTGCGTCCCTGGCCTGTGCCGACTATATTACTGTTTATCTTGGCATTTACCTCGAACACACGATCGTGCGCAGGTCCTTGCTCGGATACCACCTCGTAGTCAAGAGCCTCGTCGCCCCCTTGCTGAACCAATTGCTGCAGCCTTGTCTTGTAATCGACAGACAAGCCGGAATGGCACGCCTTCAGCTCTTCTTTCATAAGCGAGTAAACTGTGCGCTTTGCCACCTGCATGCCCTGCTCTCCACCATCTATGTATATAGCGGCAAGCAATGCTTCAAAGGCATCTGCAAGTACGGAATCTCTTTCTCTGCCTCCGTTCAGCTCATCGCCCTTGCCAAGATACAAGAAATCGCCCAAGCCTATGCTCTTTGCCACCTTGGCAAGCGTAGCCTCGCAGACAAGCCCCTGACGTGTCTTTGTCAAAAATCCCTCGTTATTGCTCGGGAATGCCAAATACAGATATTCGCTGATTATTATCTGCAATATCGTGTCGCCAAGAAACTCAAGTCTTTCGTTTGAAACAATATCCTTGCATTTCGGCTTTTGCTCGTTTGAATACGAGGAATGTGTCAACGCGTTTTTGAGCAGCGTCTTATTTTTAAAGGAATATTCAATTTTCTTCTCTAATACGCCGTTATCTCTGTGCGCTGACATAACCAACCTCATTTTTTGTTTTTGTAATGTTACTCGGCTTGTTCTGCCGATTCTTTTTGCTCGTTTTTCTCTTCTTTTGCGCGAAGTGCCCAATCTGCTATCTCGGAGTTTATTCCCGTATTAACAAAGCTAATCGCCTGCTTTACGGCATTTTTGATAGCCTTGGCGTCAGAGCTTCCGTGAGCCTTTATAACAGGTTTTGCAATTCCAAGTATGGGTGCGCCACCGTGCTCTGATGCATCAAACTTCTTGCGCATAGAATTTATCTTTCCCTTCATAGTCAAGGCTGCGAGCTTTGTCGCTATGTTCGAATAGAACACTCCCTTGATTTCCTTGAATATGAATTTACCCATTGCCTCAATGGTCTTTAAGATTATATTTCCTGTAAATCCGTCAGCCACCAAAACGTCGCAATGTGAGAAAGGAATCATCTTTCCCTCTATGTTTCCTACGAAATTGATGTCCTTGGATTTTGAAAGCTGCTCGTAAATTTCTATCTGCAGCTGCTTGCCCTTGTTATGCTCTGTTCCGTTGTTTGCCTGTCCTACTCTCGGTTTTTCGATTCCGTATATCTTGTTCATGTAAATCGAGCCCATTGCAGCAAACTGCTCTGCGTCTGACGCCGTAATCTCAAGATTTGCGCCTGAATCCAAGAGCAACAAGGGAGATGTCAGGGGCAATACTGTAGCGATACCTGCGCGGCGTATTCCCTTTATTCTTCTTACTATGAGCGTTGCGCCTGCAAGGAGCGCACCTGTATTTCCTGCGCTGACAAAGGCATCGCCCTCGCCGTTTGAGAGCATCTTCAAGCCGACACTCATAGATGAACCCTTTTTGGCTCTGACGACAGAAAGTGCCTCGTCCTCCATAGTGATAACCTCATCGGCATGCGCTACAGTTATCTTGTCGAGACAAAGACCTTCCTTTGTCGCAGTTTCGCGTATTATATTTTCATCTCCGACGACTACTATCTCCTCGCCACACTCCTGTGCCGCCATAACAGCGCCCTTGAGCAATTCGAGAGGTGCGTTGTCGCCACTCATTACGTCAATTATAATTTTCATAATTGCCTCGCATCATTTGAATTTTTGGTAGATTTCCTTTATATACTCCAAGGAGCGCTGTGAATATGCCTCATTTCGAGCTGTTTTTCCGCCCTTGACCTTTTTGTCAAGTGGAGCGATAATTCCAAAGTTTGCATTCATAGGCTGGAAATTTTGTACGTTTTCATCGCTCACGTAGTGTGCGAGGGCACCTATCTGTGTCGTCTTCGGGAAGATGACCTTTTCCTTGCCAAGCGCAAGCATTGCTGCATTCAGTCCTGCGACAAATCCAGACGAAGTAGACTCTATATATCCTTCCACACCCGTCATCTGACCTGCGAAAAATATGTTTTCATACTCTTTCATGGAATAATCCGCAGACAAAAGCTTGACAGAGTTTAAGTATGTGTTTCTGTGCATTACTCCGTATCTGAAAAATTCTGCATTTTCAAGACCGGGTATCATGCGGAAAACTCTTTTCTGCTCGCCGAAGGTGAGATGTGTCTGGAAGCCGACGATGTTGAACATCGTGCCCTCCCTGTTTTCCTTGCGGAGCTGGACTGTGGCGTATGCATCCTTGCCAGTGCTTGGAAGTGGCAGACCTACGGGCTTCATAGGTCCATATCTCAATACATCGTATCCACGCTTTGCCATAACCTCGACGGGCATACAACCTTCAAACACCTTGAGCTCGTCCTTTTGGGATTTCGCATCAAATTCCTTTAGTTCAGCCATCTCGGCATTTATCAATTCCTCATAGAAGCGGTCATACTGCTCCTTGGTCATGGGGCAATTGAGATAATCGGCACCGTCGCCCTTTCCATATCTTGAAGCAAAGAAGGCGATGCTTGTATCAACTGTCGATGCATCCACAATGGGTGCGGCAGCATCAAAGAAATGCAATTCTCCGCCTCCGACAAGCTCGGAAATCGACTTTGAAAAATCCTCAGAGGTAAGCGGTCCTGTAGCGACGACTACAATTTCATCTGCAAAGTCGGAAAAGTCAACGACCTCCTTCTCCACTACGGAAATAAGGGGATGGTTTTTTATCTTCTCCGTTATAAATGACGAAAATTTTGCGCGGTCTACAGCCAAAGCGCTTCCTGCGGGAACAGATGAAGCGTAAGCCGCTTGCATTATCAAGGAATCCATCTCGCAAAGCTCTGCCTTCAGAAGTCCCACCGCATTGCTCAATTGGTTTGAGCGGAAGGAATTTGAGCAGACGAGCTCTGCGAAATTTTCACTGTGGTGCGCAGGTGTATACTTATGTGGCTTCATTTCATAAAGCACTACTCTGACTCCCTGACGAGCCGCCTGCCATGCCGCCTCACAGCCTGCAAGACCTGCACCTATTACAATAATTTTATCTTTCATTCTGATTATTTTTGCTTATTTCAGCCTTGCACATTTTTCGTATCATCGCGCTTGTACGAGCAGTCCTTGTCAGAGCAATATACCTGCTTGCGACTCTTTTTATACAAGAGCATCTTTCCACACTCAGGACAGCTTTCGTTCAAGGGGAGATCCCACGATGAAAAATCACATTCAGGGTATCTCTCACAGCTGTAGAAGAGCGACTTGTTCTTCCCGTGCTTTGCGATAATTCTCGCACTACACTTGGGACAAGCGACACCGATTTCATTGAGCTTCTGCTTGGTGAACTTACAGCCAGGGTAGTTTTTGCATGCGTAGAAGCTTCCGTATGCGCCGTTTCTAACGACGAGCTCTCCGCCACACAGCTCACAGGTCATACCTGTGCTCTTACTCTCCTCTGTCTGCTTTTCGGTGATTTTTCCGTCCTTACCGATAGCCTTTGTGTTTTTGCACTTAGGATAATTCGGACACGCAAGGAACTTACCAAAGCGTCCGTTTTTGTATATCATTTTAGCGCCACACTTCTCGCACTCATAATCGGATACGTCCGGAGGAATTTCTATAGTTTCCTTCGACACCTCGACATCGGCATTTGCAAGCGACTCCTTGAAATCGTCGTAGAATCCGTCGAGCACATCGTGCATAGTAACCTTTCCGCGAGCTATCAGGTCAAACTGATTTTCCATATCCGCAGTAAACTTGTAGTCTACTATTTCGGGGAATTTCTCCTTCATCAGCTTGGTAGTGATCTCACCGATAGGGGTGGGCACCAAGGATTTGCCCTCATGTTTGACGTAGTTTCTCATAATAGTAGTTATTATGGGGGCGTACGTGCTGGGACGACCTATACCATTTTCCTCAAAGAACTTGACAAGAGTAGCCTCGTTGTATCTCGGAGGGGGCTCTGTGAACATCTGCGCCTTTTCAAAGCTCTCCATCTTGAGAACTTCATTCTGAGTGATGGGAGGCAGGGACGATACGCTCATATCCTCATCATCTGTTTCCTCTACCGATGCGCCGTATATAACGAGATGTCCCTTGAATTTTATCGTATTACCGCTCGCCTTGAATATATATCCAGAGTTTTCAAAATCAACGGAAACCGTGTTGAAAACTGCGGCAGACATCTGGCTCGCCATAAATCTGTTCCAGATAAGCTGATAAAGCTTGAACTGGTCGTTTGTAAGATACTTACGAATGTTCTTCGGTATAATGTTTACGTTTGAAGGTCTGATCGCCTCGTGCGCGTCCTGTGCATTGGATCTTGTCTTATACTGCTTGGGTGTGTGGGGGAAATAGTCCTCTCCGTACATTTCGGCGATCAATGCTCTTGCCGCATCCTGAGCAACTGCGGAAACTCTCAAAGAGTCTGTACGCATATAAGTTATAAGACCCTGAACACCGCCGTTTTCACTTCCGATATTTATACCCTCGTAAAGCTCCTGCGCGATCTTCATTATCTTCTGTGTGGGGAATCCGAGCTTTCTTGATGCCTCCTGCTGCATGGTGGAGGTGGTAAAGGGAGGCTGAGGATTCTTCGTGCGCTGCGATTTCTTTACGCTTACTACGTTGAAATCGGAATTCTTCACAGCGTTCTCTATCTTGAGGGCATCCTGCTCGCAGGTGACCTTTATTTCATATTCTCTTGTGCCGTGGAACTTTGCCTTTATCTTTTCGTTTTTAGACGTCAGAAGGTCCGCCTTTATGTTCCAATATTCCTTGGGTACAAAGGAGCGTATCTCCTCTTCTCTTTCTGTGATAAGACGAATTGCCACCGACTGAACTCGTCCTGCAGAAAGTCCGCTTTTTACGTGCTTCCAAAGGAATGGACTGAGTTTGTAGCCCACTATTCTGTCGAGTATTCTTCTCGCCTGCTGAGAGTTTACAAGATCCTCGTTTATGGCAACGGGGTGCTTTATCGCCTCTTTTACCGCTACCTTTGTTATTTCATTAAAAGTTATTCTGCACTGCTTTTCGGGTGGAATATCCAAAGCCTGAGCAATGTGCCACGAAATAGCCTCTCCTTCGCGGTCAGGGTCAGTCGCGAGGAAAATCTTGTTTGCATTCTTCGCCTCTTTCTTCAAGAGCTTTATGACCTCGCCCTTACCCCTTACGTTTATATAATGGGGCTCGAAGTTATTATCAATATCCACGCCAAAGCTGCTCTTGGGCAAATCTCTTATGTGTCCCTTTGAAGCTACTACCTTGTAGTTGGAACCGAGATAGCTCTTTATTGTGCCTGCCTTGGACGGAGACTCAACTATTACCAGATTAACCATTTATTTCACCTTTCGTCTATTATATCTTCCAATGTATCTTCTTATTTTCAACGCTTATTTTACGTGCGCTTGACTTTATTTCCGGGCAGATTCTGAACAAGTCCCAAAACCTCAAGCATAGTGATGGAAGCCATCACCTCGCTCATTTTTTCAGAGCCTAAAATGTCGTCAAGCAAAATCTCCTCGTTTTGAGGTATCCTGTTATATATCTCTGCGGTTTTGTCGTCAAGCGTTGACAGTGTCGCGCTCACATCCGCGCAAGCAGTCCTTGTCTGCTCGTCGCTCCGAGACGCTTCACCGACTATCGCAATTTTATCCTCGTTCTCCTGCCGTTTTGCTCTTGAGGAGGATTTTGTTGCCTTTTCACGCCTGCGCTCAACGCCATATTTTTCAAGAGCAATATCAACTGCAAGCGCGCTACGCTTCAAGAGGTTGAAAATATTCACCTTGCTATCGTAAATTGAATTAAAGTCATCAAGGATGTCGTCTGCGCAGCTTATCGGCTTTGCGCCCTCCTTGATAAGCATAGAAATTCCAAAGCTGTTCTTTTCATCGACGTTTCCGGGCAAGGCATAAACCTTTTTACCCTGCTCCAACGCCTTACGCCCTGTAATCAGAGCGCCACTTGTTTCATCCGCCTCTATAACCACAACTGCCTGAGACATGGCGCTGATAATTCGGTTGCGAGTCGGGAAATTATATTTTTCAGGAGCAGACGCGGGAGGATACTCCGAGATTACAGCTCCGTTGTTTGCGACGTATGATGCAAGTCGCTTGTGCTGTGGTGGATACACACTGTCAACGCCATTTCCTAAAACGGCTACAGTCTTCCCTTTTGCGCTCATTGCCGCTGCGTGTGCACACCCGTCAATTCCGAGCGCCAATCCGCTGACGACGACTGCGCCTGCTATAGAGAGGTCGCTTGCTATTTCAAACGCCATGCGCTTGCCATAGTCGCTCATAGTCCTTGTTCCTACTACGGAAACAAAGAGCTTTTCCTGTGCGCTCGGCATTTCGCCAAGGCAGTACAGCAATACGGGAGGATTTTCAATTTCACGTAGGGACGCAGGGTATTCGTCACTATCGTAGCATATGAGCTTTATGCCTGTCCGTACACAATAGTCAAGCAGCTTTTTCACATCGGAAAGGTCCTTGTTGCACAAACACCTGATCTCTCGCCTGCTTCCGGCAAGGGCGAGCTCTAATTGCTCCTCACTTGCATGATAGATGCAATACGGATTGTCAAAGCTCTTACGTAACGTAGCGTATGTTTTTGAGCCGGGGGCACAGCGCAGGCTGAGCCACAGCCAATAAATTATATATTCTACGGAATTGTTCATATGCACCACCGAGAAATTTAGATTATTCTCTGCTCTCTCATAAAAATCGCCGCTGCAACGGATGCATTCAAGGATTCGGCCAAGGGGGAAATCGGTATATACACGCTTCCGTCACATGCCTGTGACAGCTCCTCGGGTATGCCGTGTCCCTCGTTACCTATTACAACGACGTCGCTTGGCAGCAGTTCCATATCGTCAAGCGATACGGCGTTGTCTCGCAGCTCTGCCGCAAATACTCGCTTTCCCGCCCTTTGCAGTAAGGCTACTGTATCGACGAGGTTTTGCGAAATAAGAATCTCTACCTTGAAAAGACTACCCATCGCCGCTCTTATGGTTTTTGGGTTGTATACGTCGGCGCAGTCGTCGGATATTATTATACGCTCAGCACCAAATGCCACCGCACTCCTTATGACAGATCCAAGGTTGCCGGGATCTCTCATTGACGACAACATTATAGATTTCTTATCTTTATTAATAATATTCTCTTCTATTATTTTATTACAACTTTTGAAAAAGTCAAGATGTTTTATGATAACTATTACGCCTTGAGGCGATTTTTCTGTACTTATTTTTGCAAAACAGCTATCACTCAACGTGTAAATTTTGGTCAGACTATACTTTTCATCCTGCAATTCCTCTTGAATTATCGGATAAATTACGTCCTTTTTATCCTCGTTTACCAAGACACATTCGATAGGCAAATCAGACCTGACAGCCTCACGAAACAGCTTGACGCCCTCTGCCATAAAGGCGGAATTTTCATCTCTGCCCTTCTTGCTCTGCAATGACGCAATGCGCACGACAGTAGGATTTTTCCTTGCAGTTATCACATCTTTTACAAAAATCATACGTATATTCTCCGTCTAACCATATCGCTAAAAATAACAAAAAACCGGTAATGCCGACCGAAGTCGGCAATACCGATTTTTAATTAAAGAGCTGCCTTTGCCTTCTCTGCAAGTGCGTTGAATGCTTCCTTATCGGATACAGCTATCTCAGCGAGCATCTTGCGGTTGAGGTCAATGCCAGCCTTCTTAAGACCGTGCATAAGTGTGGAATAGTTCATGCCACAACCCTTTGCCTGTGCGGAAATACGAGTGATCCACAACTTGCGGAAATCTCTCTTCTTGAGCTTGCGACCAACGAAAGCATAGTTACCGCTCTTCATTACGGCCTGTTTAGCCATCTTAAAGTGCTTGCTCTTAGCACCCCAATATCCCTTAGCCGCCTTGAGAACACTCTTTCTTCTCTTGCGGGTCATCATTGCGCCTTTTACTCTTGCCATTATATTATCCTCCGAATTTCAAATTTAGTTTGAACGCTTATTTCTGGATAAGTGTTCTGATTGCAGGTGCGAAAGAGCTGCTAAGAATTGCGCCCTTACGCAAGCTTCTCTTGCGCTTTGCTGTCTTTATACCAAGATTGTGACGGTGATGAGGGTGATGCATTTTTACCTTACCACCTGCAGTAACAGAAAATCTCTTGGCTGATGCTTTATGTGTTTTGATTTTTCCCATTGTTTTTCTCCTTTTTAATGTTCTGGCTAATATACAAATTCAGCTCTGTGAATGTATAAACTTACTTGTGTTTTTTAGGTGCAAGTGTCACAGACATAAATCTGCCTTCCATAGAGGGCTTCTTCTCTGCGTCTGCTACCTCGGAGCAAGCCTCGATAAACTTCTCAAGCACAGACAAGCCTATCTCCTGATGAGCCATCTCTCTACCCTTGAATCTTACCACTGCTCTTACCTTATCGCCATCAGAGATAAATCTCTTGGCGTGATTTACACGTGTCTCAAAGTCGTGAGTGTCGATACGGCAAGAAAGCTGTACTTCCTTGACCTTTACGATCTGCTGCTTCTTTTTAGCTTCCTTTTCCTTTTTGTCACGCTCAAAGCGATACTTTCCGTAGTCCATTGCTCGACATACGGGCGGCGTTGCCTGAGGTGAAATAAGTACGAGGTCAAGACCTCTCGAATACGCATACTCGCGTGCGTCATCTGAACTCATAACACCAAGCTGTTCTCCGTCAGTACCAACAAGTCTGACCTCCTTAAGCTTGATATCATCGTTAATCTGCAATTCCTTCGCGCTAATAGGTGTACACCTCCAAAAAACAAAAAATGCATACAGAAATCCCGTACGCATACTAATGGCTTGTCGCCAGAAATATTTACCGAACGTGATAGAGCGCGTCGGTGAGAACGGAAAATTCTGCTTGTTGTAACGAGGAAATATCCTCAACGTTTGGTATTATATCACGCTTTATCATCGTTGTCAATAGTTTTTTGCATTTTTATTTACAAATTTTATTTTTTCCTGCATTCAACTTTTAACGTGCTGAAAACAATTTGAGGAATTTCAAAAAAAGTATGGAAAAAATGTTTTTTGTATGATATAATATATTTTAAATGTATAGAATTTCTGTTACTTGACAGATAATCGCAATTGTAAGAATACCGAGGATACGTAATTATGCCAAAATATATAGAAAAGGCTGAAGAGGTAAAGCTCCCCGTATTGCCGCTCAAGGGTACTACTGCATTCCCTGCTCTGCCTGTCAACCTTGAAATAACTAGAGATATGTCTATCAAAGCGTTTCACGCGGCGATACAAAACGAAAGCCGAGTTATACTCGTTTCGCAAAAGGATATAGCTGTAGAAAACCCCGGCCCCAAGGACCTTTACAAGATGGGTACTATGTGTGCTATAAAGCACGTGACGAAAAATCCCGACGGAATATACAATGTAATTTTCGAGGGAATTTGCCGTGCAAAGATAAGCTCGTTTGAGTTTGCAGACGGATACTTCACAGCAGATGCCGTATGTAAGGTCATGTTCTCTGACACGCCCCTTACTCCAAAGGCGAGCGCTCTTATGAACGACATTATCAAGCTGCTCAACGAAACTAAAAAGATACATCCGCTTATCACCGATGAGCTGCTTGGAAACGCTATCGCTATAAAGCAGCCGTCCACGTTTGCCGATTTTGTCGCATCAAGCTTTTTGATGAACCTTGAAAACAAGCAGAAGATACTCGACGTCATAAATCACGTGACGCGTCTTGAAAAGCTGCTCGCCATACTGAACGAGGAGCAGTCGATAATCGAATGCGAGTTCAGGATACATCAGAACGTCAGAAGAAGGATAGACGAGCACCAAAAGGAATTTTATCTGCGCGAGCAGGTGAAGTTTATACAGCAGGAGCTTGGCGAGGATGCTGACGAAATTGAAGAATACGCCGAGAAAATAGAAAAGGCCTCGCTTCCACAGAACGTGGCAGAAAAGCTCAAAAAGGAGCTTTCAAAATTGAGCAAGACGCCATTCGGTGCTGCCGAAAGCACTGTGTTGCGTAACTACCTTGACACCTGTCTTGAGATCCCGTGGAACAAGCTTTCAAATCAGCAGGTGAATATCAAGACAGCGAAAGCAATTCTTGAAAAAGACCACGAGGGACTGAAGAAAATCAAGGAGCGTATGCTCGAATACGTAGCCGTAAAGGCGCTGTCCCCCGACATTAAAAACCAGATAATATGCCTCGTAGGCCCTCCTGGTATAGGAAAGACCTCCATAATCGCTTCCCTTGCAAGAGCAATGAAGAGAAAATATGCGAGAATTTCTCTTGGTGGCATACGTGACGAGGCTGACATAAGAGGTCACAGAAAGACCTACGTAGGAGCAATGCCGGGCCGAATTGTCAATGCGATAACAGAGGCGGAGTCTATGAACCCCGTTATTGCGCTCGACGAAATCGACAAGCTGTGCCGTGACAATCATGGCGATCCCTCCTCTGCTCTTCTTGAGGCGCTCGACCCTGAGCAGAACAAATATTTCAGGGATCATTTCCTTGAGCTTCCTATCGACCTCTCCGACTGCATTTTTGTAGCTACCGCAAATAACTACGATGATATTCCCACTCCTCTGCTCGACAGAATGGAAGTGATACAGCTCCCTGCTTATTCTCGTACGGAGAAGCTGGCTATCGCTACACGCCACCTGCTCCCGAAGCAGATGAAGCGCCACGGCTTGACAAAGACAAGCTTCAAGCTCTCGTCTGATGCACTTTGCGAGCTTGTCGATTACTACACGCGTGAAGCAGGTGTAAGAAATCTTGAGCGAGAGATAGCGGCGCTTTGCAGAAAGGCGGCAGTAAAGATAGTGGAAAGCAACTCTGCAACAGTGAAAATTTCTGCTTCTGACGTTGAATCCTATCTTGGCAAGCGCAAGTACTTGCCCGAGCTTATATCTGAAAGCGATGAGGTAGGAGTAGTAAATGGCCTTGCCTACACCACAGTCGGCGGAGATCTCTTGAAGGTCGAGGTCGCTATTATGAACGGAAGCGGTAAGTTGGAGCTTACAGGCTCACTTGGCGATGTGATGAAGGAATCAGCAAAAATAGCAATCAGCTATATAAGAAGTGTCGCAGACACGCTTGGTGTAGATGCCACAATATTTGACAAGCGTGATATACATATACACTTCCCTGAAGGCGCAGTGCCGAAGGACGGCCCCTCTGCCGGTGTTACCATGACGTGCGCTCTTGTCAGCGCTTTGACAAACACTCCTGTAAGGCGCGACGTCGCTATGACAGGAGAGATAACGCTGCGTGGAAAGGTGCTCCCTATAGGAGGACTAAAAGAAAAGACTCTTGCTGCTTATAGCGCAGGGGTAAAAACAGTACTCATACCGCGTGAAAATGAAAAGGACCTTGACGAAATAGACGCAAAGGCAAGAGAAAGCCTCAATTTCGTTTTGTGCGATACGGCGCAGGATATATTTAAAAATGCTCTGGTGGACACCAAAAAATCTGCAGATCAGGAAAACACCACCATACATTGTGACACGGCTATAGCCATTTCCGTGCCTTGCCCAAGCTCTCACGCAACTGTATAAAAGCAAACGACACCTACAATAAGGAAAACAAAATGACCATCAACCCAAACAAAGTATCGCTTAAAATAAGCGCAGGAAGTAAAAAGCAGTTTCCACACGACGTGCGACCTCAAATAGCATTTTCCGGTCGCTCTAATGTAGGAAAAAGCTCTCTCATAAACACGCTCCTCGACAGAAAGTCCATGGCTCGTGTGAGCTCTGCTCCCGGAAAGACAATAACGATAAACTACTACGACATTGACGGCAAGATATATTTCGTCGACCTGCCAGGATACGGCTATGCGAAAAGATCTATGGACAGCAAGGTAGTATGGTCCACCCTGACCGAAGAATTTTTCACAAAGAATCCCGACCGCGACCTGCTCAAGCTCGTCATACAGCTCATCGACGTAAGACACGGCCCTACGAATGACGATATTGATATGATCAACTGGCTCATTGACACAGACACCCCATTTATCGTGGTGGCCACAAAGTCGGACAAGCTGAGCAAGACCGCACTACAAAACGCCCTGAAGGATATAGAGGCAGAGTATTTCAACGGAACGGGAATAAACGTTATCCCATTCTCCTCTGTCACCAAGGACGGCAAGCAGCAATTGTGGAACGAAATATTTGCGCATATTAACGGCTAATTATGACATTTTACAAAATTTACTCATACATGATGAACGTATCACAGATTTCCGCCTTCTTCATAACGGTGCCTGTAATACTTCTCGCATTGACCTTTCACGAGGTCAGCCACGGATACGCGGCGTACAAAATGGGCGATTCTACAGCCAAAAACTTTGGCAGACTGTCGCTCAACCCCCTGAAGCATCTCGACCTTGTCGGAGCTTTATGTATGCTCGTGTTCCACTTCGGATGGGCAAAGCCTGTACCGATAAATTCAAGGAATTTTAAAAATCCAAGAAAAGGAATGGCTATAACGGCTCTGGCAGGGCCTGTGTCAAACTTCATTCTGGCATTTATCTGCTTACTGATATTCTATATTTGCATAGCACTTTTGGAGCTTTTACCACAGGAAAGCAGCCTGCCTGACTTCCTTTGCAAATTCATCGCTTATACACTTCTCTTATTTCAGTATGGAACAACCTTGAACGTCTCGCTCGGAATTTTCAATATGATACCCGTACCCCCGCTTGACGGCTCACGCGTGTTGTATGTATTTTTACCGCCGAAATATTATTTTGGCGTAATGAAATACGAGAGATATATTTCACTTGCGCTTTTTGCACTGCTCTATATAGGCGTGCTTGATGCGCCCCTGTCATTCCTTGTAGGAAAAATCATTTCAGGAATGGAATTTATAATCAATCTTATACCTTTTATCTGATAGGAGCTCAAATGGAGGACATTACCTACAAACTTGACCAATATGAAGGTCCGCTCGACCTTTTGCTTTCGCTTATAGCGAAAAACAAGGTGAGCATAATTGATATACCGATCTCGGTCATATGCGATCAATATATGGAATATATAGAGCAGGCGAGAAAGCTCGACCTTGAGATAGCCAGCGAATTTATCAGCATGGCAAGTCAACTCATGCTCATAAAGAGCCGTATGCTCCTCCCCAAGACCGACGATGACGAGGAGGATCCGAGGACAGAGCTTATTGACGCCCTCTTGCTATACCAAAAGGCAAAGGAGGCGGCAGAGGAGCTCAGACCTCTCTATGCAACCTACTCGGGCAGAATGATAAAAGACGAGGACGAGATACCTCCGGAAAAGGGCTTCCCGCTAGGACTTGATCCTGCGCTTCTCTCAAAGGCGCTGTCTACCATGCTCAACCGTCTGCGCCTTTCCGAGCAATCTCCTACGAAATACATTTCTCCTCTTATAAAGAACAAGGTAGTAAACGTAGAGGAAAAGATAGAGGAGGTAGTCGAAAAGCTCAACATACAGGGACAGGCATCGCTATTCTTCTTATTGAAGGATGCAGAGTCAAAATCCGAGCTTGTCGCAATATTTATGGGTATTCTCGAGCTTATCAAGCTCCGCAGGGTGCTCATATGCCAAGCGTATACAGAAGAAGAATATGCCGAAAAGCCTCTTGGCTTTGATGAAGAATATGAGCAAGAGGACTGGATGACCTTGAAGTTTGAGATCAACCATGACTACACCCCCGAAAATAACGATGAAAGCGAACAGAAAGCAAATGACACAGAATAACGAAAACACCTTAGAAGAAATTGAAGCGACCGAGCCTGAAATAAACTTTGAAGAAGCGCTCGAGGCTATTCTTTACGCAGCAGGACATCCCGTCAGCTATGATAAGCTCTCAGGGATTTTCAACCTCACGCCGTCTGCTGTAAAGGCAAAGGTCGCAGAATATGCAAATATATACAACGAGCAGTGCTCTATTCCACGCGGAATTATAATGCTCACCTTTGACGACTGCTGTCAATTGTGCACCAAAAAGGAATATATCTCCCAGATACGCGAGGCGCTTGGCATTCGCCGTAACGGAAACCTCTCCGCTTCATCTATAGAGACGCTCGCTATAATAGCGTACAACCAGCCTGTAACTCGCGCATATGTGGATACTGTAAGAGGCGTTGACAGTAGCTACTCTGTATCAAACCTGCTTGAGCGAGGACTTATTGAGGCGAAGGGACGCCTTGACGCTCCCGGCCGTCCTATGCTCTACGGCACATCCACTAATTTCTTGAGATGCTTTGGACTTTCTTCCCTTTCAGACCTTCCCGGTGTCAACTCCGAGGAGGCAGCTGAAATGCTCAAGAGAATGGAGGAGCAGCTCTCTAATCAATTCCCTGACAAAAACCAGCTGACGCTTGATGACTCCATAGAAATGACAAGCGCAAGTGAAGAAAACGAAGACGCTGAGCTGAATAAACTACAAAAACACTAAAAAGGAGGCTATAATATGCAAGCTGTGTTGATAATCGCATTAGTCTTGTTTTGCATTTTGATGCTTCCTGTAAAGATAATTTTGTCAAGCGATGACGGATTCAGCGCGACTCTGAGAATTCTGTTTTTCAATTTTTCTATTCCACCAAAAAGCAAGGAAAAGAAAAAAATGAGTCGTCGCGATTTCAGAAATGAATTGAAAAAGCAGAGACTGAAATCAAAGGGCAAGGCAAAAATAAAAAAGGACAAAAAATCAGTAAAAAAGTACAGCGGTGACGACATTCCGTTTTATCTGGAGCTTTTAAAGGGCTTTATTGGAAAAACATATGAATCCGCTAAGCGTGGACTTACGGTGAAGGTAGAAAAGCTGCACATCACTGTTGCGACCGATGACCCAGCAAAAACGGCTATATCATACGGAATAATCTCGCAGGCATGTGCATATCTCTTTGAATTTCTCGGCTCGCTTGTAAATATCAAATATAAAAAGAATTCCAACGTAGCGATAACGACAGACTTTTCATCCACTGAGACAACGTATGAGATGAAAATAGCTCTCTCGTGGAGATTGTACAGAGCCTTGGCTATATTGGCTTCTACTGCATTGAGAGCATCAAATTCGCTCTCCTCACACAGAGAGCACTTAAATAAAAAATCACAAAAACAAAAAAATACAACTCAAACAACGGAGGAAAAATAAAATGGCAGAAAGCAAGTTGACTGATATCATAGGAACTTCACTTGAAAAAATCAAAAGCTTTGCAGACTCCGAAACTGTAGTGGGCGAGCCGATAAGTGTAGGCTCTGTCACCATTGTTCCCGTATCAAAGATAAGTATGGGATTTGCTTCCGGAGGAATTGATTACAATGCGAAAAACAAGGACACGAAGCCCTCACAAAACGCAAAGGCAAGCAATTTCGGCGGTGGCGGAGGAACGGGTGTAAACATCACTCCTATCGCATTTCTCGTTGT
The DNA here is from genome assembly GCA_045649925.1 of Eubacteriales bacterium. GTDB lineage: Bacteria > Bacillota > Clostridia > Oscillospirales > CAG-272 > UBA1740. The sequence goes on along the minus strand of JAZRQS010000027.1, from coordinate 19,624 downwards.
GTCAGCGACAGGAAACGTAGATATACTGCCTATAACTCAAAACGACCCCAACAGCTCTGTCGAAAAGATCACTTCCCTTATCGAGCGTTCTCCTGACATCTTGCAGAGACTGAAGAACGTATTTGTAAAGGACAAAGCTGAACAAGCATCAGAGGACAAATAATAGCTATCTTTACCTTGAGTATTTTGTGAATAATTTTGTTGTAAAGCAACAAATTAATTATGTATCACAAAACCTACAAGGAGCTATATTTTGAAATATAAATACAAAAATATTCATCGCATTATTGCTTTTGCGCTGATAATTTTGCTATCACTTCCCTTTTGCCTGTTTTCATCGGCACAGGATTTTTCTGTATCTGCACGATGCGCATTTGTATATATCCCTGAAGCTGATATAACAGTATATGAAAAGAATTCTACCGTAAGGCGCCCTATGGCAAGCACGACGAAAATTATGACCGCACTTGTCGCACTGGAAAACGCCTCCCTTGACGATGTAGTAAAAATTCCGTGCGAGGCAGTAGGCATCGAGGGGACATCTGCATATCTGCGTGAGGGAGATGAATTCACCGTCGAAAGTCTTTTGTATGCCGTACTGCTTCAAAGCGCAAACGATGCGGCGGCCGCGCTCGCAATAGGAGTAGGAGGAAGTGTCGAGAAATTTGCAGAGCTGATGAACGAAAAGGCAAGCGAGATGGGGCTTTTGGACACCCATTTCACAAACCCGCATGGACTCGACGCCCCTGAGCATTACACGAGCGCAAGGGACCTCGCAATGATGACGGCATATGCTCTCAAAATTCCCGAATTCAAGAGCATTGTATCGACCTACAGGAAAACCTTTTCCTCGCTTGACGGAGAGTGCGTGCGCACAGTCGTAAATCACAACAAGATGCTTTTGCTGTATGAGGGAGCAAACGGAGTGAAAACAGGCTTTACCAAGAAAAGCGGAAGATGTCTCGTGTCGTCAGCAGAGAGAGACGGACTTGATGTCATATGCGTAACACTTGATGCGCCGTCTGACTGGCAGGATCACAAGGCTATGCTCGACCTTGCATTCAACAGCTATGAAAAACGCATTTTTGCTTCTGCTGGCGAGCTTGAATATTCTCTGCCGACACTTAACGGCGATAAACTTGAGATAGGCTGTCACAATGCGTCGGAATTGTCAGCAATCCTGCAAAGGAATGCAGGCGAAGGAAAGCTTGTAGTAGAGCTTGACAAGTTCATCGTCGCGCCTGTTAATGAAGGTGACGTCGTCGGACAAGCCTGCTACACTATCAAGGGGAAAATCGTAGCCTCTTCTCCGCTTGTAGCTACGGAAAACGTAAAAAAACAGAAAATAAAAAAAGGAATATTCGGATTTTGACGCACGATTGCGTCTTTTCCGTTACATAATTATGGCAAACAACGAACTTGTAAGACTTCAGAAATTTTTCACCGACTGTGGTGTAATGTCACGCCGCGCAGCCGAAGCAGAAATTGCAGCAGGCAAGGTAAAGGTGAACGGATATGTCGCCACAGTAGGCACAAAGATAAATCCGAAAAAAGACAAGGTTCACTACATGGGCAAGCTTATTAAGCCTATGTCAAAAAACTCCCACGTATATATATTAATGAACAAGCCGAGAGGCTATATCACAAGCACGACTGACCCTCACGGAAGAAAGTGTGTCACAGACCTGCTTGACGGAGTGGAAGAAAGAGTGTACCCCATTGGAAGACTTGACCTTTGCTCAGAGGGATTGCTCCTCTTGACAAACGATGGAGTGCTCGCAAATCGCCTTACACACCCCAAGCACGCCATTCCAAAGATTTATAGAGTAAAGGTTAATTCACATATAACAAAGGAACAGCTCGACACCTTGACGTCAGAATTAGAGATAGACGGCTACAAAATACAGCCTGTGCAGGTAGAGTGCACTGGTGATGACGAAAATGGTTCCGTCTTAAAAATGACTTTATTTGAAGGCAGAAACAGACAAATCCGAAAAATGTGCGAGATAGCAGGACTTGAGGTCAAAAGACTTAACCGCGTAGCGATAGGACAGATAAAGCTCAACAACCTCCCTGTCGGCAAGTGGAGATACCTTGAGCAGTCTGAAATAGACTATTTGTACGCAAATTCAAAATAATAGTAACGGAGAACTTTCATGCTTACAGTAAAACCTATACAGACAAAGCAGGAGCAGGAATTTTTTGCATCAAAGTGTAATATTCCATATGACGAGGATATGATGGCGTATGCGGCATACGAGGAGGAAAAATTTCTCGGAATGTGCCAGTTTGCCATAAAAGGTGAATGCGGATTTATAAAAAACATCGCCCCCGCCACAGACGTAGACGATTTTGAGGCTATGTTTATCATGGGCAGAGGAACAATGAACTTTATAGACCTCTGTGGCGTTCACATTGCAAGATGCGAAAAAAATGCAGGAGACGGACGCCTTCTCACTGCAATGGGATTTAAAGACGTAGACGAAGAGCTTTTGTTTGTAGATATGAATGGGATGTTTACAGGCGGAGCTTGTACTTCGCACGAGAAAAACAACTGATAATATAGGGAAATATATCCTCAATTTAAACAACTGTAATAAAGAAAATCACCGAGCACGAAAACCGTGCTCGGTGATGCTTTTTTATAGCCTTAAGCGTTTGCAGCCTTTGCCTTTTCAATTATTGCACTTGCAACAGACTGAGGAACCTCCTCATATCTGACGACTGCAAAATCATATTTACCTCTTCCCTGCGTGGTAGCGCGGAGGAAAATTACGTAGTCCTGCATTTCAGCAGAGGGAACCTCGGCATTTACTATCTGATATCCAGATTTTTCTGCCGCTTCTATTCCCATGACTCTTCCGCGACGCTTGTTGATATCGCCCATAATATCACCGACATAATCATCGGGAACTATTACGTTAAGCTCGCCAACAGGCTCAAGCAGAACGGGATTTGCCTTCGGAATACCATCCTTATATGCAAGGTTTGCAGCAAGCTTGAAGGATATTTCATTACTATCGACGTCATGGTATGAGCCGTCGAAGAGGTCAGCCTTAAGCTTTACCATAGGAAATCCTGCAAGGACACCCTTCTGCATAGATTCCTGAAGTCCCTTTTCTACTGCAGGATGGAAGTTCTTCGGAACAGATCCGCCGAAAATACTTTCAGTAAATGTCAAGCCGTCGTCCTCACCAGGTGAGAAGGTAATCTTAACGTGACCATACTGACCGCTACCTCCGGACTGTTTCTTGTGCTTACCTTCAGCCTGAACTGTCTTCTTAATAGTTTCCTTGTAAGGAATTATAGGATCGCCAAGCACGACAGAGGTGTTGTAGCGAGTCTTAAGCTTTGAAACAACTGTGTCTATATGAATATCACCGATACCGTAAATAAGCATCTGCTTGGTGTTGGGATCTATCTGATATTTTACCGTAAGATCTTCTTCGAGAAGTCTTGATATACCCTGAGAAATCTTATCCTCATCGCCCTTTGCGGCAGGTGAAATGGAGCGCACCATATAGGGCGTAGGATACTGAACAGGTGTATATCTGATGTTCTGCATTACCGTGGTAAGAGTATCGTTTGTGTTTGTTACGGAAAGCTTTGCAGTAACGCCTATATCACCACAGACAAGCTCGTTTACATCTATCTGCTTCTTACCGCGCATAGTATAAAGACGGCTGAATTCCTCGCTCTCGCCTATTCTCGTGTTGCGCAGGCTCATATCCTTTTTAAGTGTTCCCTGCATTACCTTGAAGAACGAAAGCTTACCAACAAACGGGTCTGCTACAGTCTTGAACACGAATACCGAGGTGTTGGGGCTGTCCTTGTTGATAACAACCTCTTCGATCTTGCCGTCTTCAGTTACAAGGTGCTCGCATCCTCTTGCAGTAGGTCTCGGGAATGAGTCAACTATAGTATTTACGAGTGATTTTACGCCCCACATCTTTGTAGCGGCGCCACAGAATACAGGAACGATATCACCATGTATGATACCATCATGCATTGCCTCGGTTATCTCGTCCTTTGTGATTTCCTCTTCTGCAAAGAACTTTTCCATAAGAGGCTCACTCGTCATAGCAACGGATTCGACAAGCTTGTTTCTATATTCCTTTGCAATGTCCATAAACTGCTCGGGAATGGCGCAGGAAACGTACTCTCCTGAAGCAGAGTCAAACGTGTAAACCTGCATATCAACGAGATACAAGAAGCCTATAACCTTGTCTACATCAATGCAAGGAATAAGTACGGGGCAAAGCGCCAAGCCGAACTTCTCTCTCAAAGCTTCAAACACCTTATAAAATCTCGCTTCATCATCGTCAAAGCGGTTGATAAAGAAGGACTTCGGGATCTTTGCTTCAGTCGCATAATCCCATGCAAGCTCTGTTCCTACCTTTACTCCATCCTTACCATCTACTACGATTATCGCACTGTCTGCAACTCGCACACACTGCTTGACCTCACCTTCAAAATCAAAAAATCCGGGGGTGTCAAGTATATTGATTTTTACATCTCTCCACGTAATAGAAGCGAGTGCGGAAGAGATGGAAAACTTTCTCTTTATTTCTTCGGGATCATAGTCGCATACCGTATTACCATCGCTTACCTTTCCGAGTCGGTCGGTAGCCTTTGAAATATACAGAAGAGCCTCCGCCAGCGAAGTCTTTCCGGCTCCTCCATGTCCGAGCAGGCACACGTTTCTGATCATTTTTGTTGAATTGTCCATGGGTATGAGTTCTCCTTTGCAGCTAATATTTAAAAGAATAAAAATCCATATTCTTTATATACACAGTATACACCATAGAAAATCATTTTTCAATAGTTTTTTAAACTATTTTGCTAATTTTCTTCTTTTTTCTTTTTGTGTTTTGTGCATTTTGCACAATAGGAAACTTTATTTTTTTACACCCACGATGAAGTATTAAAAATATGTTAAAAAACTGGCTCACCACAGAGCAAAAACAAAAGCAAGGTCGAATCAGAAACGATCTCGCTTCTTCAACCTTGCTTTTATTTTTATTGACTTATTTGCTGTCTGTCAAGCGCCTTCCCTGATACGTATTTCTCTCAAAAAGCGCCTTGTCTATCGAGTTCATAACGGTGAATTTCTTTTTGCTCCATTCGGGCGCTATAAGCCCGTCTGCTGAGCCGTCTCCTGTTATTCTGCCGATAACTATATCCTCAGGAATTATTTCAAGCTGACGACAGATTATATCCGTATATTGCTCCATTGTCAATGGCTGATATTCCCCGCTCGCATACATTTCGGCGAGCCTTGTACCCTGCAAGACATACAACAGATGCAGCTTTATCTGCTCGGGGTGCAGTCTGCCCACCTCTCTCGCTGTCGCGAGCATCATTTCTTCATTTTCTCTCGGAAGTCCGTCTATGAGATGTACGCATATGCCTATCCTATCCGATGCGCACCTCAGCCTTTGAAAGCCGTCGAGAAAGTCCTCGTAGGAGTGTCCTCGGTTTATAAGCTCTGCGGTATCGTCGTGTATGCTCTGCAGACCAAGCTCGACTGTCAAGGTGGTCTTTTCTGCTATCTCGGCGAGAAGCTCGACAGTTTCGTCCTGAAGACAGTCCGCTCTTGTGGCGATGTTGAAGCCGACACAGTCGGGCAATTCCAATATCTGACTATAAACACTCCTGAGTTTTTCTATAGGCGCATAGGTGTTCGTGTGCGCCTGAAGATAGGGTATGAACTTTTTCACATCCCATTTTGTTTTCATTCTCTCGCATTGCAGGAGATATTGCTCGCGAAGGGAGAGCGCGTGGTCCTGTGTGAAATCTCCACTTCCTCTGTCAGAGCAGTATATACAACCACCATATCCACATCTTCCGTCTATATTTGGACAGCTAAATCCCGCATCAAGCGTTATCTTTGAACACTTTTCGCCAAAGGTACTGCGCAGATAGTAGTCATATGTATAGTATCGTTTGTTGGAGTCGGTAAATTTAAACGGGTTTATATCCCTTTGCGCTGTTTTCACTGTAAATTTCCTTACTGAACTATATCCTTTTTCTCCAGATATTTAAGTCCTTCAAAAATGCTTCCTATACCACAAAGCTGTACGCCCTCGGGCGCTTTTATTCTTGAGCTTATATTCTTCTTTGGCAAAAGTATTTTCTTAAATCCAAGGCGGATAGCTTCCTTCACTCTGTATTCAACGTGAGAGACGGAGCGCACCTCGCCGGAAAGACCTATCTCACCAAAGGCGATAAGGTCATTCGGGACTATCCTGTCGGTTATCGCAGACACGAGCGACATTGCTATAGCGAGGTCGGCGGCAGGCTCGTCTAACCTCATTCCGCCCGCTATATTTACGTACACATCGTGCTGTGAAAATCTCAAGCCGAGCCTTCTTTCGAGCACTGCGAGTAAAAGTCCCATTCTGTTGTAGTCAAATCCGTCCGCCGTTCTTTTTGGTGTGGGATATACCGACGGAGCGGCAAGCGACTGTATCTCGGTTATTATAGGTCTGCTTCCCTCGATTATACAGCCTGCGCAATTTCCGCCTATACTCTCTACCCTGGCGTCCATCATCATTTCTGACGGATTTGGCACCTCTATCAAGCCGACATCGCTCATCTCAAATACGCCAATTTCATTCGTAGAGCCGTAACGGTTTTTGATAGCTCTTATAATTCTGTAGGACTGACGGCGCTCGCCCTCAAAGTACAAAACGGCGTCCACCATATGCTCCAAAATCTTCGGTCCTGATATACCACCTTCCTTGTTGACGTGGCCGACGAGAAAGACAGAGCAACCAGTGCGCTTGGCTATCTCAATATAGGTCATAGCACACTCGCGCACCTGCGAAACGCTACCTGCGAATGAATTGCATTTTTCACTATACATCGTCTGTATAGAGTCCACCATAAGTACATCGGGCTTTATTCTCTCATACTCGGAAATTATATTTTCAAGAGACGTCTCATTTAAAAGATACAGCTCCGAACTATTTATCTTAAGTCTTTCTGCCCTGAGCTTTATCTGACCGGAGGACTCCTCCCCTGAAACGTACATTACAGTATTGCCCTGTGACAGCTTGTTGCATATCTGCAATAGGAGCGTGGATTTTCCTATGCCCGGCTCACCGCTGATAAGCACTACAGAGCCTGTGACAAGTCCACCGCCAAGCACTCTGTCAAGCTCCTCGAGCCCTGTTTTTGCACGGATATATTCCGGCAGAGCCATTTCTTCAAGCTTTTGAGCCTTTGATGCAGGTGCTCTGAAGCCTTTTGTGTCCGATGACACCTGCAGCACAGGAGCGCTCTCTTCGAGTGTGTTCCAATTACCACAGTCAGGGCATCTACCGAGCCATTTCGGGCTTGTATATCCACATTCAAGACATACATATACGTTTTTAGGTGATTTCATATCAATGTACCTTCTAATTGTTTATATACTCCATAATACCACAAAAAATCCTAAAAGACAATTGCCTTTGATAATCTTTTTCGGATAATTTTTCACATTCCTCCCGATTTGACAAAAAACCACACTCTACAAGCACCGCTACGCCGACCGCATTGTCAAGCAGGTATATCTCTCCACCGCTTGATTTTATTTTTCTCGTGTTATATGTCTGAAGATTATCCGTCACCGACGACTGTATGCTTTGGGCAAGTCTTGAGCTTTCCTCGCTTTGCCCTGAATAATAGACCTGTATTCCCCTACAACTCTCCATATGAAAATTGTTCATGTGAATACTGACAAAAATGGCGTCGGGATTGCTCTTTGCATACTCAAGTCGGTTTTTTAGGTCAAACTGCTTTTTCTGCCCCTTTATATTCTGTGCCTCGGTGTAAAGCAGCTTGTCCTCAGTGCGCGTCATAATGACGTTTATTCCCTCTTGTGTCAGCAAATGCTCAAGCTCCTTTGCCACAGACAAGTTTATATCCTTTTCGAAAACTCCGTTTACACCTATCGTGCCACAGTCCTCGCCGCCATGACCTGCATCTATTATGACAGTTACGTTATTCGCCGCCAAAACGGAGGCTGTATCACTTTTGTCACGAAACAGCAATGCGATAGAAACAAACGTAAAAGACGAAAAAAGGCATGCAATACATAGCAAAACAGCAAAAAGATTTTTTGCAGTAAATATTGATTTCAAAGAAAAAACCCCCACATATCGTTTTATAAGAATATGTGGAGGTTTTATCGCTTATATTACAGTTATATTATGGTTATGCATTCTTTCCCTTTGAAGCAGGAAAAATTCTGAAATTTTTGCATCCGAGAACATAGGCAAATGAAGCTACGAGTATAGACGGAATCGTAGTTATAATGTATACAATAGCTCTCGCAAGGTAGCTTTCCGCCAAACCGAAGGAGGAAAGCAGCTGCTTCACAATTCCAAGATACGGCGCCTGAATAAATCCGCTTATCAAGTGAGAAAATCCGAGCATACCCATGCCAAGCTCACCCTGTGTAAACACATATCCGAAGAGGTAGCCTATAACTCCGGCAAACGCTATCAGAAGATTTGGCACATTTGCAAGCAGTGCTATCTTTGTACCATAGAAGCGGTCGTATTTCTGTCTTCCCGACTCCACTCTTATGATATCCCTTGCGCCAAGCTCCCACACCATATAGTAGATGAGAACCATATAAAAACCAACGGAAAACAAGCTCACTATCGTGAACATTTTGGATGAGATTTCTCCCTGCATTCCTGCGGTAGCAAATGAAAGAACCAGACCGAAAATCATCATTCCAAACTGATTTATCATAAGCTTAAACACGTTATAAAAATTGTCTTTTATGAATTTCATAGCGTTTTAACACTTTCACAGTTTTATAGCCCGACATCACGCGCAGGCTTTGATACAATATATTCTACATAATATAAGCCTTTAATTCAAGTGGGGGGCGCAATTGTTTACAAATTATCCACTAAAAATTATAGGAATGTTGTATAATAAACGTGTGAGGTGATTATTTAATGGCTGTACTTACACTGAAAAGCGAGGATATGCTCCAATTCCCCGAAATAGTACGTGAATTTGCTTCCTACAAATCTGTCATAGAGGGATGCTCTGAAAAGACGGTATGCGAATACCTGCTTGACCTACGCACCTTCTTCAGATATACGGAATCTCGCCGTCTTTTTATTGATGCGGAGAGCGAGGAATTTACGTCTATAGACATCAGCAAAATTGACCTTGAATACGTGAAGAAGATAAAGACGGAGACTGTCTACGAGTACCTGATGTTTGTAAACCAGACACGAGGAAACGGCTGGGCATCGCGCTCTCGAAAGCTCTCATCTCTCAAGGCTTTTTTCAAATATCTCACCTCTAAAAAAAGAGTACTTGAGGTAAATCCCGTCGCAGAAATTTCAGCGCCAAAAAAGCACTCTACCCTTCCGAAGCATCTCACACTTGAAGAAAGCGTTTCGCTTTTACAGACCATAAAATCCGACACAAGCTCTAAAAATGCAAAAAGAGATTTTGCTATCGTTACGCTGTTTTTGAACTGCGGAATGCGACTTTCCGAGCTTGTCAACATAGACCTGACGGACATCGACCAGGAGCTCCGCTCGATAAGGGTAACTGGAAAAGGCTCAAAGGAGCGTATCGTATATCTGAATGATGCGTGCAGGCGTGCGCTTGTCGATTATCTCAGAGAGCGCACAAGCGGCGACACTGCAAAATTGCAGACGCTTGCTCTGTTTTTGAGCAACCGCCAGACAAGAATAAGCAACAAAACGGTGCAATGGCTCGTATATAAGCATCTCGACGAGGCAGGTCTTGACCACAGAGGCTTCTCGGTGCATAAGCTACGCCATACCGCCGCCACGCTTATGTATCAATCGGGAAATGTAGATGTGCGAGTGCTCAAGGACATTCTCGGTCACGAGCAGCTCAACACGACGCAAATATATACCCACGTAAGCAACGAGAATATGGCAAGCGCAGTAGATGCAAATCCCTTGTCAGACATTGAAATAAAGGCGCCTAAAAAGACCTCCCCTTCAAACGAAGAGGAGTAACGAAAACAAAGCACTCGCATATACTGTAGCGAGGTGATTTGCTTGGCTGACAGTATATTCTATATCGGGGACAAACGGCGCAAGACAAAAAAAGCCAGAAAGCCCTTTTTGGTGGTATCGGTTGTGCTGGTTTTTGCCATACTGCTTTTAAATTTTCGGGTATATCCCTTGATTTCAAGCTACACGTATGCAAGCCTGCAGACCACCCTTACTGACAAAATAAATGCAAGTGTCAGCCGTCAGATTGTGGAAAACTCTTCTCTTTTCAGGAGTCTTGTCACATTGACCACAAAAAACGACGGCTCGATTTCCTCCTTGAATGTAAACACATCGGAATTGCTGACGGCACGCACGCTTCTCGTATCGGAAATTTTGAGAAGCGTAAACTACTACGAAAAGATATGCGTGAAAATCCCTTTAGGAAATATTTCGGGGATAAATTTCTTGTCGGGGCGAGGTCCTGACGTAAGCATATATACCGATATTTCAAACGGTTTCAACGCCTATTTTGAAAACGCCTTCACAGAGCTCGGTATAAACCAGACACTCTATCGCATATATTTCACCGTTTGCTTTGACATCAGCATATTGCTACCATCAAAAATAGAGCGAGTTAACATAAAGCAATCCTTTCCCGTAATGAGCACTGTAATTGTGGGAGAGGTGCCCGATGCATATACGGAAATCACCCGATTGACCGACGATATTACCGAATCTGAAATAGACGACATATACGACTTTGGCGCAAGCGCCAGCTGAACGTAAAAATTCAAATACATAGGAACAGATATGGATATAGGAACAAAAATCAAGGAAATAAGAAAGCAAAAGGGTATCACTCAGTCACAGCTGTGCGGTGATATAATAACGAGAAATATGCTCAGCCAGATAGAAAGCGGAAAGGCTTCCCCTTCCCTTTCGACATTGCTGCAGATAGCAAAAAATCTCAATGTGCCACCCGAATATCTCGTTTCTGAGGAAAATGACATTTTCCCCTTTGAGAAGAAGGCGGCAATTGAAAAGATCAAAAATGAATTTTCTCAGAAAAGATACCTCGGTTGTATCACCGTCTTTGAAAACGAGCTAAACGATACAGACGACGAGATTGCGCTTATGCTGGCGCACTCCTACATAGAATGTGCGAAAACAAATTTGTTCAACGGCAATCTCGACACCGCTGCTCTTCACATAAAGAAGGCACTCGAATACTCACAAAAAACGATTTACCCCACTCACGATATTAGGGCTACCGCCTCACTTATCGGAGCTATATCGGAAAATGTGCAGTCCCCTAAGCTTGAGTTTAATTCCATTGAATTTTTAAAGCATGTAAACGATGCCGTCTGCCTTGATCTTTATTGCTACATTATTGAGGACAGGACGCACTCATTCTTCAACGAAACTATGGCAAATCATCTGCGTGCCAAGGAGCTTATGCGCTCCTTCCACTATGTCGATGCTATGGCGATCATGTCACAGATAGAGGAAAACAAGTCCTCTCTTGGCGTCGACGCCACCGTACTCTTCAACATCTATAGCGATATGGAGTATTGCTGCAAGGAGCTTCGTGACTACGAAAAGGCGTATAAATACTCAAGCAAGCGAATAGCGCTGCTTTCCGCATTCAAATCATAACTACATACACAAAAACAGGCTATCGGATACGGGTGTTTTCTCCCCTCGATAGCCTCTTTTGTTTGCCTTTTTGAGAGTGGGTGTGGACTTTGTATGTATATACTAATATATTTAATAAATAATAAAATAAAATCGTTATTTCTATTGACTTTTTTCGGCTTTGATGGTATATTATATTTGGTGGAAATTGGTTGTTTTCACCCATAACATTGTTAAATAAATTTGGAAGGAGAGATTTGCAGTTGCAAATCGGGAATTCAACTTGGATAAAAGCTTGAATTATTCTGCACGCGTATTACCTACAGTGCAGGAACTCAAAGAAGCGTTGAATGCTACCGAAAAATCCGATACTCGCAGCTTGATTTCGCAGATTTTTGATGCGAATACATTCATCGAGATCGGTGCTTTCACAAAGCGTAAATTCAACGAGGTAGTTGTAAACGAAAAGGAAAATCTTCTTGAAGGAGTTATTTGCGGATACGGTGCGATCAACGGAAGACTCGCATTCGCTTTCGCTCAGGACTCCACTCGCATGAAGGGCGCTATCGACGAAAATCATGCAAAGAAGATATGCGAGCTTTATGACCTCGCTCTCAAGAACGCTGCCCCCGTCGTAGCTATCTTCAATTGCGGTGGCGCAGACATTTTTGAAGGCGCTGCTTCCCTTGCCGCATACGGAAAGATCATGAAGTCCGTAGCAGAGGCATCTGGAGCTGTTCCTCAGATCGCCGTTGTAAGCGGAGCATGCATAGGAACAAGCGCATCTATTGCTGCAATGTTCGACTATGTAGTTAAGGTAAAGTCATCTTCATTCTATGTGACTGCTCCTGAGTTTAACAAGTCTGCAAATGCAGAGCTCTCTGCGATCTCCGCTATCGTAGACGATGCATCCTCAGCTGCACTCCACATCAGAAGCGTGATGGATTATATCCCTGACAACGCATCCTCTGATGTTTGCGTATATGACTGCGCAGACGACCTCAACAAGCTGATAGACGAATCAGCGGCAAACGACATACACACTCTTATTTCAAGTGTAGCAGACAACGGCAGATACATGGAGCTTTACGCTGGCTATGCATCTGAGGTAGTTACTGCACTTGCTACTATCGGTGGTGTTAACTGCGGTATCGTAGCTACTGACTTTGCAGTAAACGAGGGCCGTATCACATCTGACGGAGCAAACAAGGCTGCTAAGCTCGTAAGCTTCTGCGATGCATTCAACATTCCTGTAGTAAACCTCGTAGATTCAATGGGTCTCTCCATTGACGAGAATGGAAATCGCTACGCATCTGACCTTGCAAAGCTTTCACTCGCTTATGCTCAGGCAGAGATCCCCATGGTTTCAGTAACACTCGGACATGCGATAGGCGCGGCATTTACTATACTCGGCTCAAAGGCTATGGGCGCTGACATTGCATACGCAATAGAGAGCTCTGAGATCTCAGCACTTGGCGCAGATGCTTCCGTAGCATTCGCATGGAACGACAAGGTTTCCCTTGAAAAGTCGAGAGAAGAGCTCGAGGCGGAGTGGAAGGCATCTCTTGCATCCCCTGTTGCAGCTGCTTCTGTCGGTGAAATAGATGATATTATTTCCGTATCGGAAATTCGCGCAAGAATCTGCTCTGCATTGCTTATGCTTGCAGGCAAGGGTGAAATAATATTCGCTAAGCACTCCACCCTTCCCCTCTGATTTTGATTGGAGGTAGACATTATGTTTAATTTTTACGCAACACAGTTTTTGCTCGAGGTAGACGTAAATCAGCCTATCGCAAATTTCGCTGACAAGCTCGCCTACGGTGGAAAAATGCTGCTTGTTGGTATGGGAATCGTATTTGCAGTCCTTGTTTCGCTTTGCATAGTATTGTTCATATTCAATGCGATTTCAAGCAGACTTCTCTCTGGCGAGAAGAAGGCAGTAAGCGCTCCCAAAAAGGCAGAGCCTGTAGTGGTGGCTGCTCCCCAGCCTGCACCGTCAGCTTCAAATGAGCAAGAAGAGATAATCGCTGTTATAGCTGCGGCAATAGCGGCGGCTAGCGCTGAAAACCCAGGTGCGAAATTCAGAGTCGTATCTTTCAAGAGAAAATAATATTCTATTTTACAAAGGAGTAATTCAAAATGAAACAGTATAATATAACAGTAAACGGCACAACCTACAGCGTATCTGTGGAAGAGGTTGGTGCTATTGCATCCGCAGCTCCCGTTGCTGCTCCCGTAGCTACACCCGTAGCTGCTCCCGTTGCCGCTGCTCCTGCAGCAGCTCCTGCTCCTAAGGCAGCTCCTAAGGCAGCAGGCGCAAACGACGTTACAGCTCCTATGCCCGGCACCATCCTTGACGTAAAGGTTGCTGTCGGCGCTACAGTTAAGAAGGGCGACGTTCTCTGCGTTCTCGAGGCAATGAAGATGGAAAACGACATTCCTGCTCCCGCTGACGGAACAGTTGCTGCTATTTCCGTAAGCAAGGGCGCTTCCGTACAGGCAGGCGACGTGCTCGTTAGCCTCAACTAATTCGGAAGGATTGGTAACATCAAATGTCAGAAATTCTTGTAGCCATAAAATCATTTATCGGCTCTACGGGAATTGCTAAAATGCTCGAAAGCGACGGCGCCTGGAAAACACTTATAATGTATGTTATAGTGTTCACGCTCTTTTATTTGGCAGTAGTTAAAAAGTTTGAGCCCTTGCTCTTGCTCCCCATCGCTTTCGGTATGCTTTTGGCAAACCTCCCCGGCGCAGAGCTGATACATCTTGACTTTTTCTTTGATGACTACTATCTCGCAAAGTATCCTATCGATGCCTTTGCTGATATGTACGTTGACGGACATATTAAAATGTCTGAGGTTATCAAAGAGGTTATCAACAACGGCGGTCTTGTAGACATACTTTACCTCGGAGTTAAGCTCGGTATTTACCCCTCGCTCATCTTCCTTGGTGTAGGTGCTATGACCGACTTCTCTCCCCTTATAGCAAACCCCATAAGCCTTCTTATGGGCGCTGCAGCTCAGTTTGGAGTCTTTGCGGCATTCTTCTTTGCTTTGTTCCTCGGCTTTACGCCTATGCAGTCAGCTGCTATCGGTATTATCGGTGGCGCGGACGGACCTACGGCAATTCTCGTCACAAAGCAGCTCGCTCCTGAGCTTCTCGGAGCTATCGCTATTGCGGCATACAGTTATATGGCACTTATTCCTATAATTCAGCCGCCATTTATGAAGCTTCTCACCACAAAGCGTGAGCGCGCGATAGTGATGACAAACCTCCGTACAGTAAGCAAGACAGAGAAGGTTATCTTCCCGATACTCGTTACATTGCTTGTTGTTTTGATAGTTCCCGATGCTGCTCCCCTTGTCGGCTTCCTTATGCTTGGAAACCTCTTTAATGTAAGCGGAGTTACAGACAGACTCTCAAAGACAGGTCAGAACGAGCTTATCAATATCGTTACTATCTTCCTCGGAATTTCAGTAGGTGCTACCGCAAGTGCGGAGAACTTCCTGAAGCTCCAGACAATATACATCATAGTTCTTGGACTCTGTGCATTCATCATTTCTACCTGTGGCGGTCTTTTGTTCGGTAAGCTTCTCTGCTTCCTCACAAAAGGAAAGATCAATCCGCTTATCGGTAGCGCAGGCGTATCTGCCGTTCCTATGGCGGCAAGAGTTTCGCAGGATGTTGGACGCAAGGAAAATCCCGCAAACTTCCTGCTCATGCACGCTATGGGTCCGAACGTTGCCGGAGTTATCGGCTCGGCTGTTGCCGCCGGTGTATTCCTGCAGTGGTTCAAATAATTCATATAGAAAGGAAAGCCTTTTAGGCGTATAATAAAATGTCAAAAGTATTGATTACTGAAACCGTGCTCCGTGACTCTCACCAGTCACTCGCGGCTACCAGAATGACAATGGACGAGATCATTCCCGTCCTTGAGGATCTTGACAAGGTAGGCTATCATTCACTTGAGGCTTGGGGCGGCGCTACATTTGACGCTTGTCTTCGCTTCCTCAACGAAGATCCTTGGCAGAGACTCAGAATTATAAGAGATCATGTTAAGAACACAAAGCTCCAGATGCTTTTCCGTGGTCAGAACATTCTCGGCTACCGTCACTATTCCGATGACGTAGTTGAATACTTCGTACAGAAGTCTATTGCAAATGGTATTGATATTATCCGTATATTCGACGCACTTAACGATCCCCGCAACCTTGAAACAGCTATCAAGGCTACTATCAAGGAGGGTGGACACGTTCAGGCAGCTATAAGCTACACAACGAGCCCTGTACACAACAACGAGTTCTTTGCAGCATATGCAAAGCAGCTTGAGGATATGGGTGCAAACTCCATCTGTATCAAGGACATGGCAGGTCTTCTCAAGCCCTACGATGCATATCAGCTCGTTAAGGCTATCAAGGGACAGGTTAAGGTTCCCGTACAGCTTCACACACACTACACTTCCGGTCTTGCATCAATGACAGTCCTCAAGGCTATCGAAGCAGGCGTTGACATTGTAGATACCTCTATTTCTCCTATGGCAATGGGTACATCTCAGCCGCCTACGGAAGCTATCGTTGCTACTCTTGCAAACACTCCCTACGACACAGGACTTGATCTCGAAAAGCTCGACGTTGTATCCAAGTATTTCACAAATATTCGTGAAAAGTATCTTGCAAATGGTCTTATCGACCCCAAGGTGCTCAAGGTAGACGTTAACGCACTTCTCTACCAGGTTCCCGGTGGAATGCTTTCCAACCTCGTTTCTCAGCTCAAGGCAGCAGGAAAATCCGACAAGCTCGCAGACGTTCTTGCAGAGGTTCCGAGAGTAAGAGAGGATGCAGGTTATCCTCCGCTTGTTACACCTACCTCCCAGATCGTTGGTACTCAGGCAGTTAACAACGTTCTCTTCGGCGACGGTGAGCGCTACTCCAGAGTAACAAAAGAGTTCAAGGGTCTTGTAAGAGGTGAATACGGAAAGACTCCCTGCGAGGTTTCCGAGGATTTCAGAAAGAAGATCATTGGCGATCTCGATCCCATTGATTACCGTCCCGCTGACAAGCTCTCTGCAGAGCTTGACCAGCTCAGAGAAAGAGTTGCTCCCTATGCAGAGCAGGATGAGGACCTCCTCTCACTCGCATTGTTCGAGCAGGTTGCTATAAAGTTCTTTGAGTGGAGAAAGGCTCAGAAGCACAATCTCGATTCAAACGGCGACGCTTCTCTTGGAGTACACACTATATAATAGCATACTAACTAAAAGCGACTGATTTAACTCAGTCGCTTTTTTAATTGAAACTATCAAGTACCCTTTTTGCATTTTACAAAAATTCATACAGGCGCAACAAAAGTGAATAATTTTACATTCAAACGAGCATAATCACTTTGTTTACATACACAAAGGAGTAAAATTATGAAAAAACTATTGGCTTGTATAATATGTGTCTTGCTCTCAACTTTACTTATTTCGGCACTCCCCGTCGACGGTGAGGAAAAGCTTTACGACAATGTAATAAGGCTCCACATCATAGCAAACTCGAACTCCGTCGAGGACCAACAATTAAAGCTGAAAATCAGAGATGAAATACTGAAGTGCTACAGCGAAAGGCTCGCATCTGTCCAAAGCATAGACCGAGCAGAAGAGGAAGTAATATCTCTGCTTGACGAGATAAAAGAAACTGCGCACAAGGTAGTTGAGCGTGAGGGATATAGCTATAGCATAGAGGTGGATTTGGGGACCGAATACTACCCGACACGCGACTACGAGGAGCTACACTTCCCTGCAGGAAATTATACGTCGCTCAGAATAATAGTAGGTGACGGCGAGGGAAAAAACTGGTGGTGTGTGCTATTTCCGCCGCTCTGTGTTTCCACCGCTTACGGCGATAGGATCCAAGCCGATGACTCTGTCCCCGTAGGTCTTACCCCTGAGCAGTATAGAATAATATCAAAGTCCGATGACGTAAAATACGTAGTAAAGTTTAAGGTGTTAGAGCTCCTTGAAGGAATATTAGGGAATTAAAATAGCGGCAGATATTCTCTGCCGCTACAATCTTGTTTTATTTCAACCGACACAGCTCTTGCAACAGCTGGCAAACTTGTTTTTCTCTTTGTCTATTTTAGTCTGTTCTGCCGCTTCTGTCTGGTACCAGCCACGTGTGTTCATTTCACTCCACACCTCGTGCTGAAGCGCATGCTCCTCGTTGAGAATGTTCATCATAACGTCCATAAGCGACTTTGAAGCACATTCGTTGGCATACATATTATAGTTGTCTGTCATCTGCTTCTGGCTATTGAGAGCGTCTGTAAGAATTGCCTGATCATCAAACTTTATCATATCCGTTTCTCCTTATTTCAAATTCTGATACAGAGTATCGAGATGTCCCTGATGCTTTTTTGCCATCTGCTCGTACTTGCTTTTCAAGGTCGCATCGGTTGTCTGCGATGCATAGCTTTCAAATTTTGCAATGATAATTTTCTCACTTTCGAGGAGCTCGGATAATGCCGTTAATTCTTTCGTAGTCATTTTCTACCTTCCTTACATTTTTATTGCGACAAAGAATGTCAATAGTAGTATTTCACACTTCAAACAAAATATAGCATATTTTCAAAAAAATATTATATCCTGTAAAAATATAATTTCCACTTGCAATTTAAAGTCAAATATAGTATAATAGTACTGCATTTTTACGAAAGGAAGTGAGAAGGTTGTCAGAAAAGCATCAAGGCAAGATAATTACTCTGAATAGAAAAGCTCGCCACGACTACTTTGTCGAGGAAACCTACGAAGCTGGAATTGAGCTGTTCGGCACAGAGGTAAAATCATTGCGACTCGGTAATGTAAACCTCAAGGACTCCTTCTGCACCATTCGTGGCGGAGAGATATTCGCATGTGGAGTGCACATCAGCCCTTACGAAAAAGGAAATATTTTCAACAGAGAGCCATTGCGCGAGAAAAAGCTCTTGATGCACAAGCGCGAAATAGTAAAGCTTCTCGGCTTGGTAACTCGTGACGGCTACACTCTCGTTCCACTTTCACTCTATTTTTCAGGCTCGCGTGTGAAGATGGAGCTCGGACTCTGCAAGGGTAAAAAGCTATATGACAAGCGTGACGACATCGCCGCAAGAGATGCAAAAAGAGTTATGGAAAGAACCATGAAAAACTCTCGCGAGTAAATATGGGGCCGTAAAGGTTTCGACGGGGGTTTTGAGGTATGATAAGCGAGTAGAGGTGGGGCGCCTCTTTAAAAGCTTCAAATTTAAAATTAAACGCTAACAATAAAGTTGCAATGGCTGCGTAAGCAGCTGACGCTGTCATAAGACAGCCCGTCACATACAGAAGGACTGCGAGCTGTATCTGGCGTCAAATCAGCAGTGCACGTGAAACGGGAGTCGCCTTTGTACCGTTCACGCATTAAAGGGCTACCTGATCTATAAGCCTGTCATTTGGCGTATTCTTCGGGGAATTTAAAAGAATGACTACACTCGTAGAAGGTTGTATCAAGAGATTTTCGGACAGGGGTTCGATTCCCCTCGGCTCCACCAATATTTAAAAAAACCCTTTTAGTAAGCTACTAATTGGGTTCTTTTTTTATTTAATCCACACTTTACACACACTTTTCTCTTTTTATATGATTTAAAAGCAGAAAGAAATAAAAAAGAAAAATCAAATTCCGACTTATTAAAACTGACCTCATTCAAGACATTTTTACCGTTATAACATCACTATATTTTTGCATTATTACTCATTTTCTGAATTTTTATGGAAAATACTTGCATTTTTTATGATTTTGTAGTATAATATCGTTGTAATAAAAAATCAAGATAAAAAAATTGACAAAATGAGCCCTGAGGATCATTTTGTCAATCTGTTTGTATTATTATTTTGCTATTGCAGCAGCATAAAGCTGCGCTGTGAGCTTTGATGCAGGCTCACTGAAGAATCTTACTGCCTTTACCTTATGTCCGGGATAGGGGTTCTACCAGTCTGATGCATATATTGT
>JAZRQS010000026.1:0-48296 GCA_045649925.1 Eubacteriales bacterium | reverse complement strand
ACTTTTCAGTGCTATGAAATTCTGTTGTTCAATTTTCAAAGACCGATGCGCAGACAAGCTTTTTCCTGTCAGCGACTTTCCTATTATACACCATACTTCTCGCTTTGTCAAGCCTTTTTTCAAAGTTTTTTTAACTTTTTTAAAGTTTTTTCAAAGTAGAAGTCGCTGTATCTTGTTCGCCTCCCTCCCTTTCGGTCGTGAGGCTTTCACAGTATATCAAATTAGTTGTCCTTTGTCAAGGGGGTTTGTTGAAATTCGTCACATAATTAACATTATCTAAAAAACGCATATGACTTTTGTGCATATTGCACACAAGATGCAATTAAAAGGCTCAAAGTGAAAGATTTTTTAAAAAAACAGTTTATTTTGTTAATATAATATGATATAATATATTAATATGGAAGAATAGCGACACTTTTACGTGGCGTAACATATTTTCTGGCATATAATATATAATTAAAAGGAACATAACATGAAAAAAGAAAACAACTCTTGCTCTCTGCGCGCAAACCGTGTCGGCGGTCAGGCGGTGCTTGAGGGCGTAATGATGAAGGCGGGAGAGAAATGCTCCACAGCCTGCCGTCTTGCGAGTGGAGATATAGTAGTAGACGACAGAGAGTTTATTTCTGTACGTAAAAAGCACAAAATCCTCAACATTCCCATACTCAGAGGAATAGTAAATTTTGTCGAGATGCTCAAGCTCAGCTATTCGACTCTCACAGTATCGGCAGAGCTGATGGGAGTGGAGGAACAAGAGAGCAAGGCAGAAAAGTGGGTCAAGAAGCATTTTGGTGTCAGACTCTTTGACGTCATTATGGTCATTGCTATGGTGCTCGGAATTGCGCTGGCGATAGGTCTTTTCATTTATCTGCCTACAGTGACTGTAAGCTTTTTCTCACGCCTGCTTAACGTAGAGCTCGGAAACCTGAGAGCCATCCCTGAGGGAATAATCAGAATAGGCATATTTGTATTGTATATCTATCTTGTTTCTCTTATGAGCGACATAAGAAGAACATTTGAATATCACGGCGCTGAGCACAAGAGCATCGCATGCTTTGAAGCAGGCGAGGAGCTTACGCCCGAAAATGCGAGAAAGCATTCCCGCTTCCACCCCAGATGTGGCACGAGCTTTATGTTTGTAATGCTTTTCATCAGCATTATCGTGGGCATGCTCATTCCCTCCGAGCTTAACGACGTTTTGAGAAGCGTGATAAAGCTCGCACTTGTCCCTCTCATAGTTGGCTTTGGCTACGAATTTATAATGCTGGCTGGCAAGCACAACAATATCGTGACGAGGATACTCTCTGCCCCCGGCCTTTGGATGCAACGACTCACAACACGTGAGCCGAGCGACGATCAGCTTGAGGTAGCGCTTACCGCATTGATGTACTCTATGCCCGACGAGTTCCCCGATTTTGACCGCGAATACTATAAAAAGGAAAATGTAGACGCGCGCAACTCCGAAAAGTCCGACGAAAGCGCCTCTGCAAAAGAAAACAACGAAGGCGGACAGGAAGAAAAATGACCTACAAGGAGCTGCAAAGGATTTTGCGCGAGGGCGGAATTGAATACCCTGAGCGCAAGGCGGCTATTCTGTTTTGCAAATATTCGGGTATTGGCGAGGCGTCGCTCCCGTTTGCGAGTGATTTCGACTCGCCTGAATTCAGAGATGCGGTCTCGCGTGTGCTCAGCTTTGAGCCGTTGCAGTACGTGATAGGCGAATGTGAGTTTTACCGCGAGAAATATTTTTTGTCGCATGACTGTCTTATCCCCCGTCCCGACACAGAGATAATAGTGGAATATGCGATAAACAACCTGCCCAAAGGCGCGTATTTTGTCGACCTTTGCACAGGTAGCGGATGCATCGCCATTTCCATACTTGCAAATCGTCCCGACTGCCACGCACTAGCGTGCGACATTTCACTCGGCGCACTTGACATGGCAAGAAAAAATGCAAAGGAAAACGGCGTCGACTCCCGTCTTGAGCTTATCCACGCCGATGTGCTGGAGTACTCGCCCGACGGCGTCTTTGACGCAGTGATTTCAAACCCGCCGTACATAAGAAGCGACGTGCTGCCCACACTCTCGCGAGAGGTACAGAAAGAGCCTGTGATAGCGCTCGATGGTGGCGATGACGGAATGACCTTCTATAACAGGATAGTAAAGGAATACAAGGATAAAATAAAGGAAAATGGATTTCTGCTGTTTGAAACGGGATATGACCAGAGACAGCAGATACACTCTCTTTCGTGCAAGCACAACCTTTCGTGTGAGTGCCTCGACGACTTTGGAGGAAACCACAGAGGAGCTGTGCTTCGCGCATCCAAATAATTTTCCGAGGTATTTATGCAATGAAAACTTCACTTATGATAATTTTTGGTGGAAGCAGTAACGAGCACGAGGTCTCCTTGCGCTCTGCCGCCGCCGTAATTGAAAATACAGACAAGACGAAATACGACCTTATCTGTATGGGAATAACCAAGAGTGGCGAGTGGTACATCTACAACGGCCCTGTGTCGAAGATACAGAGCGGCGAGTGGGAGCGAGACCTGAAAAATCTCACTCACGTGGCTATCGTACCGAATGGCGAGCGCTCCACGTTTTTGTGTCTGTCAGGCTCGATGAAGCAGATACGCCCTGATGTGATATTCCCTGTCGTGCACGGCCAGAACTGTGAGGACGGACGCCTGCAGGGACTGTTCGACCTTTTGCAGATACCATACGTGGGCTGTGGTTGTTTTTCAAGCGCATTGTGTATGGACAAGGCGGCGACCAAGTCCCTGCTTGAAAATCTTTCTATCCCTATGGCGAAATGGGAGCTTGTCAAAAAGAACGAGATAAATCCGTCGCTTTTGAAGAAGCTGGAAAAGAGCATAGGCTACCCGATGTTTGTCAAGCCGTCAAATTCGGGAAGCTCTGTGGGTGCGGCAAAGGCGCAAAATGAAAAGGAGCTTTTTGAGGCGCTTACACTCGCCGCCGAGGTAGACGAAAAGATACTCGTCGAGGAATACGTAGACGGGCGCGAGGTCGAGCTTGCAATTCTTGATGCGGGCAAGACTGTAGTTTCCCCATCGGGAGAAATCGAATCGGGAGCAGTCTTCTACGACTACGACACTAAATACAAGAACAACACTGCAAAATATTTTATCCCTGCGAGAATAAAGCCTGAAACTGAAACGCGCATACGCGAGCTTGCGCTGAAGATATTCCGAGCGCTCGACTGTCGCGACTTTTCCCGCGTCGACTTTTTCGTCACTCACGATGAAAAAATTATATTCAACGAGATAAACACTCTCCCCGGCTTTACGTCGATAAGCATGTACCCAAAGCTCATGGACAGAGCAAGCGTACAGTTTGCGCTTCTCATAGACGAGCTGGTCACAGAGGCTTTGCGCCACAAGTGATAATGCGCACTTCAAAACGATAACAAAAACTATATATTATATAAATGAGGAAAAAAGGATGTCCAAATACAGAAAAGGCAGAATAAACGACGCCGTAGCGCAGGAGCTTGCAATAGCATTGCGTGAGGTAAGAGACCCAAGAGTAGTAAATAATTTTGTTTCTATAACGCTGGCTGAGGTTTCCCCCGACCTGAAGCTCGCCAAGGTATACTTCTCCGCTATGGGAGATGTAAAGGAGGCGCAGGCAGGACTTGAGAAGGTGAAGGGCATTTTGCGCCACCACCTTGCAACAACACTCAACTTACGAATTACACCCGACCTTATATTTGCAAACGACAGCTCAATAGAGCACGGAGCTCATATTGCGAAGCTCCTCAAGCAGATAGACGATGACAGAGCAAGGCTCGCAAACGAAAATTCCACAAGCTCCGAGACAGAGGAAGAAGAAAAATGAGTGATTTCAAAAAGCTCTCGCTCGACGAGACCTGCCAAAAAATCATATCGGCGAAAAATCCCGTAATAGCGATACACCGTTCCCCTGACGGCGACGCCTTGGGGAGTGCGGTGGCGCTTTTCTACGTCCTTTGCGCACTTGGAAAGAAGGCGTCGTATATTTGCGCTGACGATATTCCCGAGCGACTTGAATTTTTGCGAGGGGATATGACCGACACGCCCGCCGCTTCCTATTCTGAGTGTGACATAATATGTCTTGACGTGGCCTCCCCTGCCCAGCTCGGAAAATTACCTGAGCGAGTGCCTGAGGTGCTGACACCTTATCTTATGATAGACCACCACGCTGTAGGCGAGGAGTTTGCAGACAACTACGTGCGCGCAGATGCGTGTGCAACGGGAGAGATAATCTTCGACTTGGCAAAAAGGCTGGTAGAGATGGGCAAGATAGACGGCATAACTCACGAAATGGCTACGGGAATGTATGCTGCCATCTCCTCTGACAGCGGATGCTTCAAATATTCCAACGCCAAGCCACATACTCACGAGGTGGCATCAGAGCTTATTGCGCTCGGCATAAACTCGGCAGAGATAAACCGACTGCTATTTGATAGCAAGTCAGAAAACGTGCTTCGTGCAGAGGGGCTCGCACTTTCAAAGATGCGCACCTACTGCAACGGCGAGGTAAACGCCGTATGCGTAACGAAGGCTGAACGCGAGGCAATGGACTTAAAATTCGAGCATTTCGAGACCTCAATAGACGTGGTGCGTGCGCTTCGTGGCATCAAGATAGCCGTAGCGATAAAGCAGCAGGACGATGGAATTTTCAAGGTTTCAATGCGCTCGACAGGAGCAGACGTCGCAAAAATATGCGCGAAATTCGGTGGCGGAGGTCACATACGTGCATCGGGCTGCTCCCTTCCCGCAAATGACGAAAACGAGGCTATCGGGCTTATCATTTCCGCTATAGAGGAAGAGCTTAAATAATCAAAAAATACTTATAAAAACGCCAAAAGGACTTTCGTGCACTTAAATGGAGCGACTGTCCTTTTCTTTTTTTAATTTTGACGAAAAATAGGCATAAAACCTGCAAAAATCCTCAAAACCCTGTTGACTTTTTTTCGATGTGTGGTATAATAGTTAACGTGTTAACTATTAACGAGTTTAGCGTTTTGTTTTCACGAAGTGACAGAGATGAAGTGTCAGAATTTTGAAATGGAGAAAAAGATGTACACAAACGAGCAAAGAACGGAGCGAGCAATGAAAACGGTCATGATGATGATACAAACGGACCGTATGCACTTCCGCGAATGTGAAAAAAGATTTTCCACTCTCAATATCCACCGCAGCCAGCATATGATGCTGATGGCTATCGCAAGAATGGGCGAGGGAGTGTCGCAGAAGCAGCTTGCAGAGGATATGGGTATCAGCCCTGCTGCCGTGGCAAAGTCACTCAAAAAGCTGGAGAGTGACGGAATGATAACTCGCGCCTCATACGAGGACGATGCGAGAGAAAACCGCACCACGATAACCGAGCTTGGCGCACAGATAGTAGAGCGCTCACACGCCATAATGAAGGAGCTTGACACAGCGACATCTGAGCTTCTCAGCGACGAGGAGCTTGACACCCTTCGCGCAATTATGGAAAAGATGCAGGCGTCACTCAAAAAAATGAATTGATGCGTTTTGTAAACAAAACATTGCATTTGTATATGAAAGGACAGTTTTATGAAGTGGGGTAAATATATAAATCCTTACCTGAAGTATTTTATACTCGGACCTCTTTGTATGATAGTAGAGGTCGTGGGCGAGGTTCTTATGCCTAAGTTTCTATCCATGATAGTAGACACCAAGATGGGAGAGAGCGCGGCTATGGCTACGAGCGATCCGTTTGAGGTGGCTAAAATAGCTCTTTATATGCTTATAACCGCCGTGCTTATGATGGCGGGAGGTGTCGGAGGCGCTTATTTTGGCGCAAAGGCGTCGGTCAACTTTGCCACCGACCTGAGAAGCGACATATACTCAAAGGTGCAGAAATTCTCCTTTGCGAACATTGACAAGTTCAGCACGGGCTCGCTTATCACACGCCTGACAAACGATGTCACACAACTTCAGAATTTCGTCAATATGATGCTCCGTATGTGTCTGCGTTCTCCCGGTATGATAATAGGCGCGCTGATAATGTCCTTGACGATAAATCCGAGACTTACGGGCGTGCTTGCGATAACTATGCCGATACTCCTTACTCTGCTCGTGCTTATAACAGGTCAGGGCTTCCCCCGATTTGCAAAAATGCAGACGAAGATAGACGCCGTAAACTCGACGGTAGGAGAAAACCTCACTAACGTGCGAGTGGTGAAATCGTTTGTGCGCGAGGAGTACGAGAAGGAAAAATTCTCACGTGCAAACAAAAACCTCAAGGATGCGGGTATGAACGCAATGAAGATAATGATATTCATTACCCCTGTAATGAACGTCTTTATGCATATCACGACGCTTGCGATAGTATTCCTCGGTGGTAAGGAGATAATGCAGTCGGTATCGCCTGACACTATGTCGGTGGGTGACCTGGTCGCATTTATCACCTACATAAACCAGATACTTATGTCATTGATGATGGTGGCTATGCTCTTCACCTTTGCTTCACGCGCGCTCGCTTCATCGAAGCGCATACGCGAGGTAATGAACGAGACTCCCGACATTGATGACGCAAACGCCACATGCAAGGATAAAGAGGTCACAACAGGCGATATCGAGTTCAAAAACGTGTCCTTCCGTTACTACAAGAACAGCGCAGAGCGTGTGCTTGACGGCATCGACCTCAAGATAAAGGGCGGAAGCACAGTAGGTATAATAGGCTCGACGGGATGCGGAAAGACCACACTCGTTTCACTCATCGCCCGTCTTTACGATGCTGACGAGGGTGAGGTCACAGTAGACGGCGTAGACGTGCGCGAGTACAGTCTTGAAAACCTCCGTCAAGGAATAGGCGTCGTGCTACAGAAAAATCTGCTGTTTTCGGGTACTATAAAGGAAAATCTGCTTTGGGGTGACGAAAACGCAAGCGACGACGAGGTGTTCAAGGCGTCAAAAAGCGCACAGGCTCACGATTTTGTAAGCTCGTTCAAGGACGGATACGACACTGTGCTCGGTCAGGGCGGTGTAAACGTGTCAGGCGGACAGAAGCAGAGGCTCTGTATCGCACGTGCGCTTCTAAAGAAGCCGAAGATACTCATCCTCGACGACTCAACAAGCGCAGTAGATACTGCTACCGAGGCTCAGATACGAGAGTTTTTTGCAAACGAGCTGAAGGAAACCACGAAGATTATCATCGCGCAGAGAATTTCATCTATTGCCGACGCTGACGAGATAATCGTCATGAATGACGGCAAGATAAGCGGTGTAGGCTCGCACGAGGAGCTTCTTAAATCCAACGCCGACTATCGCGAGATATACTGCTCGCAGACTGACGTAAAGGAGGAGGACGTAATATGAAAACGAGAAATCTCGAAGAGCTTTCCCGCCGTTACAACTCCTCGCCAAAGGGAATGGGACGACAAGGTCCCGGATTTGGTCATGGTCCAGGTCGCAGAGGTCCGGGTGGTCCGGGCGGTCCCGGTGGAAAGCCGAAAAACACACGTCAAACGGCATTGCGCCTGCTCTCATATATTTCCGCTTACAAATGGCGACTTTGTATAGTGCTTTTGTGTATGCTTTGTGCGACGGTGGCGAGCCTTATCGGAGGATATATGCTCCGTCCTATCATAAACGAGATAGCAAACACGGAGCTGTCTATTGCCGAGAGACTGCAAAACCTTATAGCTTCACTTATTACGCTTGGATGCGTATACGCCGTATCGGTGGTGTGCACGTATTTGCAGGCTCGCCTTATGCTCGGAGTATCGCAAAAGGCAATAGAGAAAATACGAAACGACCTTTTCTCAAAGATGCAGACACTCCCTGTCCGCTTTTTTGACACAGAAAACAACGGTGAGGTAATGAGCCGTTTCACAAACGATGTCGACAACATCGGTATGATGCTCGACCACTCGGTGATAAGCCTTATTTCAGGCGTTATAACACTTTTCGGCACACTCGGATTCATGATATACACAAACATATATCTGACGCTGATAACGATTTTCTTTATCCCGCTGTTTCTGTTTCTCGGTGGCGCTATCGCAAAGCGCTCCCGCAAATTCCACTCGGCACAGCAGGCATCACTCGGTGCGCTCAACGGCTACGTAGAGGAGAGCGTCGGTGGTCAAAAGGTGGTCAAGGTGTTCAATCACGAGAAGGAATGTGAAGAAGAGTTTACACTTCTCAACAACGACCTGCGCCACAAGCAGATAAACGCCATGTTCTTCGGCGGTATTATGGGACCGATAATGGGCAACACGAGCCAGATAAGCTATGCTATAACGGCAGGTGTCGGAGGTATCCTCTGTATACTCGGTCGCTTTGACATAGGAGGTCTCGCTATTTTTGTAAACTATGCGCGTCAATTCTCACGCCCCGTAAACGAGCTTTCGATGCAGACGTCAACCATATTCTCTGCGCTCGCAGGAGCAGAGCGCGTGTTTTCGATAATGGACAGAGAGCCTGAAGAGCCAGACAGAGAGGGTGCATTGGATATGCCGAGCATGCAGGGCAATGTAGTGCTTGAAAACGTAACGTTCGGCTACACTCCCGACAAGACTATACTCAAAAACATTTCCCTTTATGCAAAGCCTGGTCAGAAGATAGCCTTTGTAGGCTCGACGGGTGCAGGAAAGACCACGGTCACAAACCTGCTCAATCGCTTCTACGATATAGACGAAGGAAAAATAACGATAGACGGCGTCGACATAAAGGACATAAAGCGCAAGTGTCTGCGCAAGAATATCGCAATGGTGCTACAGGACACGCACCTGTTCACAGGTACTGTAATGGAAAATATCCGTTACGGCAGACTTGATGCTACTGACGAGGAGGTCATCGCGGCGGCAAAGCTCGCAAGCGCTCACTCGTTCATACAGCGACTTGAGCACGGCTACGACACAGTCCTTGAGGGTGACGGAGCAAATCTGTCGCAGGGACAGCGCCAGCTGCTCAATATTGCCCGCGCGGCTATCAGCCATGCGCCTATACTTGTGCTTGACGAGGCAACAAGCTCTGTCGATACACGCACCGAGCGACATATTGAGCGAGGCATGGACAGACTTATGCAAAACCGCACTACATTCGTTATCGCACACAGACTTTCGACTGTACGAAATGCAAATGCGATAATGGTGCTTGAGCGAGGCGAGATAATCGAGCGTGGCGACCACGAGCAACTGCTCGAGGCAAAGGGACGCTACTACGAGCTCTACACAGGTATGCGAGAGCTTGACTAAAGCAACAAAGCAAAACAAAAATCAAAAGCAGTATTGCTCTATTCGGGCGATACTGCTTTTTTGTTAATTATAGTTTACATTTTCAGAATCGGGGCTATAACTATTTTTATTTGAGATCATTTTGCGATTATACAGGTTATATAAAGGTAATGATAATACCTGCAACAACGAGCAGAGCGCAGAAAAGTCTGTAGATAATGTTTTTCTCGTGAAATACCACTCTGCCGAGCACGACTGCTACCACCACTGAAATCTGCTTTATGACCGACATTACAGTCACGCGGCTGTCCGGGTGCGCATTTGCGACAAACAAAGCGCGGTCGGCAGCGATAAAAATCACGCTCATAACGGGAATGGCGTAGTTTTTCTTTAGTGCCTGCCAATTCACTTTTGTGCGAGAGCATAACAGATAGGCACCATACATCAAGACGAGGTAGAGCATATACCAGAATTGCAATTGTGAGGAGTCTACCTCCCCTGTCCGCAATATCAGCTTGTCAAGCAAGCCTGATGTTGAGTTTAAAAGGCAGTAAAGCAGAGTGAGGAGAATATATACCGTCCTTACCTCGCCTCCGTCGTCGTTTTTACGGAAATTGACGAGAAAGAGCGCAAGCGCAACGATGAGAAGACCGATGACCTGAAAAAATCCCATTTTCTCGTTTATGAATATAACTCCGAGCAGGGTGGCGAAAATAAGCTGCCCCATATCAACGACACTATATATACTGACGGGCAGGCGCTTCAGCGTATACGCCGAGAGCATCCAGCCGACAAAAACAACGAAGGACTTTACGGCTATTATGAGATAGTATTTCGCCTGTATATCAAATATACCGTGCGAAAACGGAATTGTCACCACAAAGGCGATAAGCGTGTAGAAAAACAAAACCTCTGCAATAGAATTTATGCGAAGTGCCTGCTTTTTCAGTATTTCCCTCGTGCCCTTGACAACTCCGTAAAAAAGGACAAGCCATACCCAGCTTTCCATAGCGCACCTCCCTCTCGTAATTTGCTTTCTACATTGTAGCACTAACGAGAGAAAAAAGCAACAGAAAAGAAAAATATATCTCCTTGTATTGACTGTTTTTCAATTAAATGTTAAAATCAAGTGAGTGAAAGTGCTCCCCCAAACGAATAATAAGTGAAAAATCCGAAAGGAGAACAAAAATGGGCAACGGTGAAAGTAGCTACCACCGTTTTCTGAATGGAGATGACTCTGCCTTTTCCGAGGTCATAGACACCTACCGCGAGAGCCTGATATTTTTTATAAACAGGTATTTAGGTAACTTGTCGCTATCAGAGGAAATAGCAGAGGACTGCTTTGTCGCGCTCGTGGTATATCCAAAGCGCTACAACTTCAAGACATCTTTGAAAACCTACCTTTTCACTATCGCACGTAACAAGGCGATAGACCGACTTCGCCGTGACAAGCGAATGCTTCTTGTAGGCGACGAGGCGCTTGATGTAATGTCTGACGAGTACGGGCAGTTTGAAAAGGATATATTCAGAAACGAGGAAAAACGAGTCCTGCACTCCGCCATAAGTGAACTGAATAACGACTACCGCACCGTTTTGCATCTCATATACTTCGAGGATATGTCATATGCGGAGGCGGCGACGGTAATGAAAAAATCATCGAAGCAAATAGAAAATCTCGTATACAGAGCGCGTCTGCGCCTGCGCGAGATTCTCACAGACAGGGGGATAAGCTATGAAGGATAGAATAGCCTTTGAAAATAGCGTAAGAGAGAAAAGCAGTGCTCTCATACGAGAAAGAAAAAAACGCCACAAGGCGATGCTCTATACAGCGTCATCGCTTTGTATGTGCTTTGTAATAGCCTTCGGAGTATTTTTGAGTGCTCCTATGACGAAAAAGGCGTTTGACGCAGCAGCGCCCGAAAGCGCTAATGATGTCTATTACGACGACCTCTACTACTTTGCAGACGCAGATTACTCAAAGGGAAACGGCGGACAGAATTCAGCGACGGAAAAGGAAGCTTATGACATACTCCCACTCCCCGCCTACACACAGGCTCTTCCCTCTCAGCCAGAGGATCCTGTCGTGACAGCTAAGCCGAGTGTACCCACAACAGCAGGGGATATTCCTACAACCGAGGTGCCCGTCACGACCGCACCGATATATCCCGAGCAGGATAAAAGCTCCCCGAAATATCTGAAAAGCTATGCGACGTCTGTGAGCATATCTACGTCGGAGATAGCGAAGCTCACCAAGTCACGAGAGGAAATAGAACTTATCATAGACATTATCTTCTCAGGAGAGGAAATCAAGACCGCCCCTGACGGAGAATACACAGTCAAGGTAGTAGTTAAAACTCCGAGCGAAGAGCAGATATTTTTCCTCACCGAGAGCGATGCTGCTGACATTATTCCATAACTGAAGGCACCCAAAAATCCGAGGCTATACCACCTCGGATTTTTTGTTTTTTCCTCTGCTTTTCCTTCCTTGAGTTTTTCGACTTATTTCGCAAATGTAAAGAAAAATTTACTGTTTCTATATATCCTTTTTCTATTTACAAAACGAAAAAAATATGCTATAATTAAAGCAACACAAAAAGGAGGCGACAAATGAGAATAGACAAGCTTATATCCGAGTGTGGCGTCGCCTCACGAAAGGAAACGGCGCTTGCCGCAAAGCGTGGAGAGCTGTACGTAAACGGAGTGTGTCAGAAGCGCGCAGATGCTCACGTAAACCCCGAATGCGACGAGATAGTGTTCCGCGGTCGCAAGATAGTCTACGAGCAGTTCGTGTATATAATGCTCAACAAGCCGTCGGGATATATCAGCGCAACCGAGGACTCCTCTCTGCCTGTCGTGACAGAGCTTTTACCCGAGGAGCTTCAGAAGCGTGGGTTGTTCCCCTGTGGCAGACTTGATCGAGACACGCTTGGTCTTATGATACTGACAAACGACGGAAAGCTCTCTCATTATCTGCTCTCCCCACGCCATCACGTGAGCAAGATATACCGATTTGAATGTGAGAGCAAAATAAGCGATGAGGCAGAAAAGCGATTTATCGACGGAATGACCATCGACGGCGGAGAAAAATGCAAGACCGCCACACTTGAGTGTGACGAGGGGCGGCGCAGTGGGTATGTCACGCTTGTCGAGGGGAAATACCATCAGGTCAAGCGAATGTTTGAAGCACTTGATAACAAGATAACCTATCTTGAGCGTGTAGAATTTGCTGAAATTCCGCTTGACACCTCGCTTGAGCGTGGAGAGTGGCGCTACTGCACAAAAGAGGAAACAGAAAAATTACGTAGCTTTATGGATGCAGGCGTATAAATGCATCACTTTATATAACGCAAAACTTATGTCGGAGGAAAAAAATGGACATTATAAAGATACTATCCGAGGAGCTGAAGCTCACACAGGATCAGATTACAAAGACAGTCGCGCTTATGGACGAGGGAAACACTATCCCCTTTATCGCGCGTTACAGAAAGGAAGTTACGGGAAGTCTTGACGATATCACGCTCCGTAACCTTGAGGACAGGCTCAACTATCTGCGCAAATTAGAGGAGCGCAAGGCGGAGATTTCCAACTCAATAGAAAATCAGGGCAAGCTCACACCCGAGATAACATTAGCGCTTGAAAAGGCTACTACGCTCGTCGAGCTTGAGGACATATATCGCCCCTACAAGCAAAAGCGCAAGACACGCGCCTCGGTCGCACGTGAGAAGGGACTTGGCCCCCTTGCCGAGCTTATTATGGAGCAGCGCGACAGCTATGATGCTACTCTTACAGAGCTTGCAGAGCCGTT
The DNA here is from genome assembly GCA_045649925.1 of Eubacteriales bacterium. Taxonomy (GTDB): domain Bacteria; phylum Bacillota; class Clostridia; order Oscillospirales; family CAG-272; genus UBA1740. The sequence continues at coordinate 35,280 of JAZRQS010000026.1, read as the reverse complement.
TGTAGATGCGGAAAAGGGCGTAGAAACACCCGAAGATGCGCTTGCAGGCGCATCTGACATTATCGCAGAGGATATTTCCGATGTAGCAGACTACCGTAAAATGCTCCGTGATTTTGCCTTCTCGTTTGGCGCTATCGCGACCAAGCAGGCAAAGGAGGAGGACTCCGTCTATGCGGACTACTACGACTACCGCGAGGAAGTGAAAAAGCTCCGTCCCCATCGAGTGCTTGCTATCACGAGAGGCGAGCGCGAGGAGTTTTTGAAGGTTTCTCTTGAGCTTGACAGAAGTATCGCTATCTCAAAGATAAGTTCAAAGGCTATAACAAATGCGAAATCCCCCGTATGCGAATTTGTTTGCGCCGCTATAGCGGACAGCTATGACAGACTTATATTCCCCTCTCTTGAGCGTGAGGTAAGATCAGAGCTCTTTGACAATGCGAGCGAGGGCGCACTCAAGGTATTTGCCGACAACCTGCGCAAGCTTTTGCTCGCCGCTCCCTTGAAGGGCAAGACTGTACTTGGCTATGACCCCGGTTACAGAACGGGCTGCAAGCTCGCAGTAGTTGACAAGACAGGCAAGGTGCTCGACACCGCAGTCATCTACCCCACAAAGCCTCGTGAGGATATAGAGCGCAGCCGTAAGGTAGTCTCTACCCTCATCAACAAATATAAGGTCGACGTTGTCGCTATAGGAAACGGAACGGCATCGCGTGAGAGCGAGCAGTTTATCGCAGATGCGATACGAGACCTCGGCTTTGATGCGAAATACACCATTGTCAGCGAGGCAGGAGCGAGCGTGTACTCGGCTTCCGAGCTTGGCGCTGAAGAATTTCCCGACTTTGACGTTACAGAGCGTAGCGCGGTATCTATCGCAAGGAGACTTCAGGATCCGCTCGCTGAGCTCGTAAAGATAGATCCCAAGGCAATAGGCGTAGGTCAGTATCAGCACGATATGAAGCAAAACCGCCTTACAGAAGCGCTTGACGGCGTTGTCGAGGACTGTGTTAACAGTGTCGGCGTAGACGTCAACACTGCCTCCTATTCTCTGCTCTCTCACATTGCGGGCATAAATGCGACAGCAGCGAAGAACATCGTCGCATACAGAGAACAAAACGGCGAATTTACAAGTCGCGCACAGATACTCAAGGTGCCGAAAATAGGCGCAAAGGCGTATCAGCAATGCGCAGGCTTCCTCCGTGTCAGCGGCTCTCGCGAGATACTTGACAACACAGGCGTGCACCCTGAGTCCTATCAGGTGGCAAAGGCGCTGCTCTCCGAGTTTGACTACACTGTCGCTGATGTAAAGGACGGAAATATGGCGTCTCTTCGTGCAAAGGCTACGCTTCGTGGCTTGCCCAAGCTCTGTGAGCAGCTCGGCTGCGGTGAGCCTACCCTGCTCGACATTATCTCCGAGCTTGAAAAGCCCGGTCGTGACATTCGTGACACGCTTCCCCCGCCCAGCCTCCGCACAGACGTGCTCGACATAAAGGACCTTAAGGTCGATATGCTTCTCAAGGGTACTGTACGCAACGTAGTAGACTTTGGCGCATTCGTCGATATCGGAGTGCATTATGATGGACTTCTGCATATCTCCGAGATGAGCGACAAGTATATCAAGCACCCGAGCGAGATGCTTTCAGTCGGCGATGTTATCGAGGTAAGAGTAAAGGGCGTAGACCTGCAGAAGAACAGAATTTCTCTCAGCCGTAAGAATATGATGAGAGAAGAATAATGGTTTTCTAATAAATTAGAATTTCATTTGCGTCACTTTTGTAAAAAACCACCAAAACACGTGTTTTTTGTGCATATCTCACAAAGACGCCGTGTAAACTTTGTGAGAATAACCACTTTTAATTTCGGCAAAAACTTGATATAATATTCCATGTAAAAATCTGTTGTTTTTATGACGACTATCACAGGAGGAAAACAAAATGGCAAGTTTGTCCCTTAAACACATTTACAAGAAGTATCCCGGCGGCGTTACCGCCGTATCCGACTTCAACCTTGAGATCAAGGACAAGGAGTTCCTTATCCTCGTTGGTCCTTCAGGTTGTGGTAAGTCCACCACTCTCCGTATGATCGCAGGTCTTGAGGAGATCAGCGAAGGCGAGCTCTTCATCGGCGACACACTCGTAAACGACGTCGCTCCTAAGGATAGAGATATCGCGATGGTTTTCCAGAACTACGCTCTTTATCCTCACATGACAGTTTTCGATAACATGGCTTTCGGTCTTAAGCTCCGTAAGGTTCCTAAGGAAGAGATCAAGAGACGTGTTGAGGAGGCTGCTCGCATCCTCGATATCAACCACCTTCTCGAGAGACGCCCGAAGGCTCTTTCCGGTGGTCAGAAGCAGCGTGTTGCGCTCGGTCGTGCTATCGTTCGTAATCCTAAGGTATTCTTGCTCGACGAGCCGCTTTCCAACCTCGATGCTAAGCTCCGTGCATCCATGAGAACTGAGCTTACAAAGCTTCACAAGAAGGTTGAAACTACATTCATCTACGTTACTCACGACCAGGTCGAGGCTATGACAATGGCTACTCGTATCGTTGTTATGAAGGATGGTCTTATCCAGCAGGTAGATACTCCTCAGAACCTTTACGACTATCCTGAAACCCTCTTCGTTGCTGGCTTTATCGGTACACCTCAGATGAACTTCATCTCCTGCAAGCTCGAGAAGAAGGACACAGACCTCTACGTTACATTCGGCAAGAACTCCATCAAGCTTCCTGCTGACAAGGCTAACAACCCTGCTCTCAAGGAGTACATCGGTCAGAACGTTATCATCGGTGTTCGTCCCGAGTGCATTCACGACGATCCCGCTCACCTCTCCACCCTCAAGGATAGCGTAATGGACGTTTCCGTTGATGTTACCGAGCTTATGGGTGCTGAGATCTACCTCTACCTCAGCTTTGACGGTCAGGAAGATGCTACAAACGGCAAGAACATCATCGCAAGAGTTTCTGCTCGTTCCACAGCTCGCGCAGGCGATAACATTCAGATCGCAGTTGACGCAAGCAGAATCCACATCTTCGATCAGGATACTGAGCGTTGCATCGTTCACTAATAGCTTAATTGTAAATAGTTTTGCAAATACGGCATGCCTCGAAAGAGGTATGCCGTATTTTTGTATTTGTGAACACAAATGCAAGAAAAAAGGACGAGAGATTTTAACAATTCTTCATCCTTTTCCTGTCGATAAGTACCTTATTATATTGAATTTCAAAAAGCTGTCCTCAAGAATCCGTCTTTTAAGACTGCCTTGTTTTTATGTCTGCGAATTTATATTTTTTTGCAACATACCTTGACAGGCGAGGTATTTCGTGTTATAATGTATATACAAAGTCAGGAAAGGGGTGTAGATATGTCTATCACGGCTGATATAATAAGGGGGCATACCAACACGATTATTCTCTCGCATCTGATAAATTCCGATAGCTACGGATACGAGATAAACAAGGACATTCTGACGCGCACGGATAACCGATACGAGTTGAAGGAGGCGACCCTCTACACAGCGTTCAAGCGACTTGAGGATGCCGGCTTTATAGTCTCGTATTGGGGAGATGAAGGCGCGGGCGCGCGCAGGAAATACTACTCTATCACACAAAGTGGCAAACGCGAATACTACCGTCTTGTAGAGGAGTGGGAGGAAGAAAAATCACTGATTAACAGGCTCTTGGAGGAAAAAAGATGAAAAAACGTCTCGAAAATTACGTACACAGGCTTTTTGACGGAGTGCCAAAAACACAGAAAATCAGGGAGTTGGAGCAGGAAATGCTCCAAAATATAACGGAGAAATTCGAAAGCCTGATAGCACAAGGAAAAAGCGAGGAGGAGGCATATAACGCAACCGTGGCGGGAATAGGTGATATAAGCGAGCTTTTAGACGAGCTGTCCAAGGAAAGCGCTCCCGTTTACACAAAGCAAGAGATTGAAAAGAGCAGGCGACGTTCTGCGGCGCTGGTCTCGTGCGCCGTTATGCTCTATATAATTTCTATAATCCCTGCATTGATTCTTCAGAATGAGCTTGGCGTAGCGCTGATGTTTGTCATAGTGGCTGTGGCTACCGCTATCATTATTTTCAATTCGATGACAGCAATAAGATCTGTGCAAGAGCATACGGAGCAAAAGAAGAAAAAGAGCCGTTTAAACGAGGCGATAAACTCTTGTATATGGAGCGCGTCGGTGCTGATATATCTCGCCATAAGCTTTTTTACGATGGCGTGGCACATCACGTGGCTGATGTTCATATTCGCATCGGCGGTAACGAGTGTAGTAGACGCTGTGTTTGATTTGCTGAATTCCGATAAATGAGGTGTCAATATGAAAAGAAGAATAATAGCAAGAATAGTAATATGGTCGCTTGTGGCTGTTTTCTCTATCTGCGCATTGGGGTTCGGCTTGGCAGATGAGCAGCTCTCCTTTGGATTTATCTCGGCATATTATGAGGATAGCGAGGACTACTCGGTAGCGCAAGGCAGAGCCGAAATATCAAAGCATATAAGCAATATAGAAATAAATTGGATGAACGGCATAGTCAGTGTTGACACACACAGCGGCGATTATATAATAATAAGTGAGCACGGAGCGACCGACGAGGACTCACGCATGCGTTTTCTTGTACGAGGCTCTACACTGACGATACAGTCAAGAAAATCGGAGCGCTTTATGTTTGACAATCCCGAAGAAAAAACTCTGGTAGTGCTTATCCCACAGGCGATGGCAGAAAATCTCACAGAGCTTTCCATAGAGAGCCTAAGCGGAAGCATCAAGATAGCAAACATAAAAAGCGAGCGCCTGTTTATAGAATCCGTTGATGCCGAAATTTCCGTATCCGAGGTGGTGTCAAGGCATCTTGACGTGGAAACGGTGAACGCAGACGCGGAGATTTCAGGCACGTTTGAAAGCATTGACGCAGAATCCGTATCAGGCAACGTAATTATTAAAAACAGCGTTTGCCCTAGCATCTCATCGGATTTTGTCAGCGGGGAGCTGAAAATATACGTTCCAAGGGAGAGTAGCTTTACTGCATCCGTTGACAGCGTAAGCGGACGCTTCTCTACCGAGTTTGACTTTACAAGACGAATGAACGGATACGTAGTAAACGGTGGAGAAAAAAGCTTTGATTTCGAGACGATTTCAGGCGACGTTTTTGTCGGACTGCTATCGGAATAATGCAAACTTAACTTTACAATACAGCAAGGAGCTGTTGCAAGTTGCAGCAGCTCCTTTTGTTTTTTGCCTATATTTTTGTTTTATGTCTATATTATATTTTTGTCAGCTTTGCGAAGGTAGCCATAAGCTTTTTGGTCGCGCCGCTATCAAACTTGACCTCGTAGAGCAAGTCTCCTCCCATCTCCTTGGTGGAAACGATAGTTCCCATACCGAAAAGCGAGTGCATTACTCTCGTGCCTGCATCGAATTTCACAAGGCCGTAGCCGGACGACTTTGACTGTGACTGCGCAGGTCTCGGAGACACTGTCGTGTGCGAGGAGTCTGCTCTCCTCATAAACTCTCCTGACATCTGCATTGCCGGCTTGCTTGCGCCTGCTTGACTTCTCTCACGCCCCTTGATATATGCTTTTTCCTCGTGCTTCAAATTGTCGGGGATTTCCTCTCGGACAAATACGGAGAGCTTGTTATACATCGTTCTTCCGTACATCATTCTCTCGTGAACATGGGTGACGAAAATTCTCTTTTTCGCTCTCGTAATGGCAACATAGGCGAGTCGGCGCTCCTCGGCAATTTCCACCTCGGAATAGAGGTTTTGCGCAGAGGGGAAAATTCCGTCCTCCATACCTGCGAGAAATACGACAGGAAATTCAAGCCCCTTCGACGAATGCACCGTCATAAGCACGACAGCATCTGCGTTTTCATCATATTTATCCACATCGGAAACGAGCGCAACATCCTCAAGAAATCCTGCAAGGGTAGGCTCTTCCTCTCGTGCCTCATACTCTACTGCGGCATTGATAAACTCGTTTACGCTATCAATGCGGGTAAGTGAAATCTCACCCTCTGCACGAAGCATATCGTGGTAGCCTGTCTTTTCGAAAAGCTCGTTGAGTATATCGGAGGGCTTGGCGAATTTCTCTCTTATTGCGTCCATCATAGCGACAAACTCGACAAGCTTTTGTGATGATTTTGCGAGTGCGGGAATGCTTTGCGAATTGCGCATTACATCATACATAGAAACGCTCGTCTCTGCCGCTATTTCCGCTATGGCATCAACAGTTGACACACCTATTTTTCTCTTTGGCTCGTTGATGATGCGCTTAAGTCGCTGGTCGTCGCTCGGATTGAATATCACATGCAGATATGCGAGCATATCGCGTATTTCCTTGCGGTCGTAGAAGCGCTGACCACCGATAACTCGGTAAGGAATACCACTCTTTGCAAATGCACTTTCCACAGAGCGAGAAAGCTCGTTTACTCGATAGAGTATCGCCATATCTCTGTAGCGCATCTTTTCCTTGATTACAAGGTCGAGTATTCTGTCTATTATATATCTCGACTCGTCGTTTTGGGTGGGAAGCTCACGCACTGTCATTTTTTCGCCATCGTCAGAGGCGCACCACAGCTTTTTATCGTGGCGCTGCTTGTTGTTGGCTATAACGGCGTTTGCGGCAGCGAGAATGTTTTTGGTGCTTCGGTAATTCTGCTCAAGCTTTATCACCTTTGCCTCAGGATAGGTAGAGTCAAAGGAGAGGATGTTTTCCACTGTCGCTCCTCTGAACTTATAAATACTCTGGTCATCGTCACCGACTACCATTATATTTCTATACTTGGACGAAAGAAGCTCGGTAAGACGGAACTGTGCATAGTTTGTATCCTGATACTCGTCTACACAAACATACTTAAAGCGGTTAGTGTAATACTCGCGCGCCTCGTCACAGCTTTCAAGCAGGAATACAGTCTTCATAATAATATCGTCAAAGTCAAGGGCGTTTGCCGCCTCAAGACGAGCCTGATATTCCTTGTATATCTCTACGATATGCTTGTCCCTGAAGTCCTTTATTTCGTAATCCTCCGGAGGTATGAGCTTATCCTTTGCAGCGCTGATAGCGCTCATAACGCTCTTGATGGGTAGCATTTTTTCGTCTATATTGAGCTTTTTCATACACTCGGACACAAGTCGCTTTTTGTCGTCTGTGTCGTATATGGAGAAGTTCGGCTTATATCCTGCCTCGGAGGTAAACTTACGGAGTATGCGAACACATATGGAGTGGAAGGTGCCTGCCCAGATGCTCATAGGGATAGTCTCGTCATCAAAGGAAGACAAAAGTCTTTCCTTCATCTCGTTTGCCGCCTTGTTTGTAAAGGTGATGGCGAGCACAGCCCAAGGAGGACAGGGCGATGAGGCAAAGGAAGCAAGGATATTTTCAAGCTCCTCACCCTCGGCTCTTTCTGTCGCGTCTTCAAGCATAGCGACTTGCTCCTCTGTGATGGAGGGTGGGACAGAGCCTCCAAAATAGGCGTCGCCATATTTGATCATAAAGGCTATTCTCTGTACGAGGACTGTGGTTTTTCCACTACCTGCGCCTGCGAGCACGAGCAAGGGCCCGTTTACTGTGAACACCGCCTCTCTTTGAGGTGCATTCAAGCGTGTCGTGTAGTATTTATTAAAAAGCTGTCTCTTTACCGCAAGATAGCGGGTCTTAATATCTGTCAATGTGCTGCCCCTTTCGTGTACTGAAAATATTATACTATATTTTTCTCTACTTTGCAAGGAAGCGGGGCGAAAATTTTCCCAAAATTATTGTTACTTTATTGTATACTGTAACGAAAATCGGCGCATTACTATTTATGCTCCGAAAAGGAGCAGGCGAAACACGAAAAGCCGACAATACGCGGCAAGAGGCTGTCAAAAAACGCTCGTTTTAAGACAGTCTCTTTAATTTTTGGGGAGCCTCCACCCCCCCAAGCGCCTCAAATTGCGCAAAAGGTCTTGATTTATGTGCAAAAAAGTGTTATCATAAGTAAAAAGGATAAACGGCAGACGAAAAAGGTCTTGTCAAAAGCATAAACGGAGATTTGAAATGAGCGTAGTAGTCGGAATAGATATCGGCGGAAGCACGACGAAGATAGTCGGCTTTAAGAAAAAGGAAAATGGAGAGAGAGAGCTTATTGCCCCTCTTTTTGTCAGTGCGACTGACCCCTTGACCTCAATGTACGGTGCGTTTGGAAAATTCACCTGTGAAAACTCCCTCGCCCTCTCGGATATTGAAAAGGTAATGATGACGGGTGTCGGCTCGAGCTATATGCAGGACTCTATATACTCGCTCAAATGCGAGAGCGTGCCTGAATTCAACGGAATAGGACTCGGCGGTCTTTATCTGTCGGGACTTGAGCGTGCGCTTGTGGTAAGCATGGGCACAGGTACAGCTATGGTATATGCCGAAAACGGCAAGCCAATGGAGTATCTCGGTGGTACAGGTGTCGGAGGAGGCTCACTCATCGGACTTTCAAAGATGATACTCAACATGGAAAACATAGATCACATACAGGACCTCGCAAGCGAGGGTAACCTCGGCAATATAGACCTGCGCATATGCGATATCGCCTCAAAGAGCGCAGGAATGCACCCCGATCTCACAGCAGCCAACTTCGGAAAGATAAGCGACATCGCCTCAAAGAACGACATCGCAAAGGGCATACTCAACATGGTATTCGAAACCATTGCGATGATCTCTCGCTTTGCAGCTCAGTCAAAGGGCGTGCGCGACATCGTGCTGACAGGAAATCTTGCGACAGTAAAATATGCGCAGGAGCTTTTTCCACGCCTTTCCGAGATGTTTGACATCAATTTCATCATTCCCAACAATGCGCAGTTCTCTACTGTAATAGGTACTGCTATCTGCGGTTAAGTCGATTTTTCGGACAAAACGGCGTAAAAAAGCGTAAAAACACGCAAAAAATAGCAAGAAAATTGCAAAAAGCTCTTGAAATTGCTTTTCTTTCGTGTTATAATGAATTAGTTGAATATGATAAAAGGAGAGTGGGTTCTGCCCACTCTCAATTTTATGTCTGCGACTTTTTTGCAGAGGAGGAGAAAAATTTGAAAAAGCAAGGCATTGCAAAGACCGTAGAGGAATTGCTCCGCCCGACTATCGAGGGGCTCGGCTATTCTATATGGGACGTGGAATACGCGAAAATCGGCTCAGAGTGGAATCTCACAGTAACAATAGACTCCGAAAACGGAATATGGATAAGCGACTGCGAGACAGTACACAGAGCGATCGACCCCATACTTGACGAGGCTGATCCCATCGAGGACGCCTATCGCCTGAATGTATCGTCAAAGGGACTTGAGCCGGAGCTCCGCACAGATGCGCACATAAATGCGTGCATCGGCGAGTTTGTCGAGGCAAGACTGTTTGCGCAGAAGGACGGAAAGAAGTCCTACACAGGCTACCTTGTCGGATACGAGGGAGGCGTCGTCAAGCTTGAATGTGAAGACGAAAGCATCGCTTCGCTTGAAAGAAGCGAAATATCCAAGCTCTCGGTCGTTTATATAGACGAAGAAGAATAAAAATAAAAATTTGACATATACAAAGCTTAGAAAGGATGCAGATTTTCTGCTAAAAAGAAATGAACAAGGAATTTTTCGAAGCGCTTGACCTTCTCGAACGTGAGAAGGGTATCTCCAAGCAGTACATGATGGAAAAGGTTGAGGCGGCGCTTGTAAGCGCATTCAAGAAGGAGCTTGGCGGAAACACCAACGTCAGAATTATGCTCAACGAGGACAAGAAGGATATGAAGGTCTACCAGCAGAAGACCGTTGTCGAGGTGGTGGAAAACCCCGATACGGAAATCTCGCTCGAGGACGCAAAGGCTATCAGCCGCCGCTACAAGATGGACTCCGTAGTTGAGTTTGAGCTCAAGCCCAAAAACTTCAGAAGACTCAGTGCGCAGGCTGCAAAGCAGGTTATCATTCAGGGTATCCGCGAGGCAGAGCGCAGCATAATCACAAAGGAATATGAGAGCAAGCGTGAGGAGATAATCACTGCGATAGTCGACAAGGTTGATGATACTACAGGAAACCTTATCCTCGACACAGGCACGAGCAAGGCTACTCTTATGAAGGCTGACCAGATCCCTGGCGACAGCTTTGATGTAGGCGACAGACTCAAGGTCATCGTCACCGAGGTAAGAGGAAACGAGACTCGCGGACCTATCGTAACTCTTTCAAGAACACATCCCAAGCTCGTGCAGAGACTTTTCGAGCTTGAAATTCCTGAAATTCAGGACGGCACTGTAATCATCAAGGGTGTATCGAGAGATGCAGGCTCACGCTCAAAGATCTCCGTTTACTCAAGAGATGAAAACGTAGACGCAATAGGCGCTTGTATCGGTAACAAGGGTATGAGAATCGCCGCTATCCTCGACGAGCTCGGAAACGAGAAGATAGACATCATCAAGTATGACGAGGATCCTGCGAAGTACGTTGCAGAGGCACTTTCTCCCGCATCCGTCCTCTCCGTAGAGCTTGACGGCGAGCGTTCCTGCAAGGTAACGGTCAGCCCCGAGCAGCTCTCACTTGCTATAGGTAAGGAAGGACAGAATGCAAAGCTGGCGGCAAAGCTCACCGGCTTCAAGATAGATATCAAGGCGTAAAATCAGCTACAGGGGGAGCAAATGAATCAGAATCAGATACAAAAAAAGAAAATACCGGAGAGAAAATGCACAGGCTGTGCGCAGCATTTTCCCAAGTCAGAATTGATAAGAGTAGTTCGTTCTCCTGAAGGTGAAATATCGCTGGATACAAGCGGAAAGAAATCGGGAAGGGGCGCTTATCTATGTCACAGCGCCGCATGTCTGAAAAAGGCGCGAAAGTCTAAAAGGCTCGAGCAGAACCTCGAGTGCAATATTCCCGATGAAATATACGAGGAATTGGAGGCTGAATTAAGTGACAGCCGACAAAACTAAATTTCTCTCTATGCTGGGTCTTGCAAGAAAGGCAGGAAAGGTCATAATAGGCAGTCCGCTGATATGCGAGCATCTCGGCAAAAGGGCAAAGCCCTCGCTTGTTATCATTGCATCGGATGCGTCCGAGCAATCGGTGAAACGGCTGACGGTAAAATCGGAATTTTACCACGTACAATCTATTATTTCCACCGAAACAAAGGCGTCTCTCGCCCACGCAGTAGGTAAGGAAAGCGAAATAGCGGCATTGGCAATCACCGAAAAAGGATTTGCCTCCGAACTCTTAAAATTGTCAGGAAAGGAAGCCTCCGACACAAACGGAAGCGCGGAATAAGATATGGCATCAAACAAAAGCGTAAAGATAACTCAACTTTCAAAGGATATGAACATAAAGGTAAAGACGCTCGTCGATATGCTCGCAGAAATGGGCATGGATAAAAAGACGACATCGTCTGCTCTCGACTCTGACGAGATGGACCTTTTTCTCGATACAATAACACGAGAAAACCAGATAGAAAACCTCGGTGAATATCTCGACGGCAAGGCTACTATTGTTTCCGAGGAGAAGGAACAGCAGAGAGCCGAGGAAAAGGCAAGAGCAGAGGCTGAGGCGAAGGCTAAAGCAGAAGCTGAGGCAAAGGCGAAGGCTGAGGCAGAGGCGAAGGCTAAAGCAGAGGCTGAGGCTGAAGCAAAGGCGAAGGCTGATGCTGAGGCTAAAGCGAAGGCAAAGGCTGAGGCTGAGGCTAAAGCGAAGGCTGCTCAGGCACAGAAGAAGCAGAAGCAGACCTTCAAGACCATCATTCCCACCACACCTGTCGCAAACCCCGGAAGTGGTGAATATGTAGCGCCCAAAGCGCCCAAGACACGTGTGGTAGACACGAGAACTACAACAGTAGACCTCTCTAAATACGATGAAAAGATAGACAACAAATACACAAGCGGAATGTCCGACATACGTGCAGAGCGCCAGAAGTTCAAGAAGCAGGACAACCGCCAGTCAGGAAAGAACCAGAAGGAAAAGGATCGTCTCGCCTCCGAGAAGATAAAGAAGCTCGAGGCGGAAATGGCTCGCAAGAAGCCCCTCTCCATCACAATTCCCGACCAGATAACAGTATCCGAGCTCGCGCAGAGAATGAAAAAGACCTCTGCCGAGGTCATAAAGAAGCTCATGATGATGGGCGTTATGGCATCAGTCAATCAGGAGATAGACTACGACACCGCATACCTGCTTGCAGACGAGCTTGGAATTATTGCGACCAAGGAAGTAGTCGTAACCATTGAAGAAAAGCTCTTCAGCGAGGATGTAGACGATGATGCAAACCTCACAGAGCGTAGCCCTGTAGTTTGCGTAATGGGACACGTTGACCATGGTAAGACGTCTCTGCTCGATGCGATAAGACACACAAACGTAACTCGCGGCGAGGCTGGTGGTATCACTCAGCACATCGGTGCGTACAGGGTTAATATAAACGGCAAGGACATCACATTCCTTGACACCCCCGGTCACGAGGCGTTTACCGCAATGAGAGCTCGTGGCGCACAGGCGACCGATATAGCTATACTCGTAGTTGCGGCTGACGACGGAATAATGCCCCAGACTATCGAGGCTATAAATCACGCAAAGGCGGCGGGAATTGACATTATCGTAGCTATAAACAAGATGGATAAGCCTACAGCTAATCCCGACGTTATTATGCAGGAGCTCACCAAGTACGATCTCGTGCCTGAGGAATGGGGTGGCGATGTTATCTGCGTTCCTGTATCTGCGCTCACAGGCAGAGGCATCGAGGACCTGCTCGAAAACGTGCTTCTCGTAGCAGAGGTCAAGGAGCTCAAGGCAAATCCCAACCGCCGTGCACGCGGTATCGTAATTGAGTCCAAGCTGGATCAGGGACGTGGTCCTGTCGCTACTGTTCTCGTACAGAATGGTACTCTCTACTCCGGTGATATAGTTATCGCAGGAACTTCAGTAGGACGCGTACGCGCTATGACAAACGACAAGGGCAAGCTCGTAAAGGAGGCAGGCCCCAGCGTTCCCGTAGAGATTATCGGTCTTGCAGAGGTGCCTGAGGCAGGTGACGAGTTCAACTCCGTAGAGGACGAAAGAATGGCTCGCTCACTCGCTGAACAGCGCAGAGAAAAGGCTCGCCAGGAGACCTTCAAGGCAAATGCAAGAGTAAACCTCGACGACCTGTTCTCACAGATGAACGAGGGTGTCAAGAACCTCAACATCATCGTTAAGGCTGATGTTGGCGGCTCCGCAGAGGCTGTAAAGGCTTCACTTCTCAAGCTGACAAACGAGGAGATCAAGGTAAGCGTTATCCACACTGCAGTAGGTGGAATTACCGAGAGCGATGTAATGCTCGCATCTGCATCTGACGCTATTATCGTAGGCTTCAATGTACGACCCGACAGAGGCGCTCTTGACTCCGCAAAGCGACAGAATGTAGACATAAGAACTTATCGTATAATCTACGAGTGCATCGAGGAGATCGAGGCAGCTATGAAGGGTATGCTCGCTCCCAAGTTCAAGGAAGCTCTGCTCGGTCACGCCGAGGTTCGTCAGACTATCCATGTATCGAGTGTCGGTACTATCGCCGGATGCTACGTGCTTGACGGTAAGATCATAAGAAGCGCAAGCATTCGTGTCGTTCGTGACGGCATAGTTATATTTGAGGACAAGATTTCTTCGCTTCGTCGCTTCAAGGATGACGTGAAGGAGGTCGCTCAGGGATATGAGTGCGGTATCGCACTCGACCGCTTCAACGACATAAAGGAGGGCGACGTGCTCGAGGCCTTCATTATGGAAGAGGTGCAGAGATAATCACAAGGATTGTCTCAAACACAAATACAAAAAACAAAAATCCTGCTCTTTTTGAGCAGGATTTTTTGCTTTCATAGATGTTTAATTATAGGTGTTCTCATCGCTTTTATGAGTGATTTGCGATGCTTTTATGAGTGATTTGCGATGCTTTTATGAGTGATTTGCGATGCTTTTATAGGTGTTTTATTATTTTTTTGATGATTTTATATGCTTCAAAAAGGCGTATTGTGAACACTTTTGTTTACATTTTGGCGTTTTTAACTCTTTTTCTTGCGTTTCATAGCAAACTGGAGCATCATTCCTGCGACTGTGAGAAGAACTCCAAGAATAAAGTTTCCGTAAGGGATTTCACTCAACACAGGGAACATTCCGATAAGAATGGGAGCGGCGGTCATACCACCTGCAACTGACGAGGCGATGATAACTGCAGTACGGAAAAAGAGAAGTGCGAGAGCTCCGCATATAATTGCTACAAGCACAGTAGCAACGAAAGGAATAAAGACGAGTGAGGAAGCGAGCATATAGCCTGCAAATGCGGCGAGCAGGAATGCTCCCGCCTTTAAAAATCTATAGGCAACACCTGCGAGGGCGATTCCTATAAGCGCCGCCGCAACATAGGTCAGCACAATAGACAGGGTGTCGTCTGCTACGCCGATGAGTCCGATTATGCGACGGACTATCACCATACCCAAGCAAAAGCCGCCCAAGCCGAGACACATCTTTGAAAGCTTGAAGCCTGCAAAGCATATAAGCAGCGAAATTATGAGCAACGCTAAGTCCGACAGTGAGGCAACATAGCTCTCTACTGTATTTATTACTTCTCCTATTTTATCCATTGCTATTCTCCTTATGTAATTTTGCCAACTCCTCTGATGCACGACAAATATCTGCAGTAGAGTGTGGCTTTCTTATGAAGTCGATACACTCCTTCATATTTTCCGCCTTTTTAGGGTTTGCGAACATCATAGTAAGCGCATCAGAAAGAGAGAATGCTCCACCGACGGCAATAGCCGTGCCGTTGTTTTGCAAAAACTCGGTGTTTCGTTCCTCTTGCCCCGGAATGGGGTTGCATATTATCATAGGCAGGCGCTTTGCCAGAGTCTCGCTCGTTGTAAGCCCGCCTGGCTTTGTGACGATGCAATCCGATGCATCCATAAGCTCATCGACATTGTCAACAAAGCCGAGATTTAATACCTTTTTCTCGGTCTTGATGCCGTCTATCTCTTCCCTTGCCTTTATATTATTTCCACAAACACAAATAATTTGCATATCTATCTCGCTGCGGTCGAGGTCACGAATGGTGTGGGCTATATTGCCGTATCCCATACTGCCCCCCATAAGAAGCACAGTCCTCTTGTTAGCGTCAAGTCCGAGCGAGAGGCGTATTTCTGCTCTATCGTGAGTGCGAGAAAACTTTTCGTCTATCGGGATACCGAGGGGCAATATCTGCTCTCGCACAAAGCCCTTTCGCATAGCGGAGGGCACGAGCACCTCGTTTGGAATTACTATCCTTTCGCTTCGCAATACCTCCTCCCAGAAGGGATGCATAACGAAGTCCGTAACTATTCCCATACAGGGAGTGGAAAGCTCTCCCCTCTGCTTTAATACATCAAGCATAATTCCTGCAAAGACATGTGTGTATATTATCACATCAGGCCGGTACTCTCGTATTTTAGCATAGGTCTTGCCTGAGATAAGCTTGTTCACAAACCTTGAAAAGCCCTTGTCGTGAGGGTTTTTTCTGCGATTTTCAAACATCTCATACAGCCTTGAATATATCACTTTCATGCTGTCAACGGCAAGGAGATAGCCTCTTGAAACTATCTCGTAAAGCCCCTTGCTCGTATTGAGATACACATCGAGTATCTCACATTCGTGTCCCATTTCTGCAAACTGCTTTTTCAGCGCCTTTGCAGTAGAATTGTGTCCTTCTCCCGTTGTTACCGACAAAAGAAGCACCTTCATTTCAGGTCATCTCCTCTTTACTTTTATCATTTTTGTCCGTTTTTGCGGTTATATTTCTTATATAGTGAAATATGTACTGCTGGGCAACTCCCGCATAGCTACCGAATTTTGATGCGTCAAGCTCGCCTGCGAAATATTCGTCTATGGCACGCTTCATCCACACGTCTATCGGGAAAGAGTCAAAATGTCCGCCTCCAAACAGCAAAACACAGCTGCAAACCTTGTCCCCCACGCCACAAATACGGCACAATGTGTCGTGTGCGGTAGCAAAATCGGCAGGGTATCTGACGCTTTCAAGGTCAATGTCTCCACTTGCGACACGAGTAGCGGCGTCAAGCAGATATCGATACCTGAAGCCGAGCTTGGCCTTTTCGAGCAAGGTCGGATTTTTCACTATATCGTCAGGGGTGGGAAAGGTGTAGCACCTTCCGCACTCGTCACAGCTTGCGCAGTCTCTTCCCTTTTTCTCTCCGTAAAGAGCGCACACAGTCCTTATGTTTTTCTTTATTCTCGGTATATTGTTATTCTGCGAAATGATAAACGAGAAAAGCGCCTCCCATATATCCTGTCGCAGTATAGCGATTCCTGCGCCGGAGCGTGTCGCCTCCCTCATAAAGTCGGAGTCAAGCGACAATTCCACGCTTTTGTTTATCTCTGCCCAGTCGACATCAAGTGCGAAATAGTGGCAAAGATAATCCTCGTAATCCCTCTCGTCTGCGCCTATAAATATCAGCTCTCCACGCTCGCGCTGAGCGACACAAACGGGGTGACTCCCCACCATGCCGAAATACTGGCACTCGTACTCACCGTCGATGCGGTCAAACCGGAAGCACTGGCCACACTCGAGCGTGTCCGAAAGCGAGTATTCGCCAAGTCCAGATACGAAAAGAGCCTTTTTCCCCGACTGGGTAGTCGAGGTATATATTTTTTTCTGCATTTTATAGCTCCGTTATAAAAAAATATACGAATACATTGCCGTCTGTACTTGCAATAATTCAAAATATATGATATTATATATTATGTATAGTATAATGATATAAGTATATAGTTTTTTCAACTAAAGTATATCACAGAATTACAGAAAAATCAACAGAATTTACTTTACAATTTTCACGAGGTAATCATGGAGCAGATATATACCATACCGATAAATGAAAAGTTTGACGAGCACAGAGGAAAGCTCGAATGCGGATGCCCCGTCTGTGCCCTCTATGACAAGCTGGAGGACAACGAGCTTGAAATTATTCTCGGTGCGTCCATGATGGAGCCTGACATACGCATTATGACAAACAAGGAGGGCTTCTGCGGTACTCATTACGACAAGATGTTCTCACGCCGTAACAGGCTTGGTCTTGCCCTGATGATGCAGAGCCACCTCGACAAGATAAGAAACGATGTAAAGGACAAGCTCCTCCCCGACCTCCTGACAGGAAAGGGCGAGCGTGTGATGAAGGAGGCAAATCGCCTCAAGGACTCCTGCTATGTGTGCAGACGAGTCGAGCATCATATGGCAAATATGATAGCGACGATAGTGCTGCTCTGGCAGAGCGAAAACGAGTTTCGTCGCAAGCTACGCGAGCAGCCCTATTTCTGTATGAGCCACTACTCGCGCCTGCTCGACTACGCGAAGAAAAAGCTCTCAAAAAAGGAGTTTTCCGACTTTTATTCCGATATATCCACTCTTGAAATGAACTACCTCAACTCACTCTACGACGATGTCTCGCACTTCTGTCGCAAGTTTGACTACAGATACGAGGAGGAGCCGTGGGGTAATGCAAAGGACGCAGTCGAGCGCACGATAAAGTTTTTGTCGGGCATAGAGCGATAAGCGAAATCACACCCACAAACCACACAAGCGACAAACACCCATAAGGAGCATGGCATGATAATAGAGAGTATCTCTGTCGAAAGCTTTGGAAAACTGAATAAATTAGAGCTTACCTTCAACGACAGTCTCAATGTCATCGAGGGTGAAAACGAGTCGGGAAAGAGTACTATAGCATCCTTCATAAAGTATATGCTATACGGCTTCACTGCAAGGAATAGTGAGTCCACTCTCTCCGACAAAAAGCGATATGTAAGCTGGCACACATCAAGTGCCGAGGGCAGCATGATAGTGCGCACTTCATCTGGCGAGCGCTACAAGATAATGCGAAAGACCACACTCACTACAAGCGGTGAGCGTGAGCTTTACAAGGAAAGCTCGTCAATTATAGATATGAAAACAGGCGTTTCCGTCTTCCCCAAGCAATGCGCGGGAGAGGCGATTCTGGGAGTGCCTGCCGAGATATTTGAAAATGTGGCGTTTGTCGGTCAGTTTTCTGACTCACGCACCTCACCCGATACCACAGAGGCGATAGAAAACCTGCTCTTTTCGGGAGACGAGCGTGTCAATGCGCAAAAGGCGCAGGACAAGCTGGAGCTCGCAAGACGAGCGCTGCTGCACAAAAACGGCAAGGGCGGAAAAATATACGAGCTGACCACCTCACTTGACGAGCTGAAATCTCGCTTTGCCGACACAGTAGAGGCAAACCGAGAGATATTCGACTGTGAGGAGCTGCTCGCAAAGACAGAGGCAGAAATACACGCAAACGACACTCAATCAGAGCGCCTTACAGCTTGTGTAGAGGCATACGATAAGATTTGCACTATAAGAGAGTTTGACTACCTTCACGCACAGGAGCGTGCCTTGGCGTCAGTCAAAGAGCAAAAGAGCGCTCTCCTGAAAGAAAACACCTACGAGGGATTTCTTCCCGACTCCGACTATATTACGGCTTTGGCAGTAGCAAGGTCAAAGGTGGCGGACTCAAGGGCGTCATATGAAAGGACCTCTGACCGAGTAAGGACCTATCGTGCAAACAGCGAGCCCTCGTGCGAGCATCTTGCTATGCGTGGAAAAGCAGACGCCTATGGTGGCGTCGATGCTATTCTGCAAAAGGCTCGTGACTACGAAAGCGTAATACAGTCATCAAGCAAGAAGGCACGCACCCTGTTGTGCGCAGGAATACCTCTCTGCATTATATTGGTGGGAATTTTCCTCGTGATAGCTTCCCTATCCTGTCGCCGTAGGGCAAAATCGGCAAAAACGGCTCTTTCGAGACTGTATGCAGATTTCGGCGTGACCGAAGTGCTGTCGCTTTCCTCGCTTCTTGAAACTTATATGAGCGAGAAGCGGGCATACGAGAGCGCAGAGGCGCTGTATCGTGCGAGTAGCACAGAGCTTTCCGAAGAAGAAAAGTCCGTCTCGCTTGCAAGGTGTGAGCTTGCGGCCCTGCTTTCACGCTGGGGCATACACGACGCTGACAACGCCGACATAGACGAGATAAGCGAAAAGGTTCTCGCATTTCAAAGGTCTCTTTCTCAGCTTGATAGCGAGATATATCGTGTCGCAGGCGCATGCGAGGAGGCGAGAGAAAAGCTCTCCGGCAAGGACGAGGAGCAGATAATCGACGAATTGAAAAATCTCGACCCGTCGGTTACGGAATTTATAAAGGCAAACGATATAAACAAGATATACGAGGCTCTCAGCTTTTGCAGAAGCAAGGGCAAGGCACTCGCAGAAAAGGAGCGAGATATACGAGAGAAATACCTCTCCTTAAAGGCAGTGACAAGCTCGCCATCAGCGCTTCAGGAAAAAATCTACTCGACCGAGCAGTCACTCTCCGCACTCAAAAAACAGCACGCCTCTTACATACTTGCTCTTGAGGCGATAGAAGGGGCAGGCGAGAGACTTCGTGCACAGATGTCGCCTCGTCTGTCAAAATATGCGTGTGATGCGATAAGCTTTATCACCGACGGCAAGTATGACGAATTAGGAGTGGACAGCTCGCTTGCTATGTCCTGCACCTATGAAAACGAGCTTCGCTCACCTGACGAATTCAGCGCAGGCACGAGAATGGCGATATACCTGTCGCTGAGAATGGCGCTAATAGATATGATTTGCGATGAGAAGATTCCGCTTTGCCTTGATGAAACGCTCGCATATCAGGACGATACGAGAGCGAAGAAGCTGATTTCATTCCTGCAGCGCGAGTCAAAGGACAAGATGCAGTGCTTCCTGTTCACCTGTCACACAAGAGAGGCGAGCATGCTTGACACGCCTGATGCGTCTGTTATAAGACTTTAAAGGTTACTCTGATACGAACTTAACGGAGGAAAAAACTATGAAGCAGAAAATATTGGTGTTGGGCAATGCCAATATGGAGATAACTATGAATGCCGAGCGCATACCCGACCGTGGAGAGACCATACTCGACGATGGCGGTATTGTCGTAAATCCCGGTGGCAGAGGCTCAAACTGTGCCATCGCTATGTCGAGGCTCAATGCAAAGACACTCTACTGTGTCAAGCTGGGCGACGATGGATACGGCAAGCGACTTGCCCGACTTTATACGGAATGTGATATGGACCTCTCCTATATGCAGATAGACCGAGAGCTTCGCACAGGAGTGGATTTCACTATCAACGAGGGTGAGGGCGAGCCGAGAAAAATATACTTCCCTGGCGCAAATGCAAATGTAAATCCCGACATTGTAAAGGAGGCGTTTGCGAGCGAACCTGAGGCGGTGCTTGTGAGCACAGAGCTTTCGGGAGATGCGCTTGTACGCGCGGCAAAGGACGCCGACTTTATGGCGGCACCTCTCGTGCTCAATGTGCGCCCTGCAAGAGCTGATGTAAAGCTTTCCTCTATCTCTCCTGTTGAAATATTAGTCATAGGAGCTGACGAGGCGTTCTTCTATACCGGCATTCGTCCCATAGGCTCGGAGTCCTGTCTTCGTGCCGCTCTCGAATTGCAGAAGATGATAGATGCGAAATACTATGTAATACATATCGGTGACAAGGGCTCGTTTGTGTATGAGGGAAAATATTATCATATGATTTCCCCCTATTCCGTAAAGGAAGTAGACGAAACGGGAGCATCTGATGTTTTTGTCGCCGCACTAACCATAGAATATGTAAGAAACGGCAAGGACATCATCGCCGCCTGCAAGTATGCAAATGCGGCAGGTGCATTGTCGGTATTGAAATCAGGCACGACACCTGCTATGCCCTTCCACGCTGATGTAATGCAATTCTTATCAAAATACAATTTCTGAAAATCAAGAAAATCAAGAGGTAAACTGTGAAAGCACTGGCTATAGTAGGAGCAACGGCAAGCGGAAAGACCTCCCTCTCTATCGAGATGGCACGCCGCTTTGACTGTGAGATAATATGCTGTGACTCCATGCAGATATACAAGTATATGGATATAGGCACTGCCAAGGCGACAAAGGCGGAGCGCAGTCGGGCAACTCATCATCTCCTCGACTTTCTCTCGCCTGATGTGACCTACAGCGCAGCAGACTACTCTATCGACGCCTACAGAATAGCGAGCGAGATTACCGAGCGCAAGAAAACACCTCTTTTCTGTGGTGGCACAGGGCTTTACCTTGAGGCTGCAAGGACAGGCAGACATTCAGAGTCCCCACAGTCTGATGAAAAATATCGTGCCTACCTCAACGAGATAGCTAAAACCGAAAACGGCAAGGACACCCTCTACGAAATGCTCTGCGCATGTGACGAGGAGTCTGCACTCACTATCCATAAAAACAATGTAAAGCGAGTAATAAGGGCGCTGGAGATATTTCATGTGTCGGGCATACCAAAAAGCGAGTGGGACGCGCGCACCAAAAGCGCAGAGCCACAGATAGATATGCTGACCTTCTGTATTTCCTACCACGACCGCGAGATACTCTACAGACGAATAGACGAGCGAGTAGACGAGATGATAAGGCAGGGACTTGCAGACGAGACACGCTTTCTGCTCAAAAAAGGCTACCTCGATGAAAAAACCACCGCCTCACAGGCGATAGGCTACAAGGAATATGCGCAGTTTTTGCGTGGTGAAATAAGCGAGGAGCAGGCTATAGAGAATATAAAGCTCTCGACACGCCACTACGCCAAGCGCCAGCTCACTTGGTTTTCGTCAAAGGAAAACATAATCCCTCTCTACGTCGATGATGGAGAAAAACTGGCATCTCCTGCAGAGCTCTGCGACCAAATCAGCGAGCAGGTTTTTGAATTTTGTAAATAAAAGTTGACATATTTAAAATGATAAAGAAAATACGCTTTAGCAAAAAATATATCACTCACACGCTCACAAACGCGTCACTTGTCGCACTTGTCGCATTTTTGATATTCTATCTGCTGTACCATGTTTCCATCGGATTTCGTGGATATGCGCAGACGAGGGCGGCGAGCTACGGCGAGTCGTACGAAAGCGTGCGACTTGACGCCTATATCTTCCGCGACGAGAATGTGATATATTCTTCAGACGGCGTCTCGCTATATGATGCCGAGGAAAACGAAAAGATAGGAAACAATTCAATAGTGGCTCGCGTATATCCGCTGAGCACGTCTGCGACTACAATAGCAGAGATAGAAAGCCTGACGAAGAGAATAGAGCTTTTGACGGAGGCGTCCTCCCGCGCTCACCTGCTTCTCGACAGTGCGACGATAGACACTATGATAGACTCCTCCCTTGAGGACTTTTCACAGTATCTCTACACAGGCGACATACACAGTGCGACGAAAAGCTCTGACGAGCTCCTCGTAAACCTGTGCAGAATGCAGCTCCGTATGAGCTCTGAAGGAAATTACGACGCTCTCATTCTAGACCTGCAGAGGCAGCGCGATGCGCTTCTGAGCTCGCTCCCCTCCCCTATAAAAACTGTCACTGTAGACGAGGGTGGATACTTCTCTCGCAAGTGTGACGGATGCGAGCAGATATTCGACTTTGACAAGATTTCAAGCCTGTCCTGTGACGACCTTGACAAAATGATAGCGGAGAGCGAGAGTGCGCATGTGCCTGGCAATGTAGCGGGAAAGGTCATAACGAGCACCGAGTGGTATTTCGTGTGTATGACCGACCACGCCACCACAGACAGCTTTTCTATAGGTCAGAGCTATGATGTGACATTCAACGAAAATATGCACACCACACTTCCGTCGACGCTTGAGCGTATCGTGACGGAAAACGGCACACAGAGAGCGATGCTGATATTCAAGTGCACCCACACCCCTCCTGACTTTGAATACCTACGCACACAGAGTGTGACGATATCGGTAAGGCAAGTGTCGGGACTTGAGCTCCCACGCTCATCAGTCAGATATATAGACGGAAAAACCTATGTGTATATACTCCACGGCGAAAAGGTATATCTTCGCGCAGTAGAAATTATAGGTGCGGCAGGTGAATATTACTATGTGAAGGATAACACCCCCTCGCACGAGCGTGACGGCGTCACCTATTACGGCATTCGCCTGAACGACGCAGTTATAACGTACGGAAAAAATCTACAAAACGAAACAATATATAGCAACTGAAGGAGAGACAATGAAACCGAGCGAGCTTATTGAACTTCTTAAGGGCGGAGCATTGAACAAATACCGCCATCTGTATTCCGGCATTGAAGAACACACAGAGCGCTATATCAAGGCAATAAACGAGTTTTGTAAACTTTATGGCACTCAGCGTGACATTTGCCTCTTTTCCGTACCGGGACGAAGCGAAATTTCGGGAAACCACACAGACCACAACCACGGATGCGTGCTTGCGGGTGCGATAGACCGCGATATTATAGCGGTGGCGGCAAAATCGGACAAGAACACAGTCCGCATACAAAGTGAAGGTCACGTCGAGGGAGTAGTCGACTTGTCGCTCGCTTCAAAAAGCGACTGCTTCAAAAAGCAGACCTCACGCGCGCTTATAGCGGGAGTGTGTGCCGGCTTTATGAATAAAGGCTACGAGGTAGGTGGATTTGACGCATACACGACCTCGCAGGTGCTCAGAGGCTCCGGACTTTCCTCCTCTGCCGCATTTGAGGTTATGGTGGGAAATATTCTGAACCACCTTTTCAACAATTCGAAAATTCCCAATACGGAAATAGCGAAGATAGCGCAATACTCTGAAAATGAATATTACGGCAAGCCCTGTGGTCTTATGGACCAGATGGCGTGCGCTGTCGGTGGATTTGTCTATATCGACTTCCTCGACCCGAAAAACCCGACAGTAGAGCCTATCAACTTTTCCCTCTCGGATGCAGGCTACAGCCTTTGCATCATAAACACACACGGACGCCACTCAGACCTCGCATCCGACTATGCGGCAGTACCTGCTGAGATGAAGAGCGTCGCCTCCTTCTTTGGTCGAGACGTGCTTCGTGGAATTACCGAGGAGCAGATAGTACAGAATTCCCCTGTATTGAGACGTGCATCAGGTGACAGGGCCGTTTTACGAGCGCTGCACTTCGTGCGTGAAAACGAGCGTGTGGAAAAGCAGGTCAAGTGCCTGAAATCAAACGATATAAATGGATTTATTTCACTCGTCAAGGAATCGGGCAATTCGAGCTTCCGATACCTGCAAAATGTGTATAGCCCCACAAATCCCGCAGAGCAAAGCATCTCACTCGCACTCTGCCTGACGGAAGGAGTGCTTTGTGGCGAGAGATGCGCTTGGCGTGTGCACGGAGGTGGCTTTGCAGGCACAGTGCAGGCGTTTGTTCCCGATGAATACAAGCAACAGTATGCTACCTTTATGGACTCGATATATGGCGATGGCTCATGCATAATAATGTCTATCCGTCCGGATGGTGCAATAAAAATTGAGCTTTGATGGAAGCTTGATAAAACCTTGATAAAACTTTGATAGAATTTTGAAAATATAAGGAGAACCTACTATGGCAACGAAAAAACAATTGACACAGGACACAGCTTCACCTGCAAAGGATAAAAAGGCGGCTCTTGAAACCGCTATACTCAGAATTGAGCGTGAGTGCGGAAAAGGCACAATTATGAGACTCGGCGAAAATGCACAGCTCAATGTAAGCGCAGTTTCTACAGGCTCTCTCACACTTGACCACGCACTCGGAATAGGCGGTGTGCCGAAGGGTAGAATAATCGAGATATACGGCCCTGAATCATCAGGTAAGACCACTGTAGCCCTCCACGTAATAGCAGAGGTGCAGAAGCTCGGTGGCGAGGCGGCGTTCATTGATGCAGAGCACGCCCTTGACCCCGTATATGCAAAGAAGCTTGGCGTAAACACGAACGAGCTTCTCGTCTCCCAGCCCGACTTTGGTGAGCAGGCTCTCGAAATAGCAGAGGCTCTCGCAAGCTCAGGCGCTATCGATGTTATAGTTATCGACTCCGTTGCGGCTCTCGTGCCCAAGCAGGAGATAGAGGGCGATATGGGTGCTTCTCATGTGGGTGCTCAGGCTCGTCTTATGTCACAGGCAATGAGAAAGCTCGCAGGCGTAATAGCAAAGAGCAACTGCATCGTAATCTTTATAAACCAGCTTCGTGAGAAGGTGGGCGTAATGTACGGAAACCCTGAGGTAACCACAGGCGGACGTGCGCTCAAGTTCTACGCCTCTGTACGAATCGAGATAAGAAAGACAGAGGTGCTCAAAAACGGAAGCGATATATACGGCAACCGCGTGCGCTGTAAGGTAGTCAAGAACAAGGTAGCTCCTCCCTTCAAGGTAGCAGAGTTTGACATTCTCTACGGCAAGGGAATTTCCAAGTCCAATGAGGTAATAGATCTCGCTATCAATCTCGGAGTTATCGAAAAGAGTGGCTCTTGGTTCTCATATGACGGACAGAGACTCGGTCAGGGCAAGGACAAGGCCCGCCTCCTTATCGAGAGCGACGAGGCTCTGTTTACAGAAATTGAGGAAAAGGTAAAGACGCTTATCTCTGAAATGGACGCAGGCGAGGAAATCGGAACAGATGACGACGAGTTCGACCTCCGCGAGTTTGACGAGGAATAATTTCAATATATAAATATAATAGTTGTAAAGCGCTTGGAGAGCAAACAGTTTTATATATCACCTGTTTTCTACGAGCGCTTTATTTCGAGGATTTATGCAGATTAAAATATTATCTCTATCCGACGAGCAGGAAGGGATACGAGTCACGCTACACATAAAAAACGGCGAAAAGAGCTATAAAAAATCCATAAGGATAAACGAAGATGACTATAGCAGTATCGGAAGCCCAAGCGTCGACTCCCGTATTTCCGAAGCCGACTACAAGGCTCTTTGCCGTCGTGCAAAAAAGACAGGTGCCCTCGACGATGCGCTTCGCATTCTCTCGTATGGCGACAACAACAAAGCCACACTCGTGCGAAAGCTGACCTCCCGCGGATACGACCAGAAGAGTGCAAGCGAAGTAGCAGACGGACTGTGTAAGGCAGGGTACATAAACGAAAGCGATCAAGCGTACAGGTATGTCCTCTCCCTTGCAAACACCAAAATGATGGGACCAAAGAAAATATATCCCTATCTGCTATGTCGTGGATACAAAAAAGAGGACATAGATGAGGGAATTTCGCAGGCAATTTCCCGAAAAGAGCTTGATTTTTCAAAGATAAAAACGGCGCTGATTTTGAAATATCGCCCACAGGACGACGAGGAGGAGAAAAAGCTCCTCTACAAGCACGGATTTTCCTTTGGAGATGTGGACTGACAGAGCATTTTTTCAAAAAAAGAGACGACAAAGACACCCCTTTTTCAGCTTGCTATGACGAGGGGAAATAAATTTTGCAAGAGAAAATTTTTTTCATTCATTTTTGCCTTGATTTTTTCAAAAATCACGCACGCGACGAGATGAATTTTTTCACTCAAAAAATCTTGTCAAGGTGTAAAGATGTAGAAATTGAAAAATTTGATAAAAAAGTTTTCAACAGTTGAAAATGTTGTAAATGTTGAAAACCTTACCTGAACACCCTTGATTTTCCTTGTAAAATCGCTATTTTGATAAAATTCGACCTTACTTTTGAACATTTTCAACAGCCTAAATGTTGAAAACCCAAGTTTTAAACATTTGTACAAGATGCACAAATTTTAAATTTTGCGTATATTTTTCCGATTGATTTTTGGATTTTTTTGGAAATTCATTTTTTTCTCCGGAGAAAGTTCAAAAATGAATTTGTGCAAGAAAAATGAAATTTTTGCAAGTGATTTTTTGCCCGAAAAATGAAAATTTTCGTGTTTTTTGGCAAAGGCCGCATTCCTCGCCATTGACTCGATTTTTTCGTGACAAAATTTTTCACGAGGGCGTCATACGATTTCGTAAATTTTCCCAATTTTTATTCAATTTTATGATTATTTTTTGAAAAAAGTATTGAAAAGAATATTGCATATATGTTATAATTTATATGTATATGTTTATACTATGAGGAAAAAAAGTGAACAGTCTTTCATACATAGAAAAAAATCTGTGTCAGGTGAAGGAGGATATTCGCATTTGCGCCGAGAAATGCGGCGTCAAGGAGCCAAAGCTCATCGCGGTGACAAAGAGTGCGAACGATGAAGAGGTGCTTGAGCTCGCCCGTCTTGGTGTGCGAGCAATAGGTGAAAACCGCTCCTCGCTTTTCGTCGCAAGATACGAGCTTCTCTCTGAGAAATATCCCGACATGGAGTTTAATTTCATAGGACACTTGCAGTCGAACAAGGTGAAATACATCGCCGACAAGGTGTCCGCCATTCACTCTCTCGACCGTCTCGACCTCGCTCGCGAGATAGACAGGCAGGCGAAGAAGCGTGATATAAAAATCCCTGTGCTCATTGAGGTCAATAGTGGACGCGAGCAGGCAAAGTCGGGAGTTTTGCCCGAAGACGCCATCTCGTTTTACGAAGGTCTTCGTGATTTTGGCAATCTTTTGGTGGTCGGTGTAATGACCATGGCGCCCGACTGTGACACAGAGGAGCAGTATCGTCCGTATTTCCGTCTGACGCGTGAGATATTCGATGAGATAAGGGCGCGCGACGGCTTTGCGACCGACACTCCCATACTTTCCATGGGAATGAGCGACAGCTACCGAGTGGCAATAGAGGAAGGCTCTACGGCAGTACGAGTCGGCAGACGCCTGTTTTTAAAATGAACTTTAAAGTGATAGCAAAATAATAAAAATACAGATAAAATTATCGGAGGAAAAATAATGGCACTTTTCAAGAAAAACTCACCCTACTACGATCCCTACGACGAATACGAGGTAGATGCTACTGATGCAGTATCCGAGGAGCCCAAGGCTCTCGCCGATGACACCTCCTCACCCTTCGGTGGATTGAACATAGGCGGAAGCAACATTGAGCTCAAGGTAGTTCGTCCCGAGCGTTACAGCGACGCTACACAGATAGCAGACCACCTTCTCTGCAATCGCACTGTAGTTCTCAACCTTGAGAATACCGACAAGGCTACAGCACATCGCCTCATCGAATTCCTCGGTGGTGTTACCTATGCGCTTTCCGGCGGTATCAAGAAGGTAGCAAACGACACCTTCATCATCACACCCAACAATGTATCCGTAAGCGAGTCACAGATGGTAAGCGAGGAAGAGGACGACGAGCCCCAGCCCATCGGTTTTACCTCTGACGAGGACGAGGAATAATTTTTCGGGATAAGATTACAGAGCTTTTATAGCGTATCGCTTTGTATTCATTCCCATAATAAAGGGCTGTCGCATTTATCTTGCGACAGCCCGCATTTTTGAAAGGAATACCCATACATTGACAGTTTTTTTACAAGTTGCCGTCGCTCTTGTCAGGGCGTTGCAGATAATGATGTTTGCACGCGCCATACTTTCGTGGATACCTCAATTCAGCGACTCCACGATATCAAGATTTCTCTATACCATGACAGAGCCGTTAGTTATGCCCGTACGAGCGCTCCTTTCCAAGTTTGAGAGCGTGCGAGCTATGCCTATTGACCTTTCCTTCTTTGTAACTATGATACTTCTTTCACTTATAGCATAATTCTTGGGAGATTTCAAATGAACAAGCTGACAAAAAGAAAACTTATCGGCGTGGCAATTATAGTTTTAGGCATTATAGTAGATTTCGTATCAAAAAGAATAGTAGCGACTCAAATGGCGCTCGGTCAGTCCATTCCTCTGTGGCAGGATGTTTTGCACATCACATATGTGCAGAACAGAGGCGCTGCGTTTGGAATGATGGCGGGTAGTCGCTGGATATTCATTACTGTATCGTCTATAGCCATAATCGCCTTCGCTTTTTATCTGATATACACGAAATCAAACCGAGCTATCTGGATTTTTGCTATTTCTATGATGGCATCGGGCGGCATTGGTAATATGATAGACCGCATCTGGCTTGGATATGTGGTCGACTTTATCGACTTCACGCTTATCAATTTTGCCGTATTCAATATTGCAGACTCGCTTATATGTGTCGGCGCAGGTCTTATGATTTTAGACCTCGTGCTTGACTTTATAGAGACGAGCAAGGAGCTTCGCAAATCCAAAGAGGAGAATTCAAATGCTGATAACAGTTCAGTCCTCTGATGCGCAGACACGTCTTGACACATTTATATCGCAAAACAGCGACCTCTCCCGCTCGGGAGTGGCAAAGCTTATCGACGATGAAATGGTCACGGTAAACGGAAAACCCGCGCAAAAGCGATATGCTGTACGCGAGGGAGACGAGATATGCATCACCCTGCCCGAGCTTCAAAGTGCAAAGGCAAAGCCGCAGGACATAGCGCTCGACATAGTATACGAGGACAAGCACCTGCTCGTTATAAACAAGCCGAAGGGCATGGTGGTGCACCCTGCTGCAGGCAACTACGAGGGCACGCTTGTAAACGCGCTTCTCTACTACTGTCCCAACGAGCTGTCGGGCATAAACGGAGAGCAACGACCTGGAATCGTCCACCGAATCGATAAGGACACGAGTGGGCTGCTCGTTGTGGCAAAGACCGATGAAGCCCACCGAGGACTGTCGAGCCAGCTTGAGAGCCACTCCATCAGGCGTGAATATCGCGCGCTTGTAAATGGAGGCTTTTCGGGCGACGAGGGCACAGTCGACCTGCCCATAGGCAGACACCCGACCGACCGAAAGAAAATGGCGGTAATCCGCACACAAGGACCAAAGGCGAGAAATGCTATAACACACTACAGGGTGCTTGAGAGATTTGGCAAGGTAAGCTATCTTGCGCTTGAATTAGAGACGGGGCGCACTCACCAGATAAGAGTGCATATGTCCTCGCTCGGACACTCCCTGCTTGGCGACGAGGTGTATGGCGGAGGAAACTCCCCCTTTGAGAAAAAGCACTCAAATCTGCTTTCGGGTCAGTGCCTGCACGCAAAGCGCCTTTCCTTTACCCACCCTATAACGAATGAATTTATGTCGTTTGAATGCGACCTTCCCGAAAATTTTGAAAAACTGCTTGAAATATTGAGAAATGAGCAGACACTCTGACACGAAAACAAAGCAACGGAGCAATATATGATTATATTAAGCGCATCCGAGCTTTCGCTCTCCTTTGGCGATACAGAGATACTGAATGATGTCAGCTTTTCTGTAAACGAAGGAGACAAGCTTGGAATAATCGGCGTAAACGGCGCAGGAAAAACCTCGCTATTTCGCCTCATAACAGGTGAATACACCCCCGACAGAGGCGGAGTCTATATTGCCAAGGATAAGACGATAGGCGTGCTTGAGCAAAATACTGCATCGCTCGGCGCAGACACCGACTGCTCGCTTCTGGAGTTTATGTACTCTGCATTCGATGGGCTTCTGGCTCTTGAAAAGGAAATACACGAGCTTGAGGTGGGACTTTCCGACAGTAGCCTCTCGCAGAGTGAAATACATTCAATGTCAGCGAGATTGAGCAACGCCCATGCGAAATTTTCTGATGAGGGCGGACTTGAATTCCGTAGCAGGTGCAGGGCTATGCTCTTGCGAATGGGATTCTCCGAAGAACAGACGGCGATGCCTGTGAGAAATTTGAGCGGAGGTCAGCACACGCGTCTTGCTCTGTGCAGACTTTTATGCCGTGAGCCCGACATTCTTATGCTTGACGAGCCTACAAACCACTTGGACATAGATATGCTCTCGTGGCTTGAAACCTTTCTCGCTTCCTACAAGAAAACTGTGCTTCTTATTTCGCACGACAGATATTTTCTTGATAGAATTACAAACAAAACTTTACAAATTGAACGCAAGGGTGCAAAGCTCTATGTAGGAAACTACACAAAGGCAAAGGCGCAACAGGAGCTTGACGAGGCGAGCCTTGAAAAACGCTACAAGCAACAGCAAAAGGAAATCGCGCGTATTCAGGCAAATATAGATTTCCAGCGCAGATGCGGCCAGGAGCACAACTTTGTCACCATACGCTCAAAGCAAAAACAGCTTGACCGCATGGAAAAGCTCTCGCTTTCACAAAAGCAGAAGGAGGTCAAAATCTCCTTTAACTCTGCAAAGAGCACCTCAAACGAGGTGGTGAAGTCGAAAAATGTATCCTTCTCCTATGGTGGCGAGCCTCTGATAAAAAATCTTTCGTTCCTTGTAAGACGAGGCGAAAGAGTTTTGTTTCTGGGAGCTAACGGATGTGGAAAGTCCACTCTTATGAGACTGATTACAAACCAGCTGTCAGCGACAGGTGGCTCACTTGAATTAGGCTACAACATTTCGTTTGCTTACTACGATCAGGAGAATCGCTCACTCTGTGACACGAATACAGTTTTTGACGAAATGCGCGTAGCATATCCGACAAAAACAAATGGTGAATTGCGTAGCATTCTCGCCGCATTTTTGTTTACATCAGAGGATATAGACAAGCGAGTCTCTTCCCTTTCGGGAGGCGAAAGAGCGCGTCTTACTCTTGCAAAGCTGATCGCCAGACCTATAAATATGCTTGTCCTTGACGAGCCGACAAACCACCTTGACATCAGCTCCTGCGAGGCGCTTGAGCGTGCACTCGACGAGTTTGACGGCACAATAATAGCCGTTTCGCACGACAGATATTTCATCGACAGTATTGCGACGAGAATTATCGAGCTTGACAAGAGCTGTGAAAACGGCTGTTATGACTATCCTCTTGACGAGGGCGAGCTTGCATATACGGAGTATATGAGATTGCGAGAGGAGCGAGAGCTACAAAAAATCGAGAGCGCCACTCAGCTAGTCGCTGACGAATCCTCACAAAAGGCTCAATACGAGCAGAGAAAAAGACAAGCCGCCGACAAGCGAAATGCAGAAAAACGCAGAGAAAGAGCGCAAAAGCGGGCATCAGAGCTTGAAAGCCTGATACAGTCGCTTGACGAGGAGCTTTTTGGCGATGCCGCGACGGACTATGTGCGTGCCGCCAAAATTGAAAAGCAAAAGTCCGAGGCAGAGGAGGAGCTTCTTCTCTTGTATGAGGGAATAATGTAAACTAATATTTACAACATATAGCGTGATGCGCCATCAGGAGTATCACGCTATAGTCTTTTTAATGCCGAAAGCAATTCGCTCGCCACAGGTGAAACTCATTGATGTGTCAGCTTTTTACCTCGCCGTCTATCACGATAGCCTCGCCGTTATAAAGTGACGGGAAGCAGTCTGTCTTCATAGGCACATCTACTCGCACGCCGTCGATATGGATAAAGCGCGCGTATTCGTATTCATAGCTGTCAAGGCGTCGCTCGTAGGCGTCGTTTGACTGCGCCGCGACAAGATAGGTGTCCTCATCAAAGCCGACGATGAGGAGAGAGTGGTAATACCCCATCTCCGCATTACCGAGCTGAATGACATCCCCAAGCATTGCCTGATATGCGAGAACCTCTCTGCCATACGGCCCTACTGAGCTGTTTTGTGTAATGAAATTATAGAAAAACTCTACTCCTGTCCAAGAGGCAGTGCGAGCCTCATCGGACAGAAAATACCACCCAAAAACAGGAGTGAAATTCATCTTACAGCTACCTGCAAACACGCATTGCGACACGAAGTTTGTGCAGTTTCCGCCTATGCCCTCATAGTTTGAAAATAGCGGGTTTCTGTCAAATGCCCACTTCCTCGCATACTCCCTTGCGCGCTCACGATCGTATTCCTTAATTACAAGCATATATTTCTCCGAAGTCTTTTTTATTCAGTATATTCAAATTTGAGAAAAAGTTGATTTTTTTGCGTCTTATGTATTGAAAATCATCGAAAAATGTGATAATATATTTGTATAAAAAATCGAAGATTTTAAAGTTAAGGGAGATATATATGACAAACAAAAGACCTGATTCAATGGCGAGAATTCGCACACCCATGCAGGCTGATGCATTTATTGCAGAGCAGGTTGCTGAAATCAGAGAGCAGGTAGGCGACAAAAAGGTACTTCTTGCGCTTTCCGGCGGTGTAGACAGCTCCGTTGTTGCCGCATTGCTTATCAAGGCTATAGGTAAGCAGCTTGTATGCGTACATGTTAACCATGGACTTATGCGCAAGGGCGAGAGTGAGGCAGTAATCGACCTGTTCAGAGGTCAGCTTGATGCAAACCTTATTTATATTGATGCTACAGACCGCTTCCTCGATCTTCTTCGCGATGTTGCAGAGCCCGAAAAGAAGCGTAAGATCATCGGAAACGAGTTTATCAACGTGTTTGCAGAGGAAGGCAGAAAGCTCGAGGGCATTTCTTTCCTTGCTCAAGGTACTATATACCCCGACATACTTGAAAGTGACGGAGTTAAGGCACACCACAATGTTGGTGGGCTTCCTGAGGATCTTCAGTTTGAGCTTGTTGAGCCTGTTCGTCTGCTCTACAAGGACGAGGTAAGAGTTGTCGGCAAGGCACTCGGACTTCCCTCCACCATGGTTGACCGCCAGCCCTTCCCCGGCCCCGGTCTCGGCGTTCGTTGCCTCGGCGCTATCACACGTGACCGCCTCAATGCACTCCGCGAGGCTGACGCAATACTTCGTGAGGAGTTTGACCGCAACGGACTTGCAGGCAAGGTATGGCAGTACTTCATCGCAGTGCCCGACTTCAAGAGCGTAGGCGTACGCGATGGCAAGAGATACGAGGGATGGCCTGCTATCATTCGTGCCGTAAACACTGTAGACGCTATGACAGCTACCATCGAGGAAATTCCCTACGACGTTCTTCGCAAGATAACAGATAGAATTACTTCCGAGGTTGAAGGCATCAACCGTGTGCTCTACGACTTGACACCCAAGCCGATAGGCACAATTGAGTGGGAGTGATCTCACAGGTCTAAAAAGCCCAGTCATCACCGGACTTTTTAAGGATTTGAGCCATTCGTGGCAACGAAATGGCAACAAAACTTCATTATTCAACAATAAAGAGCTAACTGATTTTGATTAAGTCAGTTAGCTCTTTTTTTGTTATACCAGTAATTGTTTTTCAAGATAACCGGCATCGCACATTTTTTTATACCAGCCAAAGGGATCCCATTTGTTTGCGAAAGCAAGGGCTTCATCAAAATCCATTCCCATCATCAGCACATACATTCTGGCGGTATGAAGATAGGACTCATATCCCTCGTACGATGGATTATCTGATAATTCTCTTATTGTAGATCTGGAAACGATAGGATTTACAGCATATAGTTGTGGGTTACTAAAGCTCTTTACAATGTTGATATTGTTTTGCATTACTCTACGTTGACCTGCTACTGAACCACCAACTTTATTCCAAGCAGGAAATCTTCCATAGAATTGATTGTATGCCTCAATCAATATTCCCTCAACCCTTTTTATATCAGCTATTCCTTGTTCGCTTACATAATCTTTAATTGGAGAATTATGCTCTGCAGCCATTTTTTCAAACAGCTCCTTGTTTCGATGTACCATTGGTTGTGATAGCGGAGATTGTACAAAAATGGTATACCCCAATTTAGAATGACTTTTGAAATAGTCTTGAATGAAATTATATTTGCACCCTTCTTCTGGCATGGAAAGCAAACCATTATGTTGTCTGAATCTAACAGCTAAATCACTTGCTAACCCGATATACAGAACTTCATGGGTGTTATAGTCCCAAAATGAATATATACCTGCAGAAGCCCAACCGTAGTTATCGCACGGACAACATAAATCGTCAATTGCAAGTGCAAGGCTTTCTGTTTCTTCGGCAGAATAAGCATCTATGATTACAGTTCCAAACACAAAATTATCCCTCCCACAAAATTTAGAGATTAACGAAAGCGATCCATTCTCGTTTATTCATCTTTAATTGCTTCAACGAGCATATTGCTGAGCGCTTGGGAAGGTACTTTTACCCAACGATGGGTGTTGTCAAATTCGGGATAGCGATAACGCCAACGGTCGTATTCTTCCTGCGTGATCTCACCTGCTTTGAGCATGGCAACAGCCTGTCTCCAAGCACACAGCATTTCGTGAAGCTGTGCGGCATCCTTATTTTTACGCACATCGACCTTCAAGCAGACTTCTCCATCTGCTTCGTCGATATGGAGTCCGTATCTGTCCTCTAAGGTGAATAGCGTGTGCATCAGACCGATATAGGAATCAATGTCCGGTACGGCGAGAGCCTGCGGAGATACATCCAGGGTATCAGCCAATGCTGCAGTCAAGTCCGTTTTAGGAGTTCTTGTTCCTGTTTCATACTGAGCAAGACGAACATCGGCAGACTTCTCCGGGAAGCCCACCTGCATACCAAGATATTTCTGAGTCATACCACGCATATTGCGGAAAAAGTTGATTCTTTCGCCAATAGCCATAATCATTCTCTCCTGTCGTATATGTCTTGTTTTTAACATTATAACATATTTGTTTAGGAT
>JAZRQS010000025.1:0-2288 GCA_045649925.1 Eubacteriales bacterium | reverse complement strand
TGATACTTGTCATCGGTGCTTGTACTTCTTTGGTTTGTTATGGGAGAGCAAAAAGCTTCACCACGACTGACTTTGACTCCTATCTAAAAAATCGCACACACCTTGAAGATGCAGCCATTGCAGTCCTGCCCTCAAAAGAAGACTTAGATACAAAGGAAATCGTCTTTTATGAATATGAGTATAACTATAGTGTTATTTTGTCAGGCGATAGCATACTTCGCTTAGTTGTAATTTATGATGCAGATGATTTTAACACAGCCTGGCAGACTCTTGAGAAGCAGTATCTCATGCAGGATGAAGGTTGGCGCGAACGCTTTTATTTTGATGGCGACCTGTATCATTGCTATACTTTTTATGGCGAGGCTCCCGATGTGGCCTACGCCATGTCATACAGTATCAATCCTGAAGAAAAAAAGATATCGTATATGCTGTATGAAAGCTTCGATATTACAGTTATGTCAGCACAAAGTGCACTGTCTTTAGCTTATGGTGAAGATAGAATCAATCCTGCTTCTTAATATGCAATCAAATTTTCTATGAACATTCCGACCAAAAAAGAAAAGAGCCCTTGCGGTTCTTTTTCTTTTTGCTTGTGGTGTCTGAGAGAAGCTGCTTTTGCACAGGATAATAAATATTTTGTAATAAGCATTGAATTTTCGTTCACTTTATGCTATAATATACGCGCTTAAAATTTGTCAGGATTTTTGGCGTTCAGCTACAGGGCAAGGGATATTTGCCTTTGTGCAGGCGCCGAGAGAATGACAACAAAAGTTGACAATTCTATAAGGAGATAATGTTATGCAGCTTTTTGGCGGTGTTATTTCCATAACGGGAATAACCTTTTTTATGTTCTCTATCTTTTCAATTATTGCCGTCGGATTTGCCTTTGGGCGCATTTCTATCAAGGGCATCTCGCTCGGTGATGCAGGCGTGTTCATTATGGCGCTTGTGTTTGGGTGCCTGTTCTACGGAGCGCTTGAGGGGCAGACTGTGGGATATACCGACAAGGCGCTCAAGATAGTGGAAAACCTCGGTCTTGTGCTCTTCGTTACCTCGGTCGGATTTATCGCAGGCCCGAAATTCTTTGGAAATTTCAAGCGCAATTTCAAATCCTATGTGGTGCTTGCACTTGTGGTTATTCTTACAGGTGGACTTACTGCCGCAGGATGCATCTTTTTTGGCAGAGAGGTCATGGGCGAGGCTAATCCCGACGAGTTTACCGCAATGATAGCAGGACTTCTTTCGGGCGCACTCACCTCCACTCCGGCATTCTCCGCCGCAAAGGCGACAGTCGATCCCGCCTATGAGGCGACAGTCAGCGTGGGAAACGGAATCGCCTACATATTCGGCGTTATCGGTGTCGTGCTTTTCGTGCAGATAATTCCCCGACTTACAAAAGCAAATATGGATATAGAACGACAGAAGCTCGCAGAGACGTCGTCGGGTGGCGTAAAGGAAACAAAGGAAAAGCGTGAGCGCAAGCTCTTTGAGCTTGACGGACTTGGATTTGCCGCATTCGCAATTGTCGCTATTGTCGGTGTCTTTGTGGGTATGATAAAGGTTCCGCTTACTGCAAACGGACTTTCAGGCACCTGCTTCTCTCTCACTACGACAGGTGGCTGTCTGCTTACTTCACTTGTTTTTGGTCACTTCGCTCATATCGGTCCCTTGAATGTAACACCCAAGGACTCCACTCTTAAGATACTCAAGGAGCTTGGCTTGATACTCTTCCTCACAGGCGCAGGCGTCGCAGGTGGAGCAAAGTTCATTGAGCTGTTCAAGGTAAGCTACTTCATTTACGGCTTCTTTATGACGCTCATTCCTATGGTGGTCGGCTTCTTTTTTGCAAAGTACGTGCTTAAATTGAGCCTGCTTAACAACCTCGGCTCACTTACAGGCGCTATGACGAGCACTCCTGCTCTCGGCACGCTCATCGGCGTGTCAAAGACAGACGATGTCGCAGCGGCTTACTCCGCTACATATCCTATAGCGCTTATCACCGTAGTTCTTGTCTCACAGTTCTTGGTAATATTGTTCTGACAAAAAGGGACAGTCCCTACCCTATGAATAGAAAACGCACCGTCATTTTTTTGACGGTGCGTTTTGTGTTATATTTTATGTAAAAGACAACACACTAAATTGAATTATTCCTCGTAGTTGTTTTCGCCGAGGTCGACGTTGTTGTACTCCTCGAAAGCGGAGATAACGGGTGCGACCTTCTCTCCTCTTCTTCTTGCGAGGTAGTTCTTTGTAATCTTGACAACGAGCGGGCAGAGGAATACGACTGC
>JAZRQS010000024.1:0-47630 GCA_045649925.1 Eubacteriales bacterium | reverse complement strand
ACCGTCATCATACTTCGGTGGTGGTCTCGCAAAACGATAGCCACTATTTTTTTGATGCAGGAGAGAATTGCTCTCGCCTTGCCCATCTTGGTGGAATCGACCTTATGAAAACACGCGCAGTATTTATATCGCATACACATTACGACCATATAGGCGGTCTTGCAGGGCTTTTCTGGAATTTGCGAAAGCTCTGCGCAGTAAAAAAGAGTGCGCCTCAATATACAGAAATCCCGCTTTTCATTCCCGAGCTTGACACTTGGGAGGGAATAAAGACCATACTCTCGCACACCGAGGGTGGATTTTTCGGGAAGCTTATGTTTTCCATCTGCCCGAAACAGCCACAAGAGTGCCTGTTTTACGAGGACGAAAATATTAAGGTGACTGCCTACCCCTCACACCACCTGCCCGACGGAGATGACGGACTTTGCCGTTCATTTTCCTTCCGTATAGAGCTTGACGGCTTTTGTGTGGTGTATTCGGGGGATGTCGGCAAGGTCGGGGACCTTGAAGCGCCTGTCGGTAAAGGCTGCGACCTGCTCTTGATGGAGACAGGGCATCACAAGGTGAGCGATGTTTGCCATTTTGCAGAAGAGCACGAGATAAAGGAGTTAATTCTCTACCATCACGGCAGAGAAATATTAAATTCTTCTCCGACAGTAGACGATGCACTTGCCACCTGCAAGGTGAAAACCACCATCGCATTTGACGGAATGGAGATAGAGAGATAAATAAAAGCCTTTGCGTAAAATTCGCAAAGGCTTTTTTGTTTTGAATAGTCTTGTGGATTTATAACTTTACAGATTTATAGCTTTGCCGTTTAAGACGGAAAGGCGCAACTCCTCGTCGGATAGCTCGTCGAGTGCCATGATAGTCGACTTCAACGTGCGAAGCGGGTAGCCAGAGCCGTAGACGGCGTGGGGAAGTATGCCCATTGTGTCGCCAAACAGCAGAATTTGTGAAAGTCCTGTCGTGTCAATAAAGACATTTTCGCTATTTTTCAGCGTGTTGAAAAGCTGTTTTGCCTCGTAGTCCTTTATATAGCAGAAAACAACCTTGACGCCCTCGCATTTTTCAGCAAATGCCTTCAATTCCTCAACGCTCGGCAGACGGGGGTGCATCATATGTGTCATTCTCTCGTCTGACATTCGCATTGTCACAAAGATGGGCAGGCTCTCTCTTTTTGCGACCTCAACAAGAGGCAAAATTTCATCATCGGTAAGCTCGTAGCCGTGAAAGCCAGGGTGAATTCTCAATCCCTTTATATCAAACTCACGAAGGCAGGCTTCAAGTGAAATTTCCCACGATTCGAGCGAGGGATTGACAGTAAGCACATGCTCGTAGGGGGTGGACTTTATCTTTTCGCTAAGGTCCTTTTCTGACTCGTATGGGTCGTTGTAAAAAATAGATTCGATGGAGGAAATATATCCGTAGTCAATTCCGTTTTCACGATGGAGTGCGAGCAGGTCATCGAATGAGCTTGCCCTCACCTTGTGAAAGGGCCAATTTCCAATATAGCAATTAAAATCTATCATTTCAAAGCCTCCTGTGCTCCAAGTCGGCAGTCAAAAAGCCTTTTCGCATTGCCGTAGAGGAGCTTTTCTCTTGCGAGTTCCGAAATAGATGCGCCGAGCGCCTTTCCGTAGGGAACGGCAAAGGAGGTGCCTGTAATATCAGTACCGTAAACAACTCTGTCCTCGCCGAGATTTTCTAGTGTGTATTCTATCTCGTTGGTGCGGGAGCTTGTTCCGCTGACATCTACCCATACATTTTCAAGGTCACGAACAAACGGCACTCCGTGGTAGCAGTTTCCTCCTATATGAGCCATGAGTATCTTCAATTCGGGGTATCGGAGCGCAAGATTTCTCACATTTTTAGCTGTGTTTTCCTTTGCGACCTGCTCACTCACCTTTTTAAAGGCGTGTATCAAGAGAGGGCGCTTGTATTCAATGAGCTTTTCAGCTAATATGTCTACCTTGTGGTCGTCGCAGTATTCGGATACCCAGATTTTTGCGCCTACCATATTCAAGTCTTCAATTCCGTGCATCAAAACTGACAGAGCATTTTCGTGCTCGGGACTGACATAGACATATCCCTTTATTCTGTCGGGGTGCTCGGCAGAGAAGCGACCGACATATTCGTTTATTTCGTCGACTGCATCAACGCTTGGGAAATAGCCGTTCAAGCCAGACACATACATCTCGTCGATTTCATACTTTTCTATCGTTTTGAGTATCTTCTGCTTGTCGAGCTCTTGGTTGCGAAGGTGAAAAAAGATGTGCGCATGCGCATCTATAATTTTCGTTTTCGACATAGCTATCTCCTCCGTTCGTTGCTTTCTTTGTCACGATTATTTTATCACGGTAAGCGTTAATTGTCAATAAAAAAGGGGATTTTTGAGCAATTTTGCTACATCGAGCAAATCAAAAAAAGGCTTGTTTTTTGTAAACAAGCCTTTACATTTTTCTTTCTATATCAGTTATTTTTCTCTGCCTTGAGAGGCTCTTGCGCCATCTCTTGCTCCGCCATCACCCTGCCCGAAATCGTTTTTCTTCAGCCTGAAAAACAGCCGAGCGAGAGCCTGTGCATTAAAGGGAATCAAGGGGTAGAGATAGCTGTACTCACCGTTTAAGGTCTTGTTTGAAAGTATGAGCAACGGCACGAGCAAAATTCCTGCCAAATATCCGTAAAAGCCAAATATGGCAGTCAATGCGAGAATTATCATTCTCAAAAATTTGAAGGCGTAGCCAAGCTCATAGTTCTGCTGTGAAAAGCTCGCAATAGCCACTACTGCCATATAGAATATTACATCTCCCGACAGCCACCCTATTTCTACTGCAAACTCGCCGAGTATAAGTCCTCCTATGACGCTGAGCGAGTTTGAGAGTATGTTTGGCGTGTTCATAGAGGCGAGCTTCAGTCCGTCGATTGCCAGCTCCGTCAAAAATAATTGCAGTATTATCGGCATCGCTCCCGTCTGCTCCGGTATGAGGAATGATAGCGATGGTGGTACGACGTCGGGATACTTGAGCAAAAGATACCAAGTCGGCGTCAGTATAAGCGAGAGGATGAACACGAAATGGCGTATGATGCGAAGGTAACATCCTGTAATGGGCGGGAAATAGTAATCGTTTGTCTCCTGCCAGAAATCAAAAATTGAGGTGGGTAGCACCATTACCATAGGGGATGTGTCGCATATCACGAGCACCTTGCCCTCGAGGACCTCCGCCGCCGCGGCGTCAGGTCGCTCAAGCGTGCGTATCTTTGGGAAGGGGTTGTACCATCGCCGTTTTATCAGCGACTCTGCGAGGCTCATAAAGCCGAGAGTCATTGATTTTGGCGTCATTTCGTCTATTTTTCGGGATATGAAATCCACATATTTCTTGTCTGCCACTCCGTCAAGATAGCAGATGACTATGTCCGTCTTTGATGAGCCACCCGCATTTTTATATAGCATAGTCAGGCGAGTGTCGCGTATCCGTCGGCGAAGCAGGGCAGTATTGAATATAAGCGTTTCCACAAAGCCGTCCTTTGCTCCCTGCATCACCCGGTCGTTGTCGGGCTCCTGTGTTTCTCTCGCAGGATATGTGCGTGCGTCAATTATTATCGCATCGTCAAGAAAGGTCTCGCCGAGCATAACGACGCTTCCCGACATTACGGCAAGTATGAGCTTGTCTATGCTTTTGGTAAGCTCGACCTCGACATAGGGAATGTGCGCGCGTGCAAACGCCTCTGCCGCCCTCTCTCCCTTGGTAAGTCCCTGAAGTCCGAAAAAATACTGAAACACCTTCTGCATATTTCCGTCCTTGACAAATCCGTCTATATAGAAAAAGCTCGCCTCGTCTTTGCCTATGTTAAGCGCACGATATATAATGTCAAAGCTCTCGCCTGCTCGTAGCTTTTCCTTCATTACCATTACATTTTCTGTGTAATTTTTGCTTAAATACTTCATATTTATCCTCCAGACTTAATTAAAGTATTTCATTTTGTGAGGGTAAATATACACGCCAAAGGGCGACAAAAAAGCACTGTGCGACAGGAAAATCACATAGTGCTTTGTAAAGTTTTATTTACTTTTTATTGTTTTTGAAATACTGATAAAGGTAGCAGGGTATCATTCCGTTATAGAGC
Organism: Eubacteriales bacterium; assembly: GCA_045649925.1. Taxonomy (GTDB): domain Bacteria; phylum Bacillota; class Clostridia; order Oscillospirales; family CAG-272; genus UBA1740. The sequence goes on along the minus strand of JAZRQS010000024.1, from coordinate 43,502 downwards.
TTGCGCACCTTGTCTGCTCGCTTTCCGTAAAAGCGCTCAAAGAGGGGATCGGAGGATATAATATACGCCTGCCACGGCGCCATAGCTGAAAATACGCGTCCTATATCACGATAGAGCGCCTGCGCCTCGTCGCGTGTCTGCAATCTTTCGCCGTATGGTGGATTTGTGACGATAGTGCCTCGTCTGCCTATAGGCTTCATATTTCTCGCATCTGCGCAAAAGCACTTGACATACTTGTCCACTCCTGCTCGAAGGCAGTTTGCCTCTGCTATTTTCACACATTCGGGGTCGATATCAGATGCATATGCCTCAAAGCCGGTATCAAGCTGATTTGCACGAGCTTCCTCTCGCGCGTTTTGCCACATTGATCTTTCTATCTGTGGGAAGTCCTCTGCGCAAAAGCTACGATTCACGCCGGGGGCTATATTGTTTATTAGCATTGCCGCCTCAATTGCTATAGTGCCGGAGCCACACATGGGGTCGTGCAAAAGCACATCCTCACGTGGACGGCTGGTCGCCGCTATTGCGGCGGCGAGAGTTTCTCTTATCGGCGCGGCGTTTGCTTGTGTGCGATAGCCACGCTTGTGAAGTGGAGTGCCTGACGTGTCTATCATAAGGGTGGCTGTGTTTTTGAGTATGAAAAACTCTATCTGATACTTTTTGCCACTCTCCTCAAACCACTTTATGCCGTAGGTGTCGGAAAGGCGTGACACTACAGCTCGCTTTATTATCTTCTGACAGTCGGGAATAGAGTGCAAATCACTTGAAATAGAGTGCCCCTTTACGGGAAAGGCGTCGTCCTTGCCTATCCACATTTCCCAAGGCAGAGCGCGTGTGCCCTCAAAAAGCTCGTCAAATGTGTCTGCCTTAAACTCGCCAAGCTTTATGAAAACTCTCTCCGCATAGCGCAAAAACACATTTGAGTAAGCGACAGCCTCACAGTCGCCAAAAAAGGTCACACGGCCGTCGATGGTGCTTTTTCTTTCATATCCAAGACTGTCTATTTCCTCGCCAAGCAGGTGCTCGAGCCCGAAAAGACAGGTTGCGACAAGCTCAAATTTCATAGTATAACTTCCTTGCTTATTATTTCATTTCACATTTTAGCATATTAGTTTTTCTTTGTCAATCTTTTATATTATATTGACTTATTATAAATAATAGTGTATAATGCTATTGAATATAAATTCCTACAGGAAGGAAGAAAAATATGAACGATAATAACAAGACTATAACATTCGCAAAGCCGTCTGAGCAGGACATAGAGATCAGACGAGTGCTTGGCGTTGTTTACGAGGCATTGAAGGAAAAGGGATATAATCCCATAAACCAGCTGGTCGGCTATATCATCTCCGAGGACCCGACCTATATAACTAATTACAACGGAGCCCGTAGCCTTATCCGTAAGGTAGACAGGGATGAGCTTCTTGCGCTTTTGCTCAAGAGCTACTTGAACGCTAACTTTTGAAGATAATTGATCTTTACACAGGTCTTGCCACTGCCGTAACTGAGGATACGGTGGTGGCACTTGGATTTTTTGACGGAGTTCACGCAGGACACAGGGAGCTACTCCTGCGCACTGTCAAGGAAGCAGAAAAAAGAGGTCTTTTGGCGCTTGTGCTGACCTTTTCGGAGGAGGGAAGCGCTATGCTGAAAGGCAACAAAAAGCGCATCTTCACCGAGGAGCAGAGGCTTTCTGCATTCAAGGAGATAGGCGTGAGATATGCTTTACTTCTCAACTTTATGAGAGTAAAGGATATGACAAAGGAGGACTTTGTCAGCGAAATAGTCATTGGCGAGTGCAATGCGAGAGTCGCCGTCTGTGGATTTAATTTCCGCTACGGAAGAGGCGCAGAGGGAAATGCGCAGACACTATCCGATGGTATGGCGAGGCTCGGCAGGGAATGTATCGTCTGCGAGCCATATACGTACGGACAGCTTCCCATCAGCTCGACAAGAATAAAGGACGCAGTCGAAAAAGGAGATATGCAGAGCGCACACGAGATGCTCGGCCACAATTTCTATATTGAGGGCGAGGTCTATCACGGAAAGGCGCTTGCCCGCTCGCTCGGTGTCCCTACGGCAAACTTTGTGTATCCGCAGTCATTTATCATCGCCCGCCACGGCGTCTACGCTACTGTAGTCGAGCTTGACGGAGTGAGGTACAATGCAGTCACCAACATCGGCATACGCCCGACAGTCGATGACGGCGAATTTGTAAACTGCGAAACGCATATTATAGACTATGAGGGCGATCTCTACGGAAAGAGCATACGCGTCGAGCTTTGCAGATTTTTGAGAGAAGAGTGTCGCTTTGACAGTATAGACGACTTAAAAGCACAGATAGAAAAAGACAGAAAAGAGGCAGTAAAATGGCTGAATGCAATTGGACAAAACTGACGGTAAGAAGCGAAATCAGCTTCCTTGACGATATATGTGCCGTTATGTGCATGCTCGACAACGGTCTTATGATAGAGGACTACAGCGATGTGAGCATAAACGGAATGTACGGAGACCTCATCGACGAGAGTATTCTCAACGCCGATAAGAGCAAAGTTGCGGTGTCGATATTCGTGCCTGAGGAGAGAAACCTTGCAGAATATACTGCGTTTATCACAGAGCGCTTCCGTACCCTTGAGATAGAGGGCGAGATTTCCTTTGAGGGCGTAAACGAGCAGGACTGGGCAGAGTCGTGGAAGAAGTACTACCACCCGATAAAGCTCGGAAAGATCACTATTGTTCCCGCTTGGGAGCATTACGAGCCCACAGAGGACGAGATAATACTCCGTATGGATCCCGGAATGGCGTTTGGCACAGGTACTCACGAGACCACTCGCCTCGTCATTGAAATGATGCAGAAAATACTTACAGGCAACGAGCGAGTGCTTGATGTCGGGACAGGTAGCGGAATACTCGCCATCTGCGCATCAAAGCTCGGTGCAAAGTCTGTCGCCGCTTACGACATTGACCCCGTCGCTGTACGAGTTGCACGTGATAACATCGAAACCGACGGCGCTACCAACATCACCTGCGACACCTCTGACCTGCTCGCTTCCGTTGACACAACGAATGGCAGGTACGACGTCGTGCTTGCAAACATTGTAGCGGATATAATTATCCGTATGCTCCCCGACATAGACCCCTATCTTGCCGAGGACGGAAAAATAATAATGTCAGGCATTATCTCTCCCCGAGCAGACGAGGTGAGAGCCTCTATAGCAGAAAACGGACTTCGAATAGTTGCGGAAATGCAGGAAAACGACTGGCTCGCCATAATGGCGTGCCGCGCGTGAGGTGAGTATGCCACGATTTTTCGTTTCGCGTGACAACATACGCGACAGCATTGTGACAATTGAGGGCGACGACGCCCACCACATCTCCTACTCGCTTCGTATGGCGGCAGGAGACGAGATAACTGTTTGCGACGGAGATGGCACGGAATACACCTGCCGTCTTTCCCGACTTGACGGCAAGGATGTGGAGGCAGAAATAATCTCCTCGGCTGTGTCAAGGAGGGAGAGCCCGGTCAGCATAACGCTTTATCAGGCATATCCCAAGGGCGACAAGCTGGAAACCATAATACAAAAGGCAGTAGAGCTTGGCGCTGTGAAAATAGTCCCCTTTGAGAGCGAGAGATGTATAAAGCGACCGAAGGGCGACAAAATAGAAAAGCAAAACAGCCGAATGAACAAGATAGCCACAGAGGCGGCAAAGCAATGTGGCAGAGCGAGACTTCCCGTCGTCTGCGCACCTGTGTCCTTTGACGAGGCGATAAGGAGCGCAAGCGAGGACACGCTCGCTATCTTCTGCTACGAGGACTGCCATACAAGGAGCCTGCGCCACCTGCTTGAAGAAAAGGGCGAGGGCGTGACCTCGATATCCGTCATCGTAGGCTGTGAGGGAGGCTTTAGTGAGCGTGAGGCGTCGCTCATCGAGGAGAGGGGGATAGTCCCCGTCACGCTCGGCGCGCGTATCCTCAGATGCGAGACTGCACCTCTTTTTGCGCTTTCGGCAATATCCTATTTTTATGAAATGTGACGATTTCGCTTAAAACGGACTACTTATTTGGCATTTTACATAAAAAAAGCAATCCTAATTTGTAAACTTTTTTAATTTTATGTTGAAAAATCACAAAAAATGTATTACAATATAGTTCAGTATTAACGAAATCACATTTTTCAGGCATACATAGACAAATAAAACTATTTTGCTCGTTATGCTTTGAACGATTTGAACGAAAGGAATGTAAAATATGTCAAACCGTTTGTTTCAGGGAGTAATGCAACGCACAAAGGAAACTCTTGGAAGGACCGTGGGAGTTATTGATGACAACGGCATCGTCATCGCCTGCTCGACATCCTCTTGTGTCGGCGAAACCCGTACAGGTGTCAAGGAGGAGCTGGCTTATTCCGGCGCTGTTGCCGTTATAGGCGGATATACTTATAGATACATTGCAGATAGCACCTCGTCGGGATACGCAGTATTCGTCGAGGGCGCAGATGAGCGTGCGGAGACATCTACAGGCGTGCTCGCTATCACGCTGGGCGGAATAAAGGAGCTTTACGACGAGAAGTACGACAAGGCTTCGTTTATCAAAAACATAATGCTCGACAACATTCTCCCCGGAGACATTTTCGTCAAGAGCAAGGAGCTTCATTTCTCCTCTGACGAGCACAGAATAGTGCTTATCATCAGATTTGGCGCAAAGACAGATGTTCTCCCATACGATATAATCGAGGGTATGTTCCCTGACAAGGCGCACGATTATGTTATAAACATAAACGAGCAGGAGATAGTTCTCGTCAAGGAGGTAACTCCCTCCTTTGAGATAGAGGAGGCTGAGGAGCTTGCGACCTCTATCGTGGAGACACTCAACACAGAGTTCTATGCGAAGGCGTCTGTTGGTATCAGTACCATTGCCGAGTCCTTGAAGGAGCTCGCCCGCGCATACAAGGAAGCGAGAATCGCACTTGAGGTCGGCAAGGTGTTCGACACAGAGAAGACTGTTATCAGCTATGAAAACCTCGGAATAGGCAGACTTGTGTATCAGCTTCCTACCACTCTTTGCGAGATATTCTTGCAGGAGGTATTCAAGAAGGGCTCGCTCGAGTCACTCGACCGCGAGACGCTTATGACAGTGCAGGCGTTCTTTGAGAACAACCTCAATGTGTCGGAAACCTCGAGAAAGCTCTTTGTACACAGAAACACTCTTGTATACAGACTTGAAAAAATACGCAAAATAACGGGACTTGACCTTCGTGAGTTTGATCAGGCAGTTACCTTCAAGGTGGCGCTCATGGTTAAGAAATACCTCACGACTCGTCCTACAAAGTTCTGATAAATCACCACTAGTGCGCTACTAGTGTAAAGCTTTCGCCGAAAGGGTCGGCGAATTTCGCTTGGAGAGGGGTAGACCATTCTGCCCTCTGCTTCAAGGGTTGGAGAAATATATGAAAAACAGATTTACAAAAAAGAGCTCGCGCATCTTGCTTTTGCTCGTTGCGCTGTCGCTGTCGCTTTCACTTTTGTGTGGATGCGGACAGGGCAAGGCCCCCGATGTTACCACCCCACCCGTTGTAGGTGATGGTATCATCGCCGAGTTTGACCAACAGGCTTGGCTTGCCTTCATCGAGCTGGTGGATTTTCACAAGCTCAATCAGGTCGAGGACATTTTTGAGGAGTACTATGTAGGCGAATATAAGCCCTACAGCGAGGTATCGATGGATGTCCTTGAGCGAGTAGTTGAGTACTACAGATTTGAAGAGGTAGACGATGTCGACACGGCTACTATGATTTTCATAGACTCGTATCTTGATGTGCTTGGCGACAGGTATGCTTACTACTACGATACAGAGTCGTATGACGATTATATGGCTGATAGACGAGGCGAGTATGTCGGTATCGGTATCAGCGTTACTATAACGGAAGATAACTACATCGAGGCTCTTACAGTATTCCGCGACGGACCTGCCTATAATGTGGGGATACTCCCAGGTGATATACTCACCCATGTTGACGGCGAGGATATGTCTGAGCTCGGCTACTACGAGTCGCTGGACAGAGTAAAGGGCGAGCCAAACACGACAGTCAGAATAACCTTGCTTCGAGACGGCGTGGAAATGAATTTTGATGTAGTAAGAGACCATGTCACAGAGGTAACTGTAGACTATGAGCTCAGAGAGGGAAATATAGGATATATCCACATTTCCTCCTTTGACGACAAAACCTATAGTCAGTTCTACAATGCTTATAATGAGCTTGTAGAAGCGGGAGCAGAGGGAATACTCTTCGATATGAGAAACAACCCCGGTGGAAACCTTGACTCTGTTGTCGCAATACTAGAGTATATACTTCCCGATGGACCTATAGTTCATATGGAGTACAAGGACACCTCAAGCAACTACACAATTTCCTCTGTAATTGATTATAACCCCTTCTTTATATTCGTGAACAAGTATATAAGATCGCACCAGATAGATATGCCGATGGTAATTATCACAAATGGAAATACCGCAAGCGCAGGCGAGCTTTTCACCTCGTCGCTTAAGGATTACGGTGTTGCATCTGTTATCGGTACGACCACCTTCGGCAAGGGCGTCGGACAGACAGGAATGAAATTGAAGGATATAAACGGCGAGCTTGACGGCTCAGCCGTTACAATAACTTATTTCCGCTACTCGCCCCCGTACTCCGAAAACTACGATGGCGTGGGCATTGTTCCCGACAAGATAGTCGAGCTTTCCGAGGAAGCGTCAAAAAAGAGCATTTATAAGCTGACAAGGGAAGAGGACACGCAGTACACGGCAGCCGTTGAGGAGCTGAAAAGCAAGATATCGACACAAAAGCTTCTTGTCAAGAACTGATCAAAACAAGGTAATAAAAAATAAAAATAATATATACAAAGTCATAAGGAGACACGAACATGGCAATGGAAGATAAGCAGAGAAATTATACCGCCGCAGGCTTTAAGGCTCTTCAGGACGAGCTTGATTACATCAAGAATGTGGCGATGGAGAAAAATAAGAAGGATATATCTCAGGCGAGAAGCTTCGGTGACCTTTCCGAGAACAGCGAATACGATGAAGCTAAAAACGAGCAGGCAAAGCTCGCTCAGAGAGCATTTGAGCTTGAGGAGCTTATAAAGAATGCGCATGTCGTAGACGACAGCGAGATAGACACATCAGTTGTAAGCGTAGGCTCTATCGTTGAGGTACACAACCGCGAGAGAGCAAAGGACATCACGTACCATATCGTTGGCTCATATGAAACTGACCCTGTAAACGGCAAGATTTCCGACCAGTCCCCCATTGGACTTGCTATTCTTGGCGCTCGTGCAGGTGATGAGGTAGCAGTAGAGCTTCCCAACGGAAATATCATTCACCTTCACATTCTCAGCGTAAAGAGAGCGTAATCAAGGAGACTTAAGGACATGGCAGAAAACAATACACAGAATGTGGGCAACGAGCTTCAGGTAAGACGAGAAAAGCTCGCTACCCTTGTAGAAAACGGCAAGAACCCGTTTGAAATAACAAAGTATGATGTCACAGCGAGAAGCTCGCAGATATTTGCGGACTACGAGAGCTACGAGGGCAAGACAGTTTCTATCGCAGGTAGAATAGTCAGCCGTCGTATCATGGGCAAGGCGTCATTCGTTCACTTGCTTGACGGCGACGGCAAGATACAGTCCTATGTAAAGCGTGACGATGTTGGCGAGGATGCTTACGCCGACTTCAAGAAGTGGGACATCGGCGATATTATAGGTATAGAGGGCTTTGTCTTCAAGACACAGACAGGCGAGACCTCCGTACATGCGCAGAAGATAGTTCTTCTCTCAAAGTCGCTTTTGCCCCTCCCCGAAAAGTTCCACGGACTTACAAATACGGATCTCCGTTACAGACAGAGATATGTTGACCTCATTATAAATCCCGAGGTAAAGGATACTTTTGTAAAGCGTAGTATGATACTCCGCGAGCTTCGCTCCTACCTTGACGGAAAGGGATTTCTCGAGGTTGATACCCCTATACTTACGCCCTTTGAAATAGGCGCTTCTGCACGCCCCTTCTACACACATCACAACACTCTTGATATGGATATGGTGCTCCGCATAGAGACAGAGCTTTACCTCAAGAGACTCATCGTTGGTGGTATGGATCGAGTGTACGAGGTAGGTCGCATCTTCAGAAACGAGGGCATGGACACAAAGCACAATCCTGAATTTACAAGCATTGAGCTCTATCAGGCATATACCGACTTTGAGGGTATGATGGACTTGGTAGAGGAAATGATGAAGACTGTCGCACAGAATGTTTGTGGCACTCTCCAGATACAGTATCAGGGCAAGGAGATAGACCTCTCTCACTGGGAAAGAATGACCATGATAGAGGCTGTAAAGAAGTATTCAGGCGTAGACTTCGCTACTATAGAGAGCGACGAGGAGGCAATTGCTATTGCCAAGGAGCGCCATGTAGAATTGCCTGAAATCCCCACAAAGGGCGCAATTCTTGCAGAGTTCTTCGATGCATATGTTGAAGAAAACCTCATTCAGCCTACATTCATCTACGATTACCCCGTAGAGATAAGCCCCCTCGCAAAGCGCAAGCCCTCAGATCCTGCATTCACAGAGAGATTTGAGTACTTTATAAACGCTACAGAGTTTGGAAATGCATTCTCCGAGCTTAACGATCCTATCGACCAGCGTGGGCGTTTTGAGCGACAGGTCGCTGACCGTCTTGCCCTCGATCCCGACAGCAAGGCGCAGGTGGACTACGATTACATCACCGCGCTTGAGTACGGTATGCCCCCCACGGGCGGTCTTGGCTTCGGCGTAGACAGACTTGTAATGCTTCTCACCGACAGCGCGTCTATTCGCGACGTATTGCTGTTCCCCACGATGAAGCCCACCAACGACTGAAGGATTTTCGTCCTCTGATGCAAGCACGGGCGAAAAAGGTGAAATTATGGAAAAAAGACTTTACAAATCATCCACTGACAAAAAGCTTGACGGCGTGTGCGCGGGAATTGCCGAATACTGCAATATCGATCCCACCCTCGTCAGACTTGGCTACGCGGCAGTGACGATATTTTCCGCGTTTGTTCCCGGAGTTATCGCTTATTTAGTTGCATCAATGATAATGCCGAGAAAGCCCGAATAAGAAAAATCCCCTCATTTTGAGGGGATTTTTTGTAAATAAAAGGTTACAAAATAACAAATCGCTTGCATATTTTTGCGCCGTGTGATATAATGTAGCAGTAGAAAAACCGCTTAATAAAGGAGAATGCCGTGAAGACCGAGAGAAACATTTTGATTGCCTTTGTTTTGAATTTTGCATTTTCGTTATTTGAATTTTTTGGAGGTATTTTTACGGGAAGCGTGGCTATCCTTTCCGACGCGGTGCACGATATAGGCGATGCCACGAGCATCGGTATATCCTACTTCCTCGAAAAGAAGAGCAAGCGCCAGCCTGACGAAAAATATACGTACGGATATTTGAGATATTCCGTCGTGGGAAGCGTGATTACTACGCTTATACTTCTTTTTGGCTCGTGTGTGGTAATATATAACGCCGTGTTGAGAATTTTCAACCCGACGGATATAAATTATGACGGAATGATACTGTTCGCCGTTATTGGCGCAGGCGTAAATCTATTCGCCGCCCTTTTCACACGCGAGGGCGACTCGCTCAATCAGCGCGCGGTAAATCTGCATATGCTTGAGGACACGCTCGGCTGGATCGTGGTGCTTGTGGGCGCTGTGGTTATGCGCTTTACCGATTTCGCTATTATCGACTCCTTGATGTCTATAGGAGTTGCCGTATTTATTCTTATAAACGCCACGAAAAATCTTTTGCGCGCGCTTGATCTGTTTCTTGAAAAGACACCGAGCGATATTGATATAAGCGAGCTTAAAAAGCACCTTCTGCATATAGACGGCGTTGAGGACGTGCATCATATTCACGTGTGGAGCATGGACGGACAGTCAAGCTACGCGACTATGCATATCGTGTCAAGCGGAGATTACGCTGCCGTTAAGCAAAGCGTGAGAGAAGAGCTCAAGGAGCATAACATCCGTCACGCCACCCTTGAGCTTGAGGGAGCAGACGAGCATTGTCACTCTCAGAGCTGTTGCGTGGAGATAAGCGACACTCACGCGCATCATCACCATCACCACCATCATCATTGATTATCTGATTTATCGCAAAACACTGTTGATTTTGATGTCGATATAATGTATAATTAAGAAAACACTTCCGACGGGAGAGAAAAATGAAGAATTTTGAAAAGGCTTTACGTACTGACGGCGCAGAAAAGACTAAATTTCGGCTTTGGCTTGAGAATTTCTGGTATCACTATCAGTGGCAGACGATATTCGGCGTGTTTTTCGCCTTGGTTATAATAGTATCGACGATTCAGCTTGTTGGTAACAGGGGCTACAAGACCAACATTGTAATAGCCGCTGATGTAGGATTTACGCCCACACAGGAGACCATTATCCAGCACGAAATAACGGGTGCTCTGTGCGAGGGTAATGACGAAATTGCAATAAACACAGTCAATATGAGCGCCGACTTTGCTTATCAGAGCCAGGAGACGTTTTATTCAGGTGTCGGAATAACCACTTATGTTTACATACTCAGTGAAAGGGTTTTTCTTGAGCTTGACAAGGCGGGAAGATTTGTGCCGATTGCCGAGTTTACAGGAGAAGGCGAGTTTGAGTATTGCAACGAGAACGGAGTTTACCTCAAGAGTACTGATTTCGGCTCGCTTTCATCGCTTGCCTCCTTGCCTGACGATAGCGTAATATGCTTTGCGGCAAAGGCACTTATTGCAAAGGATAAGGATTACGACGCGTCAAAAGAGCTCCTTGCAGACATATTCGCTTATACTGCAGATAATTAAATAAAATGCCAAACGATAGCGTGAGGAAATCACGAGGGGGGACATTTAGTCCCCCCTCGTAATATTTTACTGTATAGGCGCTGTAAGTGATATAATAAGGTCTATATCGTCAGGCTGTACCTTCGCCTCGTGCGCCGCACGATTTCTGCCACGAGTGCCACACCTTGTACACTCGTGAATTATCACATAGCCTTTCTTCGGGTCAGGCTCTGTCTTGACAGGGCGCATAAGTCCCATACAGGCGTTTGCTCTGTCGCCTGGCATAATATCCACGTGCAGAGAATACAGACAAAAGGGGCAGTGATTTCGCGAGGTGTAGCCGAGAGGTAGTACCTCTTTTTTACAATTCTGGCAAATAAATCCGTTGTCGTTTTTAGTAAATCTTTTTGTTTCCATAATATCCATTTATAATTGCGATTATTTTTATTTTGCAAGGGAAGAATAGTTTTGCGGACATTAGTCCGTATTTGCAAATTAAAGAACGAAGAGAATAAATGATGAATAAGGTTACAGTAAAAAATATTTTAGTGCTTTTGACTGTGCTTTCACTCTTGCTTTGTATGGCTCTGCCTGCACTTGCGCTCCCTATGACAAGAGGCGCACGTAGAATGGATAGAGATGCAGATGTGACAAGCATGCTCAATGACGATATTCTTCCTGATATGCAGGGAAATATCACCGAGGGCGAAACACAGGACGGCATAATCGGTGACGATGTGCCCTCCACCACGACACAAAGGGTTACTACCACCTCTCCTGTCGTAAGCACGACAACACCTGCGACAAGCACCACAGAGCGAGCTCCTGTAAGCTCTGCCGTCAATGATGTAGTAGATACGGCACGCGGTAGTGGCTTTGTAGTATGGGGTGTTGTACTTGCAGTTATAATTGCCGCAGCAGTTGTTGCTATTATATTGTTAACATCAAAGAGTCGTAGGCGTTGACGCCTTCGGGCATAAGCACAAGCAAAAAGTGTTTTATAGAACATTTCCACACAGACTTTCTGTGTGGAATTTCTTTTTTTATCTTCGTAAACTATTATTTACAAAGGTCAGCTATACTCTTTACTTTCCGACACAGAAATGCGAGAAAATTCCTGACACGATGTCCTCGCTGACGGCTCTGCCGTCAAGCTCGGAAAGGGCGATGGCACATTCCTCTATATCGCTCGAAACAATGTCAAACGGGTATCCGCTTGAGAGCACGCCTATTGCGCGCTCTATGTGTCCTATAGCAGACACGAGAGAGGAATACTGACGCGCGCTTGATACTATGGCGTCCTCGCCGAGTGTCAGTCGCTCGTCGTAAAACAGCCTCTCCACGACCTTCTTCAAGCCGTCGGCAGATGCGCTCGCCGTCAGCGTGACGGTGTTTTCAAAGGCGCTCTCTATTTTTTCTTTGTCTATTATCCGGGGAAGGTCGCCCTTATTGATGACGGCGACAATGGTGGCGCTTGACGCCTTTAACGTGTCTATCAGCTCGCAGTCGTATTCGTCAAGCTCGCGTGAGCCGTCAAAGGTGGCGAATATGAGCTCTGCCTCTGATATTTTCTCTCGTGAAAGGGAAATGCCTATCTGCTCGACGGGAGCGTCTGTCGAGCGTATTCCTGCCGTGTCGCATAGATTTAGCGTTACCTGACCGAGCGACACCGTACGCTCAAGAAGGTCGCGCGTCGTGCCCTCGTATTCGCTGACGATGGCGTAATTTCCTCCGCACAGAGTATTATAAAGGGTGCTCTTGCCCACGTTGGGCTTTCCGCAAATGACGGTTCTGATGCCCTCGTTTATGGCTCTGCCCGTCTTGTAGCTTTCTGCAAGCGAGCAAAGAGAGGACTTGATGGCGTCAAGCTCTGCGCGTATCTCGTCGTGCGTCATATCAGCGAGGTCCTCGTCGGGATAATCTATCTTCGCGTACATAGTTGAAAGCAGGAGTATGACCGTGGAGTGAAGAGCCTCTATTTTTTGCGACAGCCGAGTACGTGAGGCAGAGGAATTGAGCAATATCTGGCTATGTGTTTTAGCCTCCAAAAGCATACCTATCGCCTCGGCATCGGAGAGCGAGATTTTTCCGTTCATAAACGCGCGACGACTAAACTCTCCTGCCGTGGCAGGCACTGCTCCTGCGGCAAAAACCGCCTCAAGCACCGTGCGTGAAATAAGAATACCGCCGTGGCAGGATATTTCCACCGTGTCCTCGCCCGTATATGAGGCAGGCGACTTGAATACCGTTGCCATAGCATCGTCTATTTTCTCGTTTTCAAAGACGACGTCTCCGTAAACGGCAACCCTCGGCGCGCACTGTGAAAGCGGTGTCTTGCTCTTCGGAATAAAGCATTTCTCGGCTATGGCGATAGCGTCGTCGCCCGAAATGCGAATAAGCGCTACCCCGCCTTTTCCGGGCGGGGTAGAAATTGCTGCAATTGTAGAAATAAGATTATTCATACCTATTATTCGTTATCGTCGGCTTCGGGAGCAGGCGATACGCTTTTCTTTTTATCTGTGAGATAAATAACTATCTTTCTGTTGCTGTCAGAGCCAATGGAGTTGGTGGCAACGCCCTCGATAGACTGTATCTCGGAATGGATAATTCTTCTTTCGTAAGGTGTCATAGGCTCAAGCATAACGCTACGGTTGTTCTTTATAGCCTGCGCCGCCTTCTTACGAGCGAGAGCGCGGAGAGTGTCCTCTCTCTTTGCGCGGTAGCCCTCGATGTCTACCGTAACTCTGCTGTGGTCACGAACGCCCGACGCGTTCTTCTTCGTGCTTGCAAGGTTTGCAAGATACTGCAAGGACACGAGAGTGTCACCGTGGTGACCGATGAGCATGCCTGCATCCTCGCCGTCGATAGTAATTCTTCTCGTGCCGTCACTGCAGCTGAAGAGATGAGCTTCAGCGTTTATGCCGAGATTGGAGATGAGCTTGCTTACGAAGTCGAAGGACATATCCGCGCCCTCTACAGCCTCGACGCTCTCAAACTTGAGCTCTGCCTCGGGTATTGCCACGCTTCTTTTAGGCGCGTTTTCGGGTGCCTCGCGCTTAAACTTTTCTACTGCCGCCTCGATCTCGTTCTGGCGCTGGCGTCTTCTGTCGTTTCTGTCGCTGCCCTTGTTGCCCTGTCTTTGATTATTCCTGCGCTCGCCCTGACCTCTGTCCTTCTTCTTACGGCTGTCTATGGGATCGGGAATTTCAATATACGCCTTAATCTTTACGGGCTTTGCGCCGATAACGCCGAAAATACCCTTGCTTCCGAGGTCAACTATCTCGTATTCAATATCGCTCAACGGATCAACTCCGAGAGCCTCCTTTGCGTTGGCAACTGCCAACTGTATATCCTTGCCTGAGGCAATTATTTCTTTTCTCATAATCATTTCCTCTATATATTTCGTTTAGTCTAAATTTACCGTGTCGGTAGGTATTCAGTCCTTGTCGCTCTCGTCCTTCAGGGGTGCCGCGTCAATTGCCGAATTCTTGGGCGCGGTAGCCTTGGGCGCGGGAGGAGCTGGTTCATCGTCATCGTCGTCAATGTGATGCAACGAGCGCACCTTCGGCTTGTTGGGATCGTTTGCCGCCGTTCTTCTCTGCTGCTGCTTCGCCTTAAGCTCCTTTTCAGCCTGACGGATTTCTTCCTCAGTAGGCTGTGGAATAGGCATCAAGCGAGCGAGAATAAGCATCTGCACGATACCGATAATGGACTGGTATATCCAGTAGATACCGATGGTAGCAGAGAAGTTGAACGCCATCCAGAGCGTCATGAGGGGCATCATTATGTCCATTATAGTGTTGGACATCTGCGCCTCCTGTGTTGCAGCAGTCATCTGCGCCATAGGATTGAGCTTGCGTGAGAGCTTCATGGTAAAGAACTGAGAAGCAAATACGAGTATCGGGATTATAACGAGCCAGCTTGCAATAGACGGATTGATAGAAATATCAAGACCGAAAAGATTGAAGTTGGGGAGCAATTCCGAAGAAAAGTCGCCTATGCCGGCAAAGTTGTCATATCCAAGCTCTTTTATCTTGGAAATTACGGTTATCTGGTCTGCCTTTGCTACATCTGCAAATACGGGAGTAGCAGAAAGCTCGTTTACCTTTTCAGCCAAAGCTGTGATAGTGTCCTGCGCAAAACGGCAAACATATGTCAAGGGGTTTCTGATGATGTTGTAAAGCGCCATAATGACGGGGAGCTGAATGAGAAGGGGAAGGCATCCTGAAAGGGGAGAGTAACCCTCCTTCTGCTGAAGCTCCATAATCTCGTTCTGCTTTTTCTGAAGTGTTGCCTTGTCATTTCTGCCGGCATACTTCTTTTCTATCGCCATCATCTTGGGACGGAGGGCAGCGCCCTTTATCTGATTTTTCTGCTGCTTAATGCTGAAGGGAAGCAAAACTATCTTCACAGCAACTGCAAACAACAACAGGGATATAGCGTAGTTGTTGTTTGTAAAGGAGCAGAAGAAACGCATTACATATCCAAACGGGATATAAATAATGTCGAAAAGTCTCATGTTTAATTTTCCTCACTTTCGTTGTCATCTCTATCCATATTCCTGCGTGTCGGATTGCGAAGTCCCTTTTGAGGTACGGGATCATATCCACCTTTACAAAACGGATTGCAACGTAAAATACGCCACACTGTCAATATAAATCCGACAAAAAAGCCACGAGTTTGAAATGCCTCAAGGGCATAGGCAGAGCAGGTAGGAGTAAACCTGCAGCAGGGCGATTTAAGTGGTGAGATGAATTTTCTGTACGCTTTTATAAGCGCAATAAACAAATACTTCATTGTTTTTCGTACATATCAAGTCTACCAAATGCGCGGGCAAGCTCTTCCTTGATGTCACCAGTCTTTGCGTCAGATGCGGCGCTCCTCGCCACAATAACGATAAGAAAGCCTACTTTGAGAGCGCGGTCGGTGATAACTGCGCGGTAGCCCTCGCGTAAAATTCTTTTCACACGGTTGCGCACCACTGCGCCTCCGACCTTTTTTGATACGGTGAGACCGATACGATTTTCTTTAATCTTGAGAGGGTGCGCTCGGCGCAGTCTCTCACTTGCATAGTCGGGAAGCACGTGTACGGCAATATACTTGCCTGCAAATCTTTTTCCCTTTGAATACGCCTTGGAATACAAATGATTTTCGCAGATAGCTGTAAATTTCATATTTTCACCTGCAGTTAAAACAAAAACCCCGATAAAGCACGAATACGTGGAATATCGGAGTTTTAGCAGATTTTCGCGTCAATTAATATGTGAGCTGAGCTCTACCCTTTGCGCGTCTTCTCTTGAGAACTTTTCTGCCGTTAGCGGTTGCCATTCTTTTTCTGAAGCCATGCTCCATCTTTCTCTGTCTCTTCTTGGGCTGATATGTCCTTTTCATTTCGGCACCTCCTTCTGTTATTTGAAACGTGTATAATTATTTTTTAATACTATGTTGTATGCCTTTGCGTATTCGTACAAATGCACCAAATATTATACACGAGAATATCTTAAATGTCAAGCATTTTTTAATAATATTTGCGAAGTTTTCTCTTTTTTATGGCAGAAATAATGAAAAATACTGCGACACCTGCTACAATAACTGCGGCAAAAATGTAAATTCCCTCACCTGACGAGCTTTCCACCTTCATTTTTTCCCAAAGCGAGTTGGAGTAACGAAGCGTTTCAAGGTCAAGGTTTTCGAAATAATATGTCGTCATATTTTCGGTGTCGGGGTAGAGTATCTCGTCCTCGTAATACTCGTAGCTTTCGTCATCTGTGACGGCTGTGTTCGGGCAGGCATACGCCACATATTCGGCGATTTCCTTTGCCCATTCAGGCTCAAGCACAAAGTTGATAAATGCCTCGGCTATGTCCTTGTTTTCAGAGCTTGCAGGTACACACATAGCATCCACGAAAATATTCGTGCCCTCTATGGGATATACGAATGCGAGGTCCTCGTTTACCTCCTGCATGGTGTAGAAGTCACCTGCATAGTAGGGTGCGAGCGCCGCCGCTCCGCTTTCCATCTTGTTGAACACCTCGTCCATAACATACGCCTGCATTACAGGTCTCTGTGACTGCAAAAGCTCAAGGGCTTCGTCCCAGCGAGACTTGTCCTGCGTGTTGACATAGTTGTCGTCGTCTGTCGTGTGTCCTGTTTCATAGCTGAGGATATACTGCGCGATACCAAAGGCGTCGCGGCTGTTGTTGAAGTTGAGTATCATGCCTGAGTAGCGCTCGTCCCACAGTATTCTCCAGCTTGTCGGCGCCTCGTCCACCATAGTGGTGTTGTATATAAGTCCGACAAGTCCGTAGGTGTAGGGGACTGTGTACTCGCAGGTCGGGTCATAGGACGGTCCGTCTGACTGTCCCTCTGTGTTCTTAAACTGGTCTGCTATGTATTCATAGTTTGGTATCGACGAGTAGTCCAGCTTTGCCAGCATTCCCTCTGAAATAAGGCGTGCGACCATATAGTCGGAGGGGATAATGAGGTCTATTTTGTTCGAGCCGCTTTTCAGCTTGGCGTACATGTCCTCATTGCTGGAATAGATAGAGTAGACTACCGATATCTTGTCCTCGTGAGTAGCGTTGTAGTACTTTTCAAACTCCTCGGGAATGTGGCTTGAGCCGTACTTTCCGAGAGGCATATACTCACCCCAGTTGTAGATATAGAACTTTCTTACCTTCTTCTCACCACATGATGCAAGCGGAAGGACTACAGAGCATATTACACACAAAAGCAGCAAAAGGGAAACTATTCTTTTCATTTTGCTGTACCCCCTTGAGCTCTCACCCTTCTTGCACGAGTGCGCTTCTGGGCGTAGGGATTGTTCTTGGCATCAGCGCGCGACTGCATAACATTGGATATTACGAGAAGCACGAATACTGTGCCGAATATAAGGGTAGACAGCGCATACATATCGGGCGTTACCGTACGCTTTGTCATTCCGTATATTACTATGGGGAGCGTCTGGAACTCCTCGGAGTTGAAATAGCTTATGACGAAGTCGTCAAGCGAGAGAGTAAACGCCATAATAAATCCGCTGAATACTCCGGGCATGATAAAGGGGAGCTCGACCTTGAAGAACGACTGCCACTTGGTGCAGCCGAGGTCCATCGCCGCCTCGGGCAGATGCCTGTCCATTTGCTTTATCTTGGGGAGTACGGAAAGTATGACATATGGCAGGTTGAATGTAACATGCGCAATAAGCACAGTCCAGAAGCCGAAAATGCTGTTAAGTCCCAGCAAATTCATAGCAAAGGTGAAGAGCAACGCCATAGCGATACCCGTTACTATATCGGGGTTCATCATAGGAATATTGGACACGCCCATAATAATTCCCTTTGCTCTCTTGCTTCTTATCTTGTTTATTCCCACCGCCGCCGCAGTGCCAACAACAGTCGAGATAGCTGCAGAGCTTACTGCAAGCACAAGAGTGTTGTAAAGCGCGGTAAGCACCGCCTCGCTCTTGAACAGCTCTGCATACCACTTGAAGGAGAAGCCATCCATTGAGGCAAGGCTGTTCGATGAGTTGAAGGAAAAGATTATCATTACGGCTATAGGTGCGTACAAAAACAGCATTATAATAGTCGTATAGATTTTCGAAACGTTTCTCATACCACGATACCTCCGTCCTCATCGCCAAAGCGGTTCATTACCGCCAGGCTGATGGTGATAAGTATCATAAGTATAAATGAGAGGGAAGCGCCCATATTGTAGTCGTAGTTGAGCATAAACTGACGCTCTATCGTGTCACCGATGAGGTCAAAGTTTCCTCCGCCCATCTTCTGTGAGATGTAGAAGGTACTTACAGAGGGTACGAAAACCATGGTGATTCCCGAGATAACACCCGACACGCTGAGGGGCATTATCACTCGGGTGATAGTCTTGAAGCCGTTGCAGCCGAGGTCGCCTGCCGCCTCAAGAAGATTTTTGTCTATCTTGCCCATAACAGTGCAGATAGGCATTACCATATAGGGTAAAAAGTTGTATACCATACCCAAAACGACGGCGGCACTGTTGCCGAGCATCTTGTAAGGACCGAGCCCTATCTTGCCAAGCAGGAAGTTGACTATTCCGTTCATCTCAAGTATGTTCATCCAGGAATATGTACGAATGAGCAGGTTCATCCACATAGGGAGCATTACGAGCAAAAGCAACACTCTCTGACGGGAAGCGCTCATTCTGGAAATAAAGTATGCGAGCGGATATGCGACGACAAGGCAAATAAAGGTCGCCACTATTGCGAAGCATATAGAACGCGCAAAAATGGATAAATAGTCGGGGTTGACCAGATTTGCGATGTTCTGAAATGTGAAGACGCCGTTTGAGTCTGTAAACGTGTAATAGAGCACGAAGACCATAGGCGCGATAATAAAGAGAATACTCCACACTATATGCGGATAAGCCGCCGCCGCGCGCAAAATGGAGAATCTTCTTGCCATCTTACTCCTCCTCTTCGTCAAAGTTGGGGTTCGACAGCTCGTCAAGCTCGTCGCTGAAGGAGCTGTAGTCTCCAAACTGTCCCGAAAATTCGGATTTCTTCATGATATGTATTGCATCAGGCTCAATATAGAGACCTATAGTCGCTCCGACCTCGACGAAGTCGGTGGACTGTATCATCCACTTAAAGCCGTTTATGTCTACGATTATTTCGTAATGCACGCCCTTGAAGGTAACGCTGGTTACATCACCCTTGAGCATTCCTGCGTCAGGTGCTACGACGTCGACGTCCTCAGGACGAACTACGACGTCGACAGGCTCGTTTTTGCCAAAGCCGCCGTCAAGGCAGTCAAAGGTGTGGTGCGCAAATGTGACGCGATAGTCCTCGCGCATAATGCCGTCGACTATATTACTTTCACCTATAAAGTCAGCGACAAAGGCGTTTTTGGGCTCGTTGTATATGTCTGTGGGAGTGCCTATCTGCTGGATAACGCCGTTTGCCATAACCACTACGGTATCTGACATGGAGAGCGCTTCCTCTTGGTCGTGTGTGACATAGATAAAGGCGATGCCCGTCTGCTGCTGGATTTTCTTCAGCTCATTCTGCATGTCCTTACGGAGCTTAAGGTCGAGCGCACCGAGGGGCTCGTCCAGCAAAAGCACACGAGGACGGCTGATAAGCGCACGTGCGATAGCTACGCGCTGCTGCTGACCACCCGAAAGCAGATTGACGTTTCTTTTTTCAAAGCCCTTGAGAGCCACGAGCTCAAGCAGCTCCTTTACTCTCTTGGATATTTCCTCCTCAGGCACCTTGTTCAGTCTGAGCGAGAAAGCAATATTGTCGTAAACGTTCAGATGTGGGAAAAGCGCATATTTCTGGAACACAGTGTTGACCTGACGCTTGTAGGGGGGAAGATCGTTTATCTTCTTTCCCTCAAAGTACACCTCGCCTTCGTCAGGCGTTTCAAAACCGCCGATAATGCGCAGGGTGGTGGTCTTTCCACAGCCCGAAGGCCCGAGAAGCGTGACAAATTCCTTGTCCCTTATATATAGATCAATGGAGTCGAGTATTTTCTCTCCGTCAAATTGTTTTGAAATCCCTTTTAACTCTATGATTTTTTCCATCTCTTTACTGAACGAATGCTCCTTTCATATTAAAGAATTATCAGTCGATATAGCATTATAGCAAAAATAGAATTAAAATGCAATACATAGAGCGAAAAAAAACAAAAAAATCCGCAATTTTTCACAGTTAACTGCAATTAAGCGCAATTAACTGCTAAAAATGACGGAATTTCGCTGAAAACTATGCGTAAACTTTGTTTTTCTCCCAAAATCTCCCTTATCGTTTGTTTTTGTCCGATGCCAAAGCTATGACCGCTACCCATAGCAAAATGCGATAGCCCGCATCAAGCATCAAGACCAGATAAAGAGAGAAGAAAAGCATTATCGAAAGCAAGGCAAGAGATACGCCTTTCTGTACTTTTTGCGCCGTATCAAGTGAAAATATCATAGCGCAAAGTGAAAAGAGTATCCTCCCTCCGTCAAGCTCAAAGACAGGCAAAAGGTTGCATAGAGCGCAGCTGATATTCACGCCTATCAGCAGCCGCAGAGCATCACTCTCCCAGATCCGTGTGCACGCAAGCAAAACAAAAGCGAAGGCAAGGTTGAAAAGAGGGCCAAACATAGCCACCACAAGCTCGCGCCCGTATGAAAGCTGATGTGTGGGAGTGAGCAATAGCCCGCCCGCCGAGCCGAAAAGTCGCACTCTTCCTGCACGAGAGAGGGAAAATGCAAAAATATGCCCCGACTCGTGAATAAAGACGGAGCATAATAGGGATAGGGAAAGCGACAAGGGCTCGCATATCAAAAGAGGCAAAAGCCACACGAGAGCAGGGCATAAGGCGAGTGAGTAGTCAGTAAATTTCCTTGTCGTCATTTTCACCTATTCCCAGAAAAGCCGCAACGGCGTCGCTTTCTTCAAGCCTTTCCGTTATCGAAATGACCGCCTGACTTATCTCGCCTCGCTTTTCTTCGAGCGAATAGGCGTTAAGCGATAGGTTCATCAGCGTGAATGCGATGCAGATAAAGGCAAGAGTGGAGAGGATTAGTGGCGCACCACCCTCACACCTGCCCTCAAGCGAGCTTTCCTCGCGAGAGGATAAATACGATTTGTCCATAAGCACCTCAAGTAATGTAAATATAAGTTTGCAAATATACCTTCTTTACATTATATGTATTGCAGGACGAAAAAATGATAAAAAGACGGCATCGCCGTCTTTTGTGTATAGTATATATTGTTGCTTATATCTGCTTTCTTACATTTATATACTCGTCCTTGTACTGATAAAAGGGGCATCTCGGCTTCGTAGAATAAGCATATCTCTGAAGCTCGTCTTCGTCAAGGTGCATGTCGCACGTGTAGCAGTCAAAGTCGTCGTCATAAACATAGTTTATACATGTCTCACAGCTTGTGTCTGCGCTTTGCTTTTTCATATGCTCGCCTCCTCCTTCGTTTTACTGCTTCAGTATAGCATTATTTTTCTGCATTGTCAATAAAATAAGTTGACACAGAGAGAAAAAAGTGATAAACTAATAACGCATGGTAATTGCAGATATACAATAATAAGTAATATAAAGGAAGAAAAATGGAACAGTATAAAATCGACAGAATAAACGAGCTCGCAAGGAAGGCAAAGACCTCTGCCCTCACGCCCGAAGAGCTCACAGAGCAGAAGGCTCTGCGCGAGGAATATCTCGCAGGTGTGCGCGCAATGCTACGAGGCACGCTTGACAACACGGTTGTGCAGACTCCCGACGGAAAGCGCAAGCCCTTGAGGTCAAAGCCCGACGGACAGGCATAATGTAAATAAAAGTAGTCAAGTGCTTTTGTTACTCGACCACCGCCCATCATAGAAAAACGGCATCGCACAGATGCCGTTTTTGTTTATTTGCTTCTTTTGGGCGCTTTGACCTGCTTTGCGCTTTTAAAATAGGTGCGGTAGTCACGAGGAGAGTAGGAATAGATGCTCTTGAATTGCTTTGAAAAGCTTGCAGGGTCCTCTTCGCCTATCTTCTCCATTATCTCGAATACCATAAGGTCGGTTTCCTCCAGAAATTGCTTTGCTATCTCCATTTTCTTCATTTTAATATATCGCGCGGGAGTGTAGCCTGTGCTTTCCTTGAAATGACGGATAAAATGGTTTGGGTGCAGACGGAATTTTTTTGCGAGCGTTGGCACGTCCAGCGGTGTGCCTATGTTTTGCTCTATGTAGCGCAGTATCTCTGTAATGCGCCTCTCGGATTCATTGTATAGTGGCACGCCCTCCTCGTGTGAGAGCTGGATATATTCAGCGAGCAGAGCCGTCGCTGTCGCCTTGACACGCAGGGCATCAGAGAGTGTGTGCCCCTTTGAGTATTTCACATACTGCAAAAACAGGCGGTGTATCTCGCTTTTTTGAGGTATTTTTATGTGGTGTGGCAGGGATAGCGCTTGCAGATGCGATGAGCTAGGATAAATGTCGAGGTGCATCCAGAATTTTTCGAAGGCAACGCCTTCAATGTCGGTATAGGTGTGCATCGTGCCTGCGGGTATGAAAAAGAAGTCGCCTGCCTCTGCTGTGTAGGAAGCTCCGTTTATGGTAATGTAAAAGCTACCCTTGGTGACATAATATATCTTGTTTTGCATAAAGGTGTGCAGTCCCTCCGACCAGGAGCTGTCTACCGTATGACGAAAAAATCCACCTGCATTGCAGATGACATTTATATTAGACAAATACACATCCCTTGCTGAATTCATTATATTGTCCTTTCATATGCTAATATTTGACAACTGTTTGGTGAGGAATATCATTTACAAACAAAGTATAGCATAGTAAAATAAAATTGTCAAGCGACAAAGACTTGGCAAAGGCGAAATCAAATTCAAGCAAAAATAAAACCAAGACAAAATCAAAGGAGAGTTTTGTATGAGAGTCGATTTTACCAGAGCGTACCCCGAGGAAGTAGAGCGCGCAAAGCGTGAGGGCTGGCAGATTATTTTGCCTGTTGGAACAGTAGAGTATCATTCGATGCACTGCCCCTACGGCTGTGACGGACTTGTCGCAGAGGGAATAACTAACGAGATAGCTAAAAAGCTCGACTGCCTTATCTTGCCTACTGTCTGGTACGGTGTTGCGAGCTATGCAGTAGGTGGTCCCGAAAAGAACACTATCAATATGGACGTAGACGTGCTTGAAGCGTATGTTTACAACATTCTCAAGTCCCTTTTCAAGAGTGGATTTACACGAAACATTTCTATTATTATATGTCATCAGGGCGAGGACTATCTTCCCACAGCTCTTGCCTGCATGAAGGCGGCTAAAAAGCTGACCTTTGAGTATCTGGAGGAAACACAGGGCTACGGCTGGTGGGGCAAAAAGGAAAATGCCGACTTTTACAAAAATCTTTCGGCAAAGGACAATCCGTGGAACTTCATTCGCATATTCAACGGATTTAAAGGTGTCCCTGGTGGTGGTGACCATGCAGGTAAATATGAGTGCTCTGACCTTGAGGCAGTTTTTCCCGGCTCTATCAAGCTGGAGCGTCTTGACGCATCTGAGGACTGGTTTGCCGCCAATGCAAACGAAATGTCGCTGGAGATTGGAAAAGAGCGTATTGAAAAGATGGTAAACTACGCATGCTCTATTCTTCGCCCCGACCTGTATCCTCCGAAAAAATAATTTATATATAATATATTATATTGAAAATAAAATTGCCGATATAGCCTTAAATTACCGATTATAAAAAAGGACTTTGAGTGAACAATAATATCAGAGCCGACGAAGAAAAGTAAGCGTTGCGCTCAATGATATAGATTTAAATGGAATAATAGGAGAACTCAAAATGTCCAAGAATAAAGTAGTAGTTCCCGAAGCTAAGGAAGCTCTCAATAAATTTAAGATGGAAGCCGCAAGCGAAGTAGGCGTAAATCTTAAGCAGGGATACAACGGTGATCTCACATCTCGTCAGGCAGGTTCTGTCGGCGGTCAGATGGTTAAGAAGATGACACCCGTACGACACATGAAATTTGAGCGCAAAAGCCGTATTGCAAACGGGCATAAGATAAGCGTAGACTACATATTTTCCCTGACGGTGTAACAAAAACAATCCCCCGATGAAAGGCACAAAGCCAATCATCAGGGGATTTTGTTTAGGATTTATTGAGCATATGTTTTTTCAATTAACTTGTTAAAGTTAATGAGTAGAGCAATTATTAAAACACAACTTTTGAACCATGCGAAGCCGCATATACATGTGCTGAATGATCATATCCATATTTATCGTAATACTTTTCATTCAAAACTGAAATAATGTTCTGTGCTTTTTCTTTTTCAACGAGGGCTATTACACATCCGCCAAGACCAGCTCCTGCAAGCTCACTACCGAGAACTCCGTCCGTAGCATTGAGAAGATCACAAAGATAATCTATTTGCTCAGTGGAGCAGCCATAATCGCCACCGTGGAGCGCTATATTTTCATTTTTCTCAATAAGATCATCAAGGAATTCATCTGTAATAGGGGTAGCCCCAACTCTGTCGCCATTGTGGCTAATTTTCATTATTTGACCAAACTCCTCGTATTTGCCTTCGTTGAGAAGCGTCATGCACATTTCAGATCTTTCACATTCAGAAATTCCGAACATCGTCACTCCACGCAATTCGTATATTCCGGGATCTTTGTGGTTAGAGAAAATTCTGTCTATGTCTTCTTTATACTCTGGAAGTAATGCCTTCACCGCGCCGCGTGTTATCGTTTCGGGAATAGATTTTAGTATAGTATATATTTTGCTGTAGGGTCTTACTTTTGCCACGTCTCTAAGCTCAACAAAGCCATATTGAGGAAATTGGCGTTTGATGAGCATAAATGCGAACTCGTAAGCGGCAATTTTCGCATTGAATTTATCTTTGCTTCCTTCAGATTTTTTTGCCTTAACCATACTGTTTGCTACAATTACTGCATATTTATCTGAAAAAACTGCACTGTCACCAATTGAAAAAGGTTTAAAGTTGAGGTGCACAATTCTGCCTGCTTTTCCGCACTTTATTGCGCCTTGATCTCCTGCTCCGCCTCTTGAACCGACAAACCACTCACCTTCGCCGCAAAGATTTATAAAGTCAGTATTGGAAATGTTGAGGCAATTTAAGGCAACAACTGCTTCCATTACAGCTACAACAATACTGGATGAGGATGAAAGTCCTGCAGCTATCGGAATGGTTCCGGATGCAGCCATATCCATTCCGCAAAGTGTCAAATCATTTTCGAACTGTGCTCTTATGACAGCACTCTTTACATAATTTGACCAGTCACCGCTACTTTCAGCAAGCTCCTTGACAACTCTTTCGTCAGAAAGATAATCGAGCCATTTGTCATATTTCTTTTCGCCAAGAACCTTGCTTATCGAAAAACTTCTTTCAGGGAATGATGAATCAACGTTTGTAATGGTTATGTTATCATCATCGCGTGCTGCAGCTACGAATACAATATCCTTGTCTGTTGTTATAACATTTAACCCGCCGCCTCTATGGTCAATGTGACGTCCCATAAGATTTACACGTCCGGGGGCGCGAGTGATTATGACCTTTTTATCACCGTATTTTGAAATGAATAGTTCGAGAAGATTAATATAACGAGCCTTTTGAGTTTCAGCATTTTCGCCATAGAGCTCACCGAACATTTTGTCTAAACTGCCATTTTTTATATCTTTTTCGAACTCGGAGGCGCTGCGCATAAAATGTCTGCTTATATCACGCAATTCAGGTCTTGTGCTATATGTAAGCATATCCTGTGCTGAATTTACGACATATATCTCCGCATCTCCGTTGCTAGAGAATTTTTCGAGCGCATCGGTGAGGTAAATCTCTCCTTGAGCATTATCAGCCCCAATGCTTTCAATGATTTTCACTGCTTCATTGACATCGAAACAATAAAGACCGGCGTTGGCGTATTTTGTATTCAATATTTCGTTAGCATTAAAGGTTTTTCCACAGAGATTAACTGTACCGCACGGTTTGTTTTCTGATGCTTTTTTTAGTACCTTTTCTGCTTTCTTGGGGTTAAGCCTTGTGGCTTTGAGAACTTCAGCATAATCGCTTTCATTAGCGTCCGCAAGCTTCATAAGTGCAGCATCTGCAAATTCAACTATTCCGTAAGGCTTTTCATCAACTGTAACCACTCTGCCACCGTTAAAGTTTGCTTCAAGTGGTTGAACTCCCCATACGGATTTTGCATTCTTTGATGTCTCAAGAAGCCCTCGTATTACAGGTGTGGCAATAATTTTATCACCCATCGAAACAATTACAGGACCTGAATATCCTACAGTTTGAAGAGCTTTAAGACCACACATGGCAGCATGTCCTGTGCCTTTTTGCTCTTTTTGATAAGCGTAAATGACACCTTCAACACCGTCAAGACAATCCATAACACTATATGCATTATGGCCTATAACAATAACGAAGCGATTCACACCCGCTTCACGCATGTTTTCGATTATTCTTTTTATTGTGGGAACTCCTGCACAGTCAAAACATACTTTGTTTTTAGAGTCATCTCCCATTCGTGTGCCTTTTCCTGCACAAAGAATTATTGCTGCTCCATTCATAAGTTTTTCCTCACTAAATCATTTGATATCTAATTTAAGTTCTAACATCATTTCGAACGTTTTTGAAATTTCTTCATTTGATTTTTTTTCAATTGTTTTGATTTGCTTTGCGGAACGTTTTAGTTTACCACTTAATACAAGTCTTCCCCATCTGTGCATTTCGCAAAGTGGAATAAGCCATTTGTGTGTATTAAGGATCGGATACATGGATTTCATCATGTCGTGTGGAAGCCATATTTTGTACTTGATATAGTTTAACTTGCCACCATGTTTGATTTGCTCAACAGAAGAACGATTATCGAAGCTTCCATAAACTCCACCATGCAAAATATATTCCTCCATTTTTTTAGAAATCGGAGTATGTATGTCATTTGAAAACCAAACTTTGCATAGGTGTGTCACTCCTTCTTCGAAAATTTTTAACCCACCTTTTTCAAGAAGTATGTCTCTTTTTATTTTGTCAAAGGCAATACTTTCATTCAAAATTTTATGGTCGATAAACGGTTTTATTCCACATCCGCCAATTTGAAAGTGCTTTGCCATATGTGCAATGTGATAAAAATAAGACATTTCATCTTTGAGCGCCATTTTGTATTCATATCCTTCACAGGCATACGCATAGTCCCAAACATCGCAAATCACTAGCTCTGCACCATTTATTCTATTGTCCTCGATAAGAGTAAAATGCAATTCCAAATTGACACCTCTAGGAGAAAAAAGAGAAACGTCATGAGAACTTTTGCTTTTTTTTTCATATCCAAGATTTTCTTCAAGTATTTTTGTGGTTTTTTCAAGATCTTGCTCATGGACAAGGACATCTATGTCACAACTTGTTCTCATCCATGGCTCTCGGTAAAGAGTTCTTGTTACCGCCCCTTTTAATGGGATGTGATATATTTTTTCTTTTTCAAGATGAGTACAGATTATTTCAAGCTCATAATTTAATTTTTCATAACGCATCACTGCGAGCAGCATGCACTTATGTAGTTTTGATTTTACACCTTCGTCATATATTGGAAGTTTAATTTTATAAATCGCATCTGCAATGATATGAGAAAGGTCGTGCATTTTTGCAAGCTTATATATTTTTTCAATGTTTTCACCAATATAAGTGATACATTCTTCATTCGGGGGTGAGGCATCAAATATAGAGAGATTTAATAACTCAAATAATGCACTGTGAAACTTTTCATTTTCGATCATTGTTTTACCTTTTTTGCAGTTATTGTGCTAAGTTTAGGTTGTTTTTTCATCTTGCATGAATTTATATATTTTACATTTTTAAATAGACGTTTGACATTTAAGGCTACCATTGCCATGCCATAAATACCATAACATATTATAAGTCTGAAAAAGTAATTAACTCCTAAATTCGTAAGAAGTTTTCTTAACATCAAGACAACAATTGCTGCTAATATTGATTCAAATAAAAACAAGGCAAGATATTTAATATCAAAAAGTTTTATTGCCGTTGTATTCATCTCTTTTGCACTGTAATGCAACAAAACAATACCACTGATAAATGTAACAAGCACAGTGGAGATAGCAGGACCTATAACATCAAACCACCAAAAGAATGATATGCTTGTAGCTGCTTTAAGTGCGAGAGTAGCAAAGGCCACATACATTATTGTTTTCGTTTTTCCGGCGGCACTGAGCACCAATGTGATTCCTAAAACTCTCAATATATCGACAACGATATAGAGAATAAAAACATTTAGCCCTTCAGAATACTTGTCCGAGTAAAGCAAGGTCATAAGGTCTGGGGCGACACTGATAGCACCTATAGCCATTATGCCTGTTGTTATATAAGAAAGTTCAAGGAATGATTTGTAAAGCTTTTGCGTGTCATCGTATTTTTTTTCAGCAATATACTTAGTTATATATGGCAAAAGAACTGTCACAAAGGCTGTCATAATGGTATCGAAAGGAAGAACTTTTGACGCATTTGTGTAAACTGCAAGAGTTTCTGTGTCTGTAAATGCGGAGATGACATATTTGTCGAAGTCTCTGTTTAAAGTGTTAAGCATTACAAACATTGCCATGGGTATGCAGTACGAAAGTATATCTTTGATAAGATTTGCATCAAGCTTAAAAGGATTCACCCAAAATCCGCTTCTTTTTAATCCAATAACAAAATACAAGACTTGAAGTGCATCAAGGATTACTGTGCAAAATAGCATTACTGCTATATTATCAAATATGTAGCAGGCAATCGATATTGCAACTATTCTCAAACATGCAACAATAAAATTTCGCAATGCAATTCCTTTAGCTTTCCCAAGTGCTACGTATAAGACCTGGAGTAGGTGTATAAGGTTAGCAGTCAAGGGGAGTATTGTAGCATACATTATGAGTGGCTTTACATCGTCATTTCCTAAACATTTTGCAATAGGAACTGAGCAGGAGAGAACAATTGTAGAAGAAAGAAGATTGAATATAAATTGCAAAGAAAAAATAGTAGACACGTAAGAATCACGTTTGGCTAAATCCTTTTCTCTGCAAAAAAAATAATTTATTCCATCGGTCATTCCAAGTATAGTTATACTTGTTATTGTGGTTATAAGTAGATTGACTTGAGAATATGTGCCATAATCATGTTTAGAGAAGTGACCTGACATGATTCTTGTAACAAATATTCCAAGAAAAATAGTCATAAATCTGACAACAATCAGGAAGAAAGAATCTACAGATGCACCTTTAAATACAGAATTAAATTTGCTCATTTTTAGTTTTCACCATTATTAAGGTTTTTGTGTTTTTTTAGTTGCAAATAAAAGAGTTAAAAAAACTTGTGTCGTTAGAATATAGTCAAGAAATGTATGAATCAGATGTTGGTTCAACTTCATTTTGTTCTATTTTCTAAACTTTATAATCTTAGCAGGAACTCCACCTGCTATTGCATAATCAGGGATGTCCTTTGTCACTACAGCACCGGCGGCAATAATACAACCATTTCCTATGTGCACGCCAGGCATTATCATTACTCTTCTTCCTATCCATACATCATTTCCAATAGTGACAGGCTCTTCGGGCTTATATCCTTGAATGCGCATAGGAATATCGGTTCTTGAAAATTCGTGATTTCTGGTTTTTATTACACATTCCGGTCCCATCATAACATCGTTTCCTATTGTAATGTCGCCACAGCAAAAACTGTTTATTCCAATTCCAGAATTATCACCAATGGATAACTTAGATGAGATTATTGCCTTGCGCTGAATATTTACGTTCTTGCCACAATATCTAATAAAACCTTTTGTTGACAATGCACGTAATTTCTTCCAAAGCTTTCCGGCAAAATCGTTAGATCTTGGCATAAAACGAAAGATATAGTCGTAAAGCAATCTTGATATAATTTTCATTTGAATCTCCTTAGGTAATCGTTTACTCACATTTATTAAATGATAAGTTATACGCAATCAAAGCAATAATTATATGGAAGGGAAAATCTATATAGAAAATTTCGCTGATGAAAAAATACATAGCACCTATACAAATAAATATGCTAAAATTTAAAAAATTTCTTTTGCCTTGAATTTTAGATTTAGGAATCAAAAAAATAGTAATAATATATATTACTGTTCCAACGAGTCCAAGGAAATATAGAAAATCAATGTATGTATTGTGAGGAGCCATTCCATTAACAAATTCGGCGCCTAAACCTCTGCCAAATAAAAGCACCAAAGGTTGCTGAATAAATAAAGACAAGTAACTACTCCATAAATGAGATCTTCCAGTTGTAATATCTCCAGATCCTTCTGTAAAGCGTGATAAAACCATAGCAAAAGCACTTATTCGACCTGCAAACAGAAGCACAACGACATATATCATTCCAACTAAAAATAATGCTGCTAAAAAGTATTTTTTGTTTTTTATGTTTGAATACAAAAATAGAATCAACGGCAACGCAAGCATAATAAATGCAGATTTGCTGTATGTGATAATAGCGAAATAAACCAAAATCGAAGATAGTCCTACAGCAAAAAATAAAGGTATCTCCCTTTTGTGCCATAGTAACACTAAAAGACATATTGAAATGATTACATTGATCGAATAATAATTAGGATCTCCATACATGCCTGAAAATCTTTCAAGCCAATCATTGGCGAATCCAAGGTCTTTCGTAGTTACATATTCTGAAAAATTTGGTAAGACTCCTGGAAGTGAAAGAAATGACGAAACAATTATACCATGTACGAATGATAGAAATATTTCCTTATGACTATTTTGGGGGTTGAGTTTCATGGCAGAGTATGTAAGTAAAATATTAGCAATAAATTTAATGGAACGAAACAAATCAAAATTCGTAGAATCATGGAGTGCAATAGTTGTGATTAATAAAATGAGGCAAATAAAAAAATTTTGTGTAATCTTGTGGTTGAGGATCATGTATAGTATATAAAATAATGTGACGTAAGTAAAAAAAGATTGTTCGCCAGGATTAAATTTGAAAATACTTGAAAACGGAAGCAAAAATACAAGCATGTTAATAATACCTTCTCCACGTGATAAAAGAATATTAAAAACACATGTAAGAAACGCAAGCAAAGAAAAAACTTTGTTGAATGTTCCCAAAACTATAAACAATAAAGCAATGGCAGTGAGCAATTTTCTATATTTTAAATATGTACTGCTAGATAAGATCATTGGACGGTTCCTTCTTTGTCATCGGCATTAAGTTTAATAAGTGTTTCTATTTTTTTCAGTGACTCATCATTATTTGCTCTAAAGTTTTCAAGATTCTTTCGAGCTGTAGTTATTTTGTCTTTGTTATCCATGATATCTGAGAATACTTCAAACAAGCCATTCTCGGAATTCTCACAAATAAATGAATTTACACCATGGTCAAAAAACTCTCGTGCCGATAAGGTTTCTGTTGCAAAAACAGGAACTCCTAAGGCTTTTGCTTCAAAAAATACCATAGGAGCAGCTTCAGTATAAGAAACATTCATTACGAGATCCGCATTTTTCATATATGGATAAGGGTTGCTTTGATTTCCGATAAAAATAATTCTGTCTTCAAGTTTGTTTTCTTTTATTGCTTTTTCGACATTCGCTTTTGCCGGACCATCTCCTGCTATATACCAAATAACTTCTGGGTGCTTTTGAAATACAGGAGCAAGTGCATTAACTGCCCTTTCAAGCCCCTTTACGTTTACTATACGGCATGCAGAGAAACAAATAAACTTGTTTTTTGGATACTTTACTGTCTGATTTGTTTTGCTGTTCTCAAGCATAGTTTCGTAGGTCATGAAGTTGTAACAATAATCCATTTTATCTGCAAGAAGCGGATGATTATTCGCAAAAGTTTCCATTGCGGATTGTGAAACACAAATTACTTTATCCATTTTTTTATAAAAAGGAGTGTTGAATTTTTCATCAAGCTTTACAGTATTGCTGTCATAATGCAACCATGCAGCTTTGACTTTGGCATCAATACATTTGTCAACAACTCTTACAAAACCACTTCCCGCCGAAGTTTTATATCTTTCTTGATGATATGCTATTGCGAGATCATATCCCATGAGCTTTGCTTGCTTTTTTATAGCCAAATTAATTGGGAATTCATTTCCAAACAACTTGGACCATACTCTAGCAAAACAACCAAAAAATGCATGTTTTGATCTTAGCAATTGTTTGGGTGGCATGCAGAGAGACTTCAATCTGTCACAAGCATTTATTATATTAACTTTTTCGTCAAGACGACTTTTCATTGGACCTTCAGGGTTGTATATAAACAGATCAACTTGATAATATTTGCACAACTCATTTGCCATGTTTACCATCGAAGATTGAATTCCGCCTGTTCCAAAAGATTTGTTGACTATAAGAATCTTTTTCATTTGTTATCTCCCGTTTTGGTTTCGTAAATCATCTTGATTCATTGCGAAATTTTCTGCTTTCAATACAGTATTTTGCATATGAGGCAAGATAATAAAATAATCCATTTGATTTTGAGAATTTCTCCATGCAACTATTGTCTTTACCAAAATGAACTTTCAATAACTCAGGAGCTATTTCCTTTATAATTGAACAGTGAATTTCAGAATTTTTTCTATTCTTTCTAGCAACTGAAGTCCATGTATAAATGATACTTCTTGAGTTGAAGATGTTTAGATTTGCTTGCCCGATAGAATTATAAATGAGATTTGTTTTTCCGGCCCATCTGCCCATGCGATTTTCTACGGAAAATAAGTCAAATGTGTTGATTTTTTCGCCACTTAACTTTATCTCAGTAAGCCAATCCGCAAGAAGTTTTTTGGATTCTTTGCTATAATTGTGTAATTTGCATCTGAAATATCCGGGGGTTGCAAGAAATGTAGGAATATCTCTGTGAAGGGAACACTTGCCTATTTGGCCTATTATATCTCCATTTATAATCGCACCATTCCCACATTTGTTTTTTACTGTATATGCAATTTTAAGCGTCCTTTTGGAATATTTTCCTTTGCCGAAAATACGATCAGCGTCTTCTCGCAGCCCTTGCGGCACATCGGCATCAATTATCTGCTCATAATCTATGGGACAAACATCGGCGAGTTCGAAAGGAACTGTAAGGTCTTGTTCTTTTCCTGTATGATTGCTATGCTTAATAGTATAAGATTTGACTTTGTCTTTTGATGTTGCCAATAGAAAGGCGAGTACTACACGGCTATCTCTTCCGGATGTTATGGGGCAATATATATCAAACAAAGACATATACATATCAGTGATATGTGCGATCATAGGCATTGCTATTGCTGTTGCTTGGTCAATAGAAATACGCTGTTGCTTTTTAAGGGAATTTACAAATCTTATCGACTTATTCTCTTTGAAAGAATAATAATGATTTGGGATAAGCTGCTTTATCTCTTCATATGGCGTAACATCAAATGGCATCGCCTGTGATATGTTTCCGCTATTTCTTATTTTTTGGAGTTCTTTGTTGGGGATAAGCCCAAATTCTCTGCAAAAATATTCCGGATTGCTTGTGAGATTTCCATGGCAGTAATAAATAGGAATGCTTGTTGTAGCATCACCTAAGGCATATACTCCTGCATCGTCGGAATAGAATATAATATATTTTCCGCCGAGATTTTTTTCAAATTTCACAACACCGTTTATATCTATTGAATTTTCAAGTATTATTTTGGGGAGCGACACTCTATTTCCGTCAAGTACATTGATTGCATATCCGAAAATGGCGCATTCTCTGCCTCCTACGGAAGCACTTTCGTAAGGTGTTCTTGCGTCGGCATTTATAACAAATTCGCCAAAACTATATTTGCTCGGCAGTTCTTTGTATGATATCTCTTTTTTTGATATATAATACGAAAAAATACATTCTTCAAACACTATTTTACTTCTCCGATTTTCTCATATATGTCGCTATATATTTTAACAATTTCATCCCATCTGAATTTTCTCGATTTTTGTGAAACATATGGGCTTATATTACCATAATTCTCGATTACTTTTAGAATGCCATCAGCTACACTTTGGGGGGAATGAGAATCAACGCTATATCCTACTTCGCCCTCGACAAATTGTCCATCAAACCCTTGACCTGCTGAGTATACAACAGGAAGCCCTTGGCTCATTGCTTCTGCATATACGAGTCCGAAAGATTCTGCAAAGGAAGGCATGACGAAAATATCATGAGCTCTATATTCTTTGGCAAGCTCTTCTTTATTTAATCCCGGAATGTGAGTAGTGTGATTGTCGCGCTTGATAAGAGCAAGCTCTGCTTTATCCTCAATTTTTCCGGCGACAACAGTAAGTTTTGTTTCTATGCCCTTGGAATGCAGTAATTTCATTGCTGTTTGGACAGTGGGAATATTTTTATTCTTGTCAAGTCTGCCAGCAAACATGAGTTTTATTGGTTCATTTTCTCGGATGCTTTTGCTTGAATCATACGCATTGTCAAACCAAAAGTCATCAATTCCGTTTGGGATTATTTTTGTTTTTTGAAGCAACTCTTGATGATACTTTTTTGGAACGTATTTGTCGAAAACCACATTTTTGTAAGATTCGGATAAAAAGAATATGAATTCAGCATCGCGCATTATTTTGATGCCGCGCCTTCTTAAGTGAATCATAATTTTGAAAAAACTGTTTACATCGGTATTTCTGACGGCGACAACGTAGGGGAGTTTGTGCTTTTTAGATAACTTTCTTGCAGCATTTCCATCGGTAAACAGGGTGTACGCATGAATACAGTCGAAAACTGAAACATCAATTTTTGATGTCATATCATGCAATATTTTTCTTTGCTTATTGCCAAACCAAAATCTGTCAAAACGATTGAGGCACAGAGAAACCACTGCATTTGCGTTATATTTTTTTTCTGCTTTTTCTTTTTCTGCTGTTGCCGCGTATACTTTGTTTTCAAAGCCGAGGCGGTCAAGTTTTTCAACCATTAATTTATGTAGTTGATTCCCTGTATAATTACAATTAATGTGAAGTATTTTCATTTATACCACCTTGTCCCTATCTGCAGAAAAATGCAATTTTTAATCTTATTTTTTTAATCCTAACTTGTCCATAATGAGAACAATCAATAGTCTGAAGCGTTTTACTGTGGCATTTTGCAAAAATATCTTTTTGCTTTCTTTTTTTGCCAAATTAAATGGAATAATGTCATTTTCATCATAATATTTAAAAATGGTAGCTTGCTTTAAATCCCTTTTCCATGTACTCCTGGGAATTTTTCCTAGAATCACATTTTCAAAATCAAGAATTTCATCTATAAACCATTGCTTTTCTCCAACGCTAGTCGAAATTTGCGAATAATCCATCCCGACACAACTATATGCAAAAGCCAAAGGGATATTTGCGCCTGCTTGATAGTAATAATGTGACGTTCCATCGTTTCGCAAGTTTACTTCAAAAAAATATGCATTGCCATCAGATATGCCATATTCAAACGCAAATAAACCGTGATAATCAATTCGTTCAAGAAATTCGCAAACTTTCGACATGTCAGCACTTAGGGGGATATCCTTTGTTATATATCCGTGAGATGTTCCACCGTTTGCCATTCTGTCTCTAACTATTGCACCTGCGATTTCGGTTTTGCCGTTCCACATTCTAGAACCATAAACAAGCAACTCCCATGTTTTTTTGATATATTGTTGAACAATAAATTCAGAATCTTCCCTCACGTATTTCAATATGCGCTTTAATGATTTTTCGTTTTTGCAGATTTTGAATTTGAATTCATTGTAGTGACCGAGCTTTTCGTGAGCGGGTTTTATTAAACAAGGATACTCAATCTCATTCATTAAATCCAACTGAGAATGCTTCGTTATCTTTTGAGATTTTGGGCAAAGAATTCCTATGTCCTCAGCCAAACGAGTCATTTCGTTTTTGTCGGTGTATTTTTCAGTGTCTCCCTTGACGGAAGCACCAGGAAGTATGAAGTGCTTTTCTAACTCTTCCTTGTGACGATCAATAAATATCATTATATCATCGCCGGGTGTGAATATAATAGGTTTATATTCCTCGTCTTTGAAATTGTTCATCAAAAAACGAAAGCCTTCTTCTATAGAGCGAGTTTCAATAAAATCCTTGCAAAACTTGCTTTTTGAAGCATAAGATGAAGGACCTTTTATCAAGAAGAATAAATCAAAGTCGCCTTGTCCGAGTTGTCTTAATAATCCAAGAGTGTTAAAGCCATCGGCACCCCAAATTATAATTTTGTTTTTTGGCGTTTCCATTCAAATCTCCTTATTGCAGTATGAGTAAATATGTGTTCAAAGCAGTTCCATAGTTGTGCAAACACTGACTGTTTTGTCTTCCTTCAAACACTTGCATATGTCATCAAATTTTTTTGTGTCAAAATACCAGTTATCTTTTCCGTATCCGATATCATTTTTATTAAGAACACTGTGGAACATAAGAATTACCGATTCGCCATCTCTAAGTTTGCTTATAAAATATAGCACTTGTTTTACGGTGGTGTATTTTGTTATGGCAACAGATGGTAGAAGCCATTTGGCGTTTGATATAACATTTTTGCGATTAAGATATCTAAAAAGAAATTTGCTATGTGTTATTCGCTCAACAATGGATAGAGCTGTATAAAACAATCCCTCTCTTCGTGTTTGTATTCCACTTCTGACATATTTTAATACACCATCATGAACAAGAGTATCTAAACCAAATGTACAATCGGCAGTAATAAAAGATTCGGGACTTGCAAATCCAACTATCAAATTTTTATCAAGACCAAATTCTGAAAGAGCTGCAAGATTATCAAAGACTTCTTGGACATCGTTTTTGTGTCTATGACCATGGCAAGCAATTTCGATGCCTGCATTTTGGCATTCTACAAGCTGTCGTGGAGTCATGCTTTTGTTATCACCACTACCGAAGCAAGTATAGTTTTGTGGATTAATTACAAAGTCACTTACTACATTAACAGTAAAAGGAAATCCGTATTTTTTCAATATTGGATACGCTACTGTATACGTGTCTAAACGAGCATCGTCAAATGAAAACACTACTTTTTTCACAATTATAATCTCCAGTATTTCATTCCGGATTCTTCAAGGTCTTTGACATTGTAAAGGCTTATAACCTCATCGCCAACTTCTTTTGTCGGATCCACACCGCTTTTGTAGAGTTCGATCTTAGCCTCGTTGAGGTCGAAACCAATAACATTTATTCCATTTGCTGCAAAAGCGACGGCGATAGGCATTCCAACATATCCGAGACCTACGAGTGATAAGCTTTCTTCTTTTTTGATGAGCTTTTCATAAAGAGACATATAAAATTCCCTCTTTCTATTTTAATTTTCTTTGAAAGCTTTTTTATATACGAGTTTTTTTATAGTTCCCCAAAAAAGATTTCTAAATGTGAGAAATGCAGAACTTATTGGAGTTTTCTTTTCGGCTATGCGCCACATAATATAATGATGTTTTATAAGCTTTAATTTGCTGCCACTTGAAATAGATCCGTCGTGCTTTATGTAATTAGACAAACACTCTGCAAGTCTGTAACAGTTGGCTTTTTTGATTATTTTGAGCCACATAGCATAGTCGTTGTTTTTTCTTACATTTTCTATTTGCACAAGTCCTACATATTCTCTATCATACATAACTGTTATGGTAGAGAAGTAGCAGTAATCTTTCATTTTTCGTTCATTAACTTTTTTTGGACCTGTGTAAATGTAGGGCAACCATGTTCCATTAAGCTGAATGCGGTAGTCAGTATAGGTGAACTTGTAATCGTTTTCTACCATAAAACGGATTTGCTTTTCAAGCTTTTTGCATTCCCATGTATCGTCACTGTCAAGAAAAGCTATCCATTTTCCTTTAGCCTCTCTTAGCGCAATATTTCT
Source organism: Eubacteriales bacterium (assembly GCA_045649925.1). Lineage (GTDB taxonomy): Bacteria > Bacillota > Clostridia > Oscillospirales > CAG-272 > UBA1740. Next base: position 5,229 of record JAZRQS010000024.1, on the reverse strand, counting down.
TGATTCTGCAGCTCCACTGTTTTTATCTTTTTTTATAAAATGAATACGGGCATCGCTGTATGAAGCAACTACCTCTTCTGTGTTGTCGGTAGAGCAATCATCAACTATCAAAAGCTCCCAGTTAGTATACGTTTGCGCTATAACCGAATCGATTGAATCGCCTATATATTTGGCCGTATTATATGACGGCATTACAATAGAAACCAAGTCGTTCATCGTACACTCCTCTCTGTGCTTGTATTTTGTTAAAGGTAATAACTTAAGTATCTTTTCTTGATTTGTCAATTACTCTGCAGGGGACACCAACAGCTGTTGAAAAGTCCGGGACACTTTTGTTCCCTAAAGCACATGCACCGATCATTGCTTTTTCGCCAATAACTACGCCATTTTTTCCCGATATGACACTTGCTCTCATTCCTATATAAGCCCCCTTTTTAATTGTAATAGGGGTGTGTTCTTGTTTGCGGCCATGACATGCAAAAAATACGCCATACGATATAGTTGCATTGTCCTCCACTGTGAATAGTTCAGGGGCTAGATCATCGAGATAGCATCTCATTCCAATAAATACATTTTTTCCTATTTGATAACCACATAAACGATAAAAGAAAATTCTCCAACTGTTAAAAACCATGAATGGTATAATTTTGGCACTCATCCACTTACGAACGAAGGCCTTTATGTTTTGTAATAGTGATTTCTTTTTCACAGGCATTCTCCTATTTGATGTTATGATTTCAGCAATTCCTTTGCCTCGTTTTGCTTTTGACGATATTCGTTTTCTTGAACTTTTCCACTCTCAAGTAGATAATCACCGAGATCAAGCGCTGTTGCCATTCCTTCCTCAGAAATTCCATCGCGCAGAACAACTTTAAGGGCAGTTTTGAGGACAATTTTGACATCGTGTCCAAATGTTATGTTATCTATGTATACAAGATCGTATTCGAATTTCTTTTCCCAAGTCATGTTGTTTCTACCGCTACATTGTGCGAGCCCTGTGAGCCCAGGTCGAACAATATGCCGCATTCGCTGTTGCTCGGACATAAAAACCATATCACGAACCAACTGAGGTCTTGGCCCTACGATAGACATATGTCCGACAAGAATATTAACAAGTTCCGGAAGCTCATCAAGCGATGTGCTTCTGAGAAATTTTCCGTACGCATTAAGTCTAACTTCATCTGGCAAAAGGTTACCGTCTTTATCTTTCCTGTTGTCCATTGTGCGGAATTTTATAAGACGAAAAATCTTTTCTTTTCCCGTCTTTTTATCTATCATTCCAGGACGAAGCTGTGTAAAGAAAGGATTTCCTCTCATAGCTATTGCGCCGACAATAATCAATATAAGCAGAATTGGTGACAACACAACTAGTGCTATCGCAGACAAAGAAAAATCAAAAAATCTCTTAAAAAACTTTGCGTACATTATGTATTCCTCTTTCAAATTAATTGAAACAGCTTCTGATGATCTCGATAACCTTGTTTTGTTCTTCTGGCGTCATCTTATTGTCAGACGGTAAGCACAGTCCACGATCGAAAATATCTGCACCGACATCCACACAAGCACCTGCAATATAAGCATTAGTCTTGCATCGTCCGCTACCTTCACGAGTGATAAATTCGTGCATGCGATACATTGGCTGCATGTGCATCGGCTTCCAAATTGGTCTACCTTCTGCGTTGTAGCTTGCGAGAGTTTCCAAAATTTCTGTCGGACAAGTTTTGCCTGCCTCTTTTATGTATAGTGCTTGCGAGTCATCTCTAACCTGCTTGCACATATAATCCTTGTCAATAATCATGGCCGACAACCAATAATTAGGTTCGGTATCCTCAATGATTGGGTTCATCTGTACAGGCAAGTCTTTGAAACCTTCTTTGTAGCGCTCGTATATCGCCTTTTTTTGCGCAATGTGTTCCTCAAGATGAGGATATTGACCTCGTACAACACCAGCAATTACATTGCTCATTCGGTAGTTATAGCCAACCTCTTCGTGTTGATACCAAGGTGCATTTTCTCTCGCTTGTGTTGACCATTTGCGAGCTTTATTCGCAACCTCAATATCATTTGTCAAAAGACAACCACCTGCCGAGCCAGTAATAATCTTGTTACCGTTATAACTGATTGCAGAATAGTCGCCAAAAGAGCCACATTGCTTTCCGTGGATAGTAGCGCCCATTGCTTCAGCCGCATCCTCAATCAAAAGCGCGCCATGCTTCTCGCAGATTTCCTTAATTAAATCCATACGTCCTGGGAAACCGTACAATTCAGCGGAAACAACCAATTTTACATCGGGGTATAGTTCAAATGCTTTTTCAAGTGCCACGGGATCCATATTCCATGAATTGGCTTCTGTATCTATAAATACAGGAACGCCACCTTCGTACACAACAGGGTTAAGCGTAGCATCAAACGTCATATCAGAGCAGAACACACGCTTGCCTTCTAATGCTCCGTGGCTAATTGCAGGCTTGCCGTACAGGGTTTCTCCGGCGTGCTTGACAGCGAGATGCAGAGCAGCAGTACAGCAAGATAGACCGACCGCATATTTCATTTCTGCTTTTTCGGCAGCGATGCGCTCGACTTCATTGATGTTTTCGCCAACCGTGCTCATCCAGTTTGTATCATATGCCTGTTGAACATATTTCATTTCGTCGCCGTGCATGGTTGGTGTGGCGAGCCAAACTTTCTTTTCGAAACGTTCCATAATTGTATGTAACCTCATAGTTAGTTGTTCAAATTAAATGCAAGATATAAAATTTTATAACTATACATTTTAAATTATATCACTAAACATTGCGAAAGTCAATAATAATGCGTAATATAAAATATAATATAATATGAATATGTAGAAACAATATAATGTTCTCAGCAACTTCAATGCTCTGTAAAACAAAGGTATATTAGTATATTACATATTGATTTTTTTACAACGAAGTGATATAATTTCAGCAAGTCTAAAGAAGGAGGTGTAAAATGTACTTTTTTGAAAAAGTGAGAGAACGATCGCCGGTTATTTCATCCATAATAAAGTTTCAAAGCGGATACATATATCCGTTTGTATTTGCTGTAATTTGCGCACTTTCCGCTTCGTTTGGGAAAAATGTTTACATACCATGCATTCTCATTCTTTGTATTCTCACGGCATTTGCAGGGCTTTTTTCAAGTGATTTGAGAGTTTTTATCGTTCCTGCCTTTATGATTTATTATTCTATAGGCTCGGATAAGCCTGCGGATTTTTATGCGAATTATTATAAGGAAAGGTATTATGTGGTAGAAGGCGATAATCGCTTTGTTCCAACGTTTGAACATTTTTCGCTTGTTTTTTTTATTGCATGTCTTTGTCTGCTAACATCAATTCTTATATACAAGATGATTTGCTCGAGGGTATTCGAAAAAATGTTCACTAATTGGGGAACTCTTTTTTGTAGCATTGTGTTGCTTAGTATTTCGCTTGTGCTGAATGGGGTGTCTGGAGGTGCTTGGCGTATAGAAAGCATTCTATACGGACTTTTGTCTGCACTTACGCTAATAATATGTTATTGCTTGTTTTATACTATAATCAAAAGCATGGAAAATGGGATATTATATATGTGCGTTGTGCTATCAGCCACTGCTTTTTGTGTTCTTTTGCAGGTGTTGCTCATTTTTGTGCAGCTTAATCGTTATGATATTTTTATTAAACCTATATCTTCTGCACATGACATAATCAACCGTGAATTGTTCGCCACTTCTTGGGGGCTTGTTACTATAGTTGCGGCGGTTATTGCCTGCGGAATTCCTGCAGCATTGTATCTTGCACGTAACAAAAAATGGCCTCTGCTTTGCTTTTTGTTTGCGCTCTTGTTCTTCGGTTCGTCATTTTTAGTGAATACACGCTCCGCTATGATTTTCGGTGGGCTTTCGCTTTTTGTAGGCACACTATGTGCGTTGTCAGGGAAGAACAAACGCAAAATGCGTGTGATTGTTGCAGTGGTTTTCTTGATTGCACTAATCGCTCTTTTAGTGTTGTTTAGAATGATACCGGATGGTGGGAAAGAGCTTATTAAAAATCTCACTCTCACACTTCGTCTTGATTTCAGCAATGGTGATACTTTTTGGCAAAAACTGCTCGGCTCTCGCTATGATATATGGGTGAGCGGTATAAAAGATTTCCTACGTGCGCCTTTGTTTGGAGTGGGCTTTGTATCGGGAGATTATGCATTAAACCGTGTATATGATAACATGTACCATAATATCGTCATAGAATTCATGGGCAGTATGGGCATCGTTGGAATTTTGGCATTTTTGTTCCATATTTTTGTCATATTAAAAGTGCTATTGCGCAAGTTCAGTGCAAACAAGCTTTTGCTTTTGTGCGTGCCGCTCAGCATACTCGGAATGTCACTGTTCGATAATTTCTTCTTTTATCCTAATTTCATCATAATATATGCAGCGTTCCTCGCTTGTGCAGAGCTTTATAGCGAATACGGCGAAAGCAAACTTGAAGAAATATAAACAAAAAGCAAGTTAACAAATTTGCCGACATAGCCTTAAATTACCGATTATAAAAAAGGACTTTGAGTGAACAATAATATCAGAGCCGACGAAAACAAGGTCGGTCTCGATGATATAGATTTAAATGGAATAATAGGAGAACTCAAAATGTCCAAGAATAAAGTAGTAGTTCCCGAGGCTAAGGAAGCTCTCAATAAATTTAAGATGGAAGCCGCAAGCGAAGTAGGCGTAAATCTTAAGCAGGGATACAACGGTGATCTCACATCTCGTCAGGCAGGTTCTGTCGGCGGTCAGATGGTTAAGAAGATGATCGAGAAGTACGAAAACGACATTAAAAACAACGGCTAATTATAATTTTTAGTCTTTGCACAGACCCTGTCACACGGCAGGGTCTGTTTTTTCATTCCCGTTTTTCCCCTTTTTTATTACTATGTACGCTTTTTTCAACAAACCCCCTTGACAAAGGACGACTAATTTGATATACTGTGAAAGCCTCACGACCGAAAGGGAGGGAGGTGAACAAGATACAGCGACTTCTACTTTGAAAAAACTTTAAAAAAAGTTAAAAAACTTTGAAAAAAGGCTTGACAAAGGGAGAAGTATGGTGTATAATAGGAAAGTCGCTGACAGGAAAAAGCTTGTCTGCGCATCGGTCTTTGAAAATTGAACAACAGAATTTCATAGCACTGAAAAGTGCGAAGGAATCTCGTTAAAACACATTGAGAAAAACTCAAA
>JAZRQS010000023.1:0-7544 GCA_045649925.1 Eubacteriales bacterium | reverse complement strand
CGGAAGAATGCGAGGGGTATCATTCTTATCAGATACGTTACGAGCGCCATCGTCAATATGTATATGCAAATTTCAAGCGTGATGTTCATTCTTTATCCTCCCCGTCTTTGATGGGAAACAAGGCGGCGGCGATAACTGCGCCGACAACTGCGGCTATTATTATCGCAAAGCCTGAGGTTATAAACGAAAAGAGGGGTATAAACGCAATAGCGCAGCTAAAGGCGATAGCGCACAGGGCGGATACGAGCACTCCCCTATCCTCTCTTGCAGGGGGAACGACTATAGCGACAAACATACCGTAAATGGCAATTCCAAGCGCCGCGCTTACGTCTGCGGGAAGTATGTTTCCTGCAATTGCGCCAAGCGCCGTGCCGAGAGTCCAGCCCACTATAGGCAACAGTATAAGACCGTACATATATATGGGGCGGAGCAAGCCCTTTTTCGAGGATGCGACGCCAAAGTTTTCATCAGTTATACCAAACGAGGTGACAAGCCTGTGAGGGAGAGTGTAGCTATCGTCAAGCTTTTGAGAAAGTGACAGACTCATAAGGAAGTAGCGAATGTTGATAACGAGCTGTGTAAGTATCATCTCGACAAGTGGCAGGTGGTTTGCAATAACTGTAAGACCTGCAAGCTGACCTGCAGAGGTCAGATTTGTCAGAGATATAAGGATTGCCGCAAGGGGTGAAAGTCCACTGGCTACAGCGCTTATTCCAAATCCAAATGAAACGGATAGATAGCCGAGGGCAGTAGGAATACCATCGCAAAGTCCTGTAAAAAACAAGCTGTTTTTCGTGTTTTTCTTCATTTTCCGCTTCACTTCCTTTCTAAAAAACTGACTCAACCAAAACATTATTATTTTACCACAAACAAAAGAAAATGGCAACACAAAAACACGCTTTTTTTACAAAAAGCGTGTTTTAATTTGTTATTACTTGTCGTCTGTCTTACTCTCGCGTTTTCTCTTGACCACATACCAAGCAACAAATGCGCCTGTGAAGGCTACTATAAGCACGATGCATACCACAGTACTTAACGTAATGTTGCCCGTCGGTATTCCGTAGGGGAGCTTGTGCACTGTTATGGTATAGATGTTTTCCGCATTCTCGCCGTATGGCACCCATCCTGAAGCGCTGTATATTTCGTGTCGGTAGACGACCTTTATCTCACACTCGCCCTGCTTATATAGGGTGAATGACGCCTTATAGGGAGCTTCATCCCAGCGTGTATTGAGATATGCCGTCCAGCTGAGAGGCACGTAGCGCTCATCACCTATCTCAGGCTCGTTATTGCTCATGCCTGAGCCGACAGCCGTAAAGGTAAGCTTGTCGCCTATGGCGTAGTGCTTGTCTGGGTCAATACCGACAACGGTATTCTTTTCAGGGGAAACGTTAAGCACGACACCACTTATTTCAATAGTGTGGACCTCTGTAACGTTTTCTATAGTGTAGACGCCGTTTTCGTCAGGGAAAAACAACGTGCCGTTGTTCTTGACTGTGAAGTATATACCTGCCATATAGTCGTCTGCAATATCTATAGTGAATGTGTAATTGCTTCCATACTCGACAGGGCTCTTCACTTCGCCCTCTATGATGGTATATCTTGAGGACTCTGTAAAGGTGATGAAATATGTATTTGTGGTATATATCGCATTAACGGTCATATCCTCGGTGATAAAGCTGAAGTCGCTTACATCCCAGTAAGGTGTCGCATGGTTGTAACCCATCTTGACAGGCACCGCAGGAATTTCTGCAAGCGCTTGTCCATAAGCACATTCAACAACTGCAACGATCTCGTCATCAGCGCGGAAGGTAACCTGAAGCATTCTACCACTCGGCACTGTGACGTCTACGAATGAGCTTGCCTCATACCCTACAGTAGCAGAATATCTGACAAAGTATGTGCCACCTGCAAGACCTGTAATCTCTGTGCCGTTTACTCTTATCCACTCTGCGCCATCCTCCGCTCTATACTCCATGCCATCGGAAACTCCGACTATCTTACCGTCGGCAATTCCCTTTATGCTCTCGCCGACAGAAGTGATGCCAACAGGGGAAATATGCGCCTTGTTTGTGACCTTTATGATTACTTCAATGCCTGTTACCGTCTGGTAGTCGGCAGTATTTGTAGGAATAAACGTGACACTGAACTTGTTTTCTCCAAGCTCGCCGACGCTCGTGCTGAGGGGAAGCGACCACACAAACGAGCCGTTTTCCGTCGTGGGGAGCTTTACATCTGCGAGTGTCTGTCCCACGATAGCTGTAAGGTCGGTGGGGGGAGTGTATGCGGGCATAGCTCGCTTGACGCTGATTTTCACACGAGTTTCGTTTCCTGCCTTATCGCAAGCTACGATTGTGTAATCCTCATCACGAGGCACGAGCGTAAACATGGGCGTCGCCGTCTTGCCGTCAAGGGTTATGCTGTCCAGATAGTCATCGGATATTTTTATGCTCTTTACTCCGTAATAGGTCGCGCCGTTTTCGGCGTTTATTGCAGGAAAGGTGATATCGGATACCAAGCCTGTGCTTCCGACAAGTGTAGTGTTTCCACTATCGTCAACAACCTTAACATAGACGAAATTAGCGCCGTCTGCGGAAAGTGTCATTTTGTCCGTATACTTTTGCCAATACGCATATGAAGAAAGCTGGTCCGCAGAAAGCTCAAAGCTGGATATCGCTACCAAAGTGGAAACGACTGCGCTACCCTCTTTTTTTACATCAACTATAATTTCGGGACGGGTGTTTATGTATGAAAATCCGTCTGTGCTCTTGGGAATATCCGCAAAAGAATACTCGCCTATCTTCAAGGTAACCTGGGGAGGTGTATTGTCGACGACACCCACTACCTCAATTATGCAGTCCTCTGAAATGGAGGAGATGGTATACACGCCGTTTTTGTCAGCGGTGAGTTTTTTGCCGTTTACACTTACAGAAAAGCTCTTGGAATAGGAATATCCCTCGAGAAGCTCAATCTTGAATTCATAAGAGCCTCCACGCTCGACAAGCATGCCCTCTGTGATAGCGTTCACCTTGTAGCCAACTTCATTCAAGGGCATATAGACGACAAACACGTCATTGTCGACGACACCGGTCAGCGCACGACTGCCCTGTGTGTCCTGTGACGAGCCCAAGGTCGCAGGGGCGGTATCAAGCGCATGAGCGCCTACTGTAGCGCACAGAAAAAAGGAAAGAGCAAGCGCAAATACTATAATACTCTTTTTCATAACTACCCCCTTGAACATTTTTCAATAATTATTCGCACAGCGAATGGAAATCACTCGGCTTTTTTGCTTTTTATTGCAAATTTCAGCCTTGCTTTCTGCCTGTTCCATTTTCTTTTTGAAAATGCAACGAAAAGAAAAACCCCATTCTTTTGCTATTATATACTATAGTATACAACAGCAAATATAAAAAGTCAACAAACAAAGGGTTAATAAAGCATTCCAAAGGCAAAAAATTGTGATTTTTTCAAGCCTTTATAACCCGCACAAGCGCAGGCCTTGCTTGTGTTGTCGCTAAAATGTAAACAACAGTGTGCATTTTTGAAATGCACACTGTTGACGCTTTATGCCTTTGCTTTTGATTTGAAAATCTTGTCGGAGAACTTTCCGTACAGGATTATACCGGCGACCAGAACGATACCGACTATATCGGTTATCTGCTCGGGGAATATCAGGCAAAGACCACCACCAAGAGCGAGTACACGCTCGACGGCGGTCATACGCTTGAAGCCGTAGCCCTCCATGCCCATCGATATACCGATCATACCTATAATAGAGGTAAATACTATTCTCAATATGCTGTAAATAGCCTCAAAGGTGATGTTGAGGTTTTCTGCCGCGTAGCCACCCTCGTAGATGAGGTCGAGCAGGAGCATATCAGGCTGAAGAACAAATATATAAGGGATAATAAATGCAGTTATTGCAAGTCGTGTAGCGACAAAGCCTGTTTTCAGCGGATTTGATTTTGCTATTGCGCTTCCCGCATACGCCGCAAGTGCGACAGGGGGAGTAATGTCAGCGAGTATGCCGAAATAGAACACGAACATATGCGCCGCAAGTATAGGCGTAGACGGTATTATCTGTGTGATAAGGGGAGCCGCCATAGTAGCCATTATAACATAGTTTGCAGTCGTGGGAACACCCATTCCAAGCAGAATGCAGGTGAGCATTATCAGCACAAGCGCAAGGAATACGCTGTAATCGGATATTACATTAAGAATTCTTATCAAATCCTGACTCAAGTGTGTGAGCGTAACAAGACCTACCATGTTTCCTGCAATAGCGCAAGCGACGGAAACGCTTATAGTTCCCTTCGTACCTGACTGAAGCGCATCTCCGATAGCGGAAATGGAGAGTCTGGTTTCGCTACTGAAGGAGCTGACAATAATAGATGCGAGTATTGCTATAGCGACTGAAAGTGCAGGCGAGAAGCCGTTACTCATCATAGCGACGAGAATGATTATCGGGACAAGGAGGTATCCACGCGTGAGCATCAGCTTGCCAAACTTGGGCAAGTCCTCACGGCTAAGTCCTTTCATTCCCATCTTCTTCGCCTCGAAGTGTATCATAAGGAATATTCCCATAAAATACAGAAGCGCAGGAAGGATAGCAGCAACGGCGATAGCCATATAAGGTATGCTCGTATACTCTGCCATCAGGAACGCCGCCGCACCCATGATAGGAGGCATTATCTGTCCGCCTGTAGATGCCGCCGCTTCAACAGCCGCAGCAAATTCGGGCTTGTAGCCTATCTTCTTCATTATCGGAATTGTGATAGATCCGCTTCCTACCGTGTTTGCAACGGAGCTGCCGGAATACATACCCTCGAGAGCGCTTGAGATTACCGCAACCTTTGCAGGTCCGCCTGCCGCCCATCCGGCTACCGAGTTTGCTATGTTTACGAAAAATCCGCCTATTCCCGTTTTTTCAAGGAATGAGCCGAATATGATGAATAGCGCAAGGTAAGATGCGCAGATGCTGAGCGGGGTGCTCATAATTCCGTTGCCCGCATAGAAAAGCTCGTAGAGTAGGCGGAACGGCTTTACACCACACATAAATGCATAGGCAACGAATGCGCCGACGACACAGAGTATGGGAAGTCCGACGACTCTGCGGCACGCCTCGACGAGAACGACAAATCCGATTATCGCCACTATCTTGTCGAGTGTGTTTATATTCATTGCGCGGTGAACGATGCCCTCGTTTTCAACTACTATATAGAAGAATGAGGCAAATCCCGCAAGTGACAAGATATAATCGTACCAAGGAATGTAGTTTATCTTTTTAGCCTGCTTTTTATAGGCAGGGAACAGCAAAAATGTTATTACCAGTATGAACGCAATAAAGCCCGCTATGTTTCCGGGGGCGTTCATAAGACTTGTCACGAGCTGTATATCCAATTTCAAAAGGAACTTTCCGAATATTGAAAGCACTATCGCATAGAGGGCGAATGCTATCATTATCGCTCTTATCACTTTTTTCTTTGTTCCTGTAAAGTGTCTTACATTTGACTCTCGGTCAAACTCCGCCATTATCTCATCGGCGTTTACCTGAGTGTCATCAGAAAGCAATACCTTTTCTTCCATTGAAATACCTCCTTTTATAAGTAATTATAAATTATTATATGTAATTATCGGAATGATACCGACTTCTTTATCTTCAAGGTTACGTGCGAATTTTTTCCGCATAGATCGGTGAGACTGACGTCCTCACCCTTTATATTCAATACGTGGTCATAGACTGTGCCAACGTGATATGTAAACTTTTGTTGGCGTATATCGAGCCCCGAAATAGATATGACACCGTCCTCATAGGACACCTGCCAGCCTTCTTCCCATTCCGTAGGCATTCCCGCGCCAAATGACGAATACTCGCATTTATCGCATACGAGCTCGCCGTCACCGACTGTGTAGTAATCGTATACGGGGGTAAGATTTACAGAGTGTATGAATGACACCGAAAACTCCTCGCCCTCGCTCATTTTATATCTTGCATATGTTATACCTGTATCCTCGTTACATATAACGAGCACAGGCAGAGCTGATAACAGGCACGCGAGTGTCGCTATAATAGCCGCAGTCAATGCTGCGGCTATTATAAAGACGAATTTTTTCCGTTTTATAGGCATAAATTATTTAACTTCAGCGTAGTACTTTGCAGCTCCTGCATGGAAGGGTGTATCACCGATACCGCTCTGAGCATACTCAAGGTCTACATTCTCAAACTTAGCGTGAGCAACTGTGAGTGTAGCCTTGTTTTCAAAGAGTGCCTTTGTAAACTCGTAAACAACGTCCTCAGAGAGTGACTCGCTGCATATGATAGTGGCCTTTACAGCAACTGTCCAAACGCTCTCTGCCTGCTTGCTTCCGTATGTGCCTGCAGCGATCTCATATCTTGAGTAGTAGGGGTACTTCTCAATGAGCTTGTTAGCGTAATCCTCAGGAATCTCAATGAGGTTGAGCTCTCTGTTTGCAGCAAGGTCAGAAACTGCTGTTGTAGGAGCACCTGCTGTGATGAAGAATGCATCGATCTGTCCGTCCTTGTACTTGGAAACGGAGTCGTTGAAGTCTGCATTTACAACTGTGATGTCGTCCTTTGTAAGTCCGTATGCATCGAGTATCTGGAGTGCATTAAACTCAACGCCGCTACCTGCAGCGCCTATAGAAACAACCTTACCCTTAAGGTCAGCTACGCTTGTGATAGAGGGATCGCCGATGATCTGGCAAACCTCTGCGTAAACTGCTGCAACTGTACGGAAGTTTGTAACCTTTCCGTCTGCAGCGAACAAATCTGTACCTGTGTAAGCGTACTGCATAACGTCGTTCTGGACGATAGCAAAGTCAGCCTCACCCTTCTGGATGAGCTGAATGTTCGCCTTAGATGCGCCTGTAACGTCTACGTTGATGCGCAAGGACGTAACGTCGTCAAAGACGCCTGCAAGAGCAGTAGCAACACCGTAGTATGTTCCGCCTGTTCCACCACTTGCAAATGTGTAAGCTGTTGTAGCGCCACCGCATGCTACGAGCGCAAAGCTGAGCATTACGAGCACGAGTGCGAGTGCAATAATTCTTTTCATAATTTTCCTCCTGTTTGCATTAGAGTATTATTGTATTAGTGTATACAATTATGCAACTTGTTTATATTATATCACACTTTTCCAAAAAAATCAAGTCCTAATAGATATTTTTTCCTTTTTATTGCACTTCATTTCTTCTTTCTTTCTATTTTTATGGTAATATATATCACACAACACTCCCGTTTTTATGCGCTACACAGCATTCTCTTTTTTTGTTTGCCATAAAAAGCCGTACAAAAAACAAAAAAACATATTGCAGTAGCAATATGTCCTATATAAAAATATATTTGCTGGGCAAATATACATTAAAAACCGAATAAAAGGATTTGAAACGAAAGCTCAAGTAAATCAAACTGCATAAAACAGTTGAAGCGATCGGTCTATTAGTATCGCTAAGCTGAACACATTACTGTGCTTACACACGCGACCTATCAAACTCGTAGTCTACAAGTGACCTCAATGGATATC
>JAZRQS010000022.1:0-76198 GCA_045649925.1 Eubacteriales bacterium | reverse complement strand
TTCAACTAAATCCACCCATTCGGGTGGAATAAATCGTAGACACGAAGAAATCCCGCTTGCGCGGGATGAAATCCGCCTCGACGGCGGGAGGGTGGATTTAATTTCATCCAAGCGAGAGCTTGGATTTCATCTGAATGGAGTGAAGATTTCATCACCGCAGGTGATTTCATTTTATGTCGGAAAAGAATTTGAACTCTCCCCGCGACGTTCGTTTGCATAGCAAACGACGGCGCAGATAACCGAGCCTCTCCTTCGTTGAAGTTCCATACTGCAACAAGATACAGATTCCATACACGGCTTTGCCGTGATTTATCCCCCACATAAAAACAGCCCTTTACCTTGCGGTAACACATAAAATATACGGCATTTTTCCTTGTTTCGCTTGATATTGGTGAGGGGATGGTGTATAATGTAGGGGATAATATCAGTAGAAAAAGAGAAAGGGCAGGAAAGCTAATGTACAGATACGAAACTCATTTGCACACTTGGCCTGTCAGCGCGTGCGCGTCGGCTTCCCCTCGTGAGACGGTGGAGTTTTATCACTCGCTTGGGTATGATGGAATTTTTATAACAAATCACTTCAAGGGTGGAAATATAACTCCGGGCCACGAAGCGAGCCACGAGGAGTTTATGAGGTTTTACCTCGCCGACTACGAGGAGGCAAAAAAGGTAGGTCGGGAGCTTGGTATCAAGGTGTTTTTCGGCGTGGAAATATCCTATGCAGGCACGGATTTTCTTATCTACGGTCTTACGCCCGAATGGTATTGCGCTCACCCCGAAATATGCGAGGTGAGAATGTCGCAATGCCTTAAAATGATGATTGACGAGGGGGCACTGGTAATTCAGGCACACCCGTTCCGAGAGGCACGCTATATCGACCACCTCCGTCTTTTTCCAAGATGTGTTCACGGCGTGGAGATATACAACGCGTCAAGGACCGACTTCGAAAACGATATGGCAGAGCAGTACGCCAAAAATTACTCGCTCGCCGTCTTTGCAGGCTCCGATAATCACGATGCCGAGCGCCACGCTTATCTCGGTGGAATAGAGTGCCGCCGCCCCATAGAAAGCGAGAGCGAATTGAAGGAGCTCGTTTTGTCAGGCAAAATCAAAATCTTCCGCGACAAAAATCCAAACACACAGTAAAAACAAGGCGAAAGTCACACAAAAAAGCTAAACCAAAGAAAGCGCAAAGCTAAACCAAAGAAAAAGCAAAGAAAAAGCACACAATTGTAAACAATTGTGTGCTTTTTGGCTATTGTATAATGCTCAATGGTGGATTTTGCCTTGTGGCTACGTGGCTTTGCGCCACGCTATACGCCATACTGTAGTCTTGCTGACCGTCGCCCTGTGTCTATCTATCGCTTATTACTGCAACACACTCTGGAAAGCGACTGCCTTGCCGAGAATGTTTATAGTGTCGAGCTGTGTGCCCGAAAAGGACATCGGCGCATATTTTGTGTTTTCGGGGCAGAGAATGAGCTTGTTGTCCTCAGGGTAGTAGTACACTCGCTTCAAGGTCGCCTCGTCGTCTATCACGACAACGGCAATTTCTCCGTTTTTGACGGAGCTCTGGCTTTTTACAAACACGAGGTCGCCGTCGTATATTCTCGCTCCTGCCATACTATCGCCGTGGGCGCGCAGGCAGAAGTCCGCCTCCACTCCGTCAGCGCATACATAGGACTCGACATTTTCGTCGGCGTATATCGGCACTCCACAGGCTATCTCGCCTATTATGGGAACGACACTACCTGAGCTTGTCTTTTTCGACTTCGCTTCGGTATCCCAGCCCATCAGGTGCGAGGGGGTTGTGTCGAGAGCCCTTGCTATCGCCTCTATTTTTTCCGGAGGAATGTTTGAAATTTCTCCCGTTTCATATCTGTGTATGGTTTGTCGGCTCGTGCCTACTCGTGTGGCAAGCTCTTCTAAAGTGTAGCCGAGAGAAAGACGCCTTCCCTTGATGGTTTTTCCTGTGTTCATTACATCGCCTCTTTTCAATTTTTGTCTCAATTTTTGTCGGGCTTTGTCGCTTATTGTACTGTATATCGTACTCACCTTAATTGTATCATAAAGTTACGCAATATGCAACAGTTTTCTACAAAAGAAGTCGAAAAAATCACTTGACAAGTGACAAGGCGAGTGCTATAATTAGCTTGTCCCAACAGAAAGAGCGAAAACAACACGCTCTTTTACCAAAATATCATAAACGCAGATGTATGAAAACCATTCGAGCAGCCCCGTACTTGATGATTTTTTCTTCGCTGCTGATTTTTTACCCCGAGTTGTCACGTGGTACGTGACAAAGGCAAAAATCGTCTCACATTTTGTCGAGGGCGTAAGGAAACGGGTGCATTTCCCGTTGAAAAATCAATTGCAAGGAACAAAAGAAAAACACAAAAAGCAAAAAAAGAAGGAGAAAAAAGATGACACACACAGTACACAATGGTTATTACGAGCAGGTATCTATTTGGAGAGACCCCGATGATATTAAAGATGAAATCGACACGATAAAGGCAAGTCTGCGAGAGTCAAATCGCAGAATACAGTCGCTTGAGGCAGCAAGGGAAAGCATCTCGGAAATGCTCGACACACAGCAGATAGGTGAGGATACGACCATCGTATCGGCTCTTGAGATACTGCTTGAAAAGGCGGAGCAGACCTGTGGTGAATGTAGCGAGCTTCTTGAAAACCTTGACGAGCTTCGTACCGAGCTTGACGAGTCTATCTGGTGGGCTCGCGGCGGAATTGCCAAGGCGTAAAGACAACAAAAGTTTACATATTTAATATTGATGCGAGGATGAACATATGGTAAATAATGCACTTCCACTTTCAGTAAATCGTGTAGTTGTTGCCATCTGCGGCGACTACGACAGAAGAAAGAGAGAAATAGAGAAAAACAAGATAGACGAGCACACTCTCTGCTATTACAAGCAGTTAAACGACGCCATAGACGAGGCGATAGACGAGGAGTGCGAGGTCGGTATTCGCAGTACGATGCGAAGCGATATAGGAAACGGCGTAGGTCATCGCCGTACCCAGCTTTACTACATGGCGGCAGGCACATACAAGACGCGAAAGCGCAATTCCAAATACCGCATAGCGAAAAAGCTGAATCTACTGTAAAATCGGGCGAGCGACTCATTTTTAAATAATGCGCCTCGGCGCTCCCCACTCGAAAAATGAAAAGAGAGAACAAGGACATATCCAAGTTCTCTCTTTTTTATATGGTGTTGTTCGTTTTTATATGGCGTTGTTCGTTTACTGCTTGGCGCCTTTCTCTTGCTTTGAGCTTTTCTTTACGAAGGGCTTTTTCTTTGATGCAGAAAAGCCCATCTCCCCCACCTTTTCACCCAAGGCGAAATACTCCCCGTGGGCATAAGCGCAGAGGTTTGCTCTTTCCATACAGAGCTTTCCGTTTTCGTCGAGAATACTGTCGTCCACCGATACGGAAACAATATCGGCGATAAACATATCGTGAGTGCCGAGAGGCACTATATCCGTCACACGACATTCAAGCGCGAGCTTGCACTCTGCGATAGTGGGAGCGCCGAGTTCCTTTGACGGTAGCTTCGTCAGGTTGCATTTTTGGAACTTGTCCACCTTTGCGCCTGTGTAAATGCCACAGTAGTCGATTGCTTTTGCAATGTCGGCAGAGGGGATATTTATGACAAATTCCCCCTTCTCCTTTATCAGCTTATAGGAGTGTCTTTGCGGACGGATAGACACATATGTCTTTGGTGGGTGAGTGCATAGCACTCCCGTCCACGCCACAGTAATTATATTTGCGTCGTCGCCATCGCCACAGCTTACCATAACGGCAGGCACGGGGGCGAGCAAAACGCTACCCTTCCAGCTTTGTCTTGCCATATTTTCCTCTTTTACTTTTTCTGCATTCCCAGCCAAGCGAGTGTGAGCAGGTTGTCGGGTACTATCTTGAAGAGCAGATGCTGGAGCTTGGTAAACCAGTTTGTCACCGACATTACCTTGCCCTTTTTAGCGTCTTTTATCGCTTTTTTAACTACCTTGTCCGCACGAAGCAGGGGCTTTATCGCATCTGCGCGAGGGCCCTTTGCGTTCGGAATGTCTGTAGCAACGCCGAGGAATTCCGTATCCACCCAGCCGGGACAAAACGCCGTTACGCTGATGCCGAGGTGCTTTATCTCGTGCTTAAGTCCCTTGGTGTAATGCAAAACGAACACCTTGCCTGATGCATAAATATTGAAATTCGGCAGGGGAGTAAAGCAGGAGCCACTACCGAGCTGAATTATGTGAGAGCCCTTTTTCATATAGGGGATAGTCATATTTGTGATAAGCACGAGGCTCTTTACATTGAGGTCTATCATGCGCTCGCACTCCTCCTCGGAAAGCTCTGAGTAGTCGCCGAATTTTCCAAAGCCTGCCGCATTTATAAGATAGGACACCTCAGGCCTGTTTTCCTCCAATGCCTTGCGGATTTTGTCTATGCCCTCTTTTTTGGTGAGGTCTGCACAGATTATCTTTGCGTGGCCTCCGAGCTCCTCTGCGAGCGAAAGAAGTCTGTCCTCGCGTCGAGCGATGAGATAAAACTCGTCTGCATCTCCGTTTCTGTAAAGCTGAAGCGCAAACTCGCGACCAAGTCCCGACGATGCGCCTGTGATAATGGCAACTGACATGGCGTTTCTCCTTTTTGTTGTGTTGTTTCGTGTTATGTTTTTAGAATCCACTTTGGTGAGCGTGTTATTTCTTGTTCAAGGTGGCAAAGGTCTTTGCCGCGGCGTCACTTTCCGCCGCCTTTTTGTTTTTGCCGACGCCTGTTTCGTAGCTCTTGCCTTCAATTTTGCAGACTACGGTGTATAGCTTTTCGTGGTCAGGTCCGCTTTCGCCTACGACCTCGTAGACGGGGCGCTCGAGCTTTTTGTCCTGACACCATTCCTGCAAGAGATTTTTACTGCTCTTCATATCGGCGGCGTCGTTTTTCTCAAGGTACTTATCCACATCAAGCATACGGCTTATGATGGAAATGACGAGGGAAATGTCCTTTCCGCTGTCAAAATAGACGGCGCCTATAATGCTCTCAAAGAGGTCCTCCATAACGGAGGGCTGTGTTGAGATATTCATTTTTTCGTCGCCTCGGTTTAAGAGCAGATATTCGTAGAGTCCAAGCTCGCGTATGCGCTCGGAGAGCATTCTCTTGTCGGAGAGTCGGCTCTTTACATTTGAAAAGCTACCCTCGCCGAGCTCGCTCTTCATTCCGCCCTCGCCAAAGGTAGAGTATTTTTCCATCAGTATCGTGATGACACACGCACCAAGCACACTGTCTCCGCAAAATTCAAGCACCTCGTTGCTGTGCGAGTCCACTCCTACGGCACGAAGCTCGTTGCAGTAGGACTCGCGAGTAAAGGCCTGCTTGAGAAGTGCCTTGTTTTTAAAGGTGTATCCGAGCTTTGCTTCTATCTCGGCGCAGTTGAACTTTTTCATTTGCTCTCCTTTTGTAAACTAAACTTTGCAATGCGTGGGGACTATGACTTTGAAGTAATGCTCCTTATCCACTTGCCTGTAAGGAAATATCTTACTGTGAGAATGGTTTTTGGCACATCCTCTGCTACATACATGATAAATATCAGTGTGGCAAAGGGTATGCTTGTGAAAAAACCTAATATAAGCACTGCAGGTATGCCGACGCCATACAGGGATATAGCGTCTATGACAAAGCCTGTCACAGTATCTCCACCTGCTCGGAAAATTCCACAAATGCAGGTGTAGGATATCATCTTGATGGGTAGCCACAAGCCGTAGTTGAACAGAAGTGTGAACGCTACCTTGAAGGCGCCCTCGGTCTCGATAGGCAGAAGCGAGAGTATGGGAGTGCGCAGAAGTATCATCGCCGCACCTATGATAACGCCAGCGACAGGGGTAATGACGAGAAAGCGCTTTGCCGCCAAAAATGCCGCATCGCGTCTGCCCTCGCCCACATATTTTCCTACCATTATCGCACTCGCATTGCATATTCCTACGAAGAATACGAAGAACACCTGCTGAAAGGTGTCGTAGACTGTATAGCCTGCGTGGTTTTCCGTGCCCTGACGCGCGATTACCATAATGTAAATGTTTGTGCCTATTGCCCATACTGTCTCGTTTGCAAGCACAGGCGCACCCAGCTTGACAAACTTGGAGACGAAATCCCTCGAATAGCCGAAAATCTCACGAAGCCGTCCGTGCAGGGCGTTGTCGGTAAAGAGTATATAGCACAAAACGATGAGAGCCTGAACGAAAGCGCCTATCAAGGTGGCGATAGCCGCCCCCTTCATTTCAAGTCGGGGGAAGCCGAGGTTTCCGTTTATGAGGCAATAGTTGAGAAAAGTGTTGACGCACACCGACACACCCGATGAAACGAGTGGGAGTATAACTGCCTCGGTGGCACGCAGAGAAGCACAGCTTACCTGCGAGAACATAATAAATATTATCGCAAAGCTGTAGTACCTTATGTAGTCTGCGCCTGCCGAGATAACTGCCTCGTCAGTCGAGTTGAAGATATGCATAAGCGATACGGGGAACACGAAAAAGACCATAGCGAACAAGAATGCTATCGCCATGGCGAAGGTGAGGCTGATGCCGTACACCTTTTTTATAGAGGCGTGCTCACGCGCACCCCAGTATTGCGCTATCATTGTGCCTGCGCCGGAGCAGACACCAAAGGTAACGACATTTAAGAGAAAGGCAAATCGCCCCGCTATTCCCATCGCACTCGTCGCCGCATTTCCAAGCGTCATTACCATAGATGTGTCTATGAGTGCGGCGCAGGAAACCAGCAGGTTTTGCAAAGCTATGGGGAGCGCAAGAGCAAGCGCCGTTTTGTAAAAGCTTTTTTCAATACCGTTGGTCATAAAAATCCTATCAAGTCTTTGCTTTTTCACTGCAGAGCTATAAGCACGCCGAACAGTGCTTTTGTAAAGTATTGTTTACTGTGGCAAACATGCATTATGAGGGCGCATTTGCGCCCTCATAGCAGTCGCGTATATCAGAACAAGCCCAAAATCTTGCCGTCGTCAGTCACATCAATGCGCTCTGCGGCAGGGGACTTGGGAAGTCCCGGCATAGTCATAATATCTCCTGTCAAGGCTACGATAAAGCCTGCTCCTGCGCTCACCTTTACATTGCGCACAGTAACTGTAAAGCCTTCGGGTGCGCCGAGCTTGGTCATATCGTCGGAGAAGCTGTATTGTGTCTTTGCCATACAAACAGGCATTTTGTCAAGTCCGAGAGCGACGAGAGACGCTATCTGCTTCTTCGCCTGAGGAGTGAATATAACTCCGTCGCCTCCGTATATCTTCTTTACGATGGCCTCTGTTTTTTCCTCAATGGTAGCATTTTCATCGTATGCGAAACGGAAGTCTCCCTTTTCCTCCTCGCAGAGACGAACTACCTCGCGAGCGAGCTCGACACCGCCGTCGCCGCCCTTTGCCCATACGTCAGAGAGGCACACATTTACACCGAGAGCACGGCATTTTTCCATTACCGTCTTTACCTCGGCATCTGTGTCGGTGGGGAACTTGTTGAGTGCCACTACGGCAGGAAGTCCGTAGACGTTCTTTATATTTGCGAGGTGGCGCAAAAGGTTGGGAAGTCCGCGCTCTACTGCCTCGCAGTCCTCTGTGTTAAGCTCGGTCTTGGGGAGCCCACCATGCATCTTGAGTGCTCTTATGGTAGCGACAAGGACTACAGCAGATGGGGTGAGCCCTGCCATACGGCACTTGATGTCGAGGAACTTTTCAGCTCCGAGGTCAGCGCCAAAGCCAGCCTCTGTGATAGCGTAATCGCCCAGCTTCATTGCGAGCTTGGTAGCCGTAACGGAGTTACAGCCGTGAGCGATATTGGCGAAGGGACCACCATGAACGAGTGCAGGAGTACCCTCAAGCGACTGCACGAGGTTAGGCTTTATAGCATCGCAGAGCAATGCCGCCATAGCTCCTGTCGCCTTCAGGTCGCCTGCCGTTACGGGCTTCTCGTCATAGGTGTAGCCTACTATAATCTTTGAAAGTCTTTCTTTGAGGTCTGCAATAGACGAGGAGAGGCAGAGCACCGCCATTATCTCTGATGCGACGGTTATGTCATATCCGTCCTCTCTCGGTACGCCGTTTACGCGTCCGCCAAGTCCGTCTGTGACAAAGCGGCGCTGTCTGTCGTTCATATCAACGCATCTCTTCCAAGTGATACGGCGAGGGTCGATATTGAGAGAGTTTCCCTGATATATGTGGTTGTCGAGCATAGCCGCAAGAAGATTATTCGCTGCGCCTATGGCGTGAAAGTCGCCTGTGAAGTGGAGGTTGATGTCCTCCATGGGCACGACCTGTGCATATCCGCCACCTGCTGCGCCACCCTTTACGCCAAACACAGGGCCGAGCGAAGGCTCACGGAGAGCTACCACGCAGTTCTTTCCTATCTTGGCAAGTCCGTCGGCAAGACCTATTGTCGTAGTTGTCTTTCCCTCGCCTGCGGGTGTGGGGTTTATAGCGGTGACAAGCACGAGCTTGCCGTCAGGCTTTTTGACATTTTCCATAATGGAAAGGTCCACCTTTGCCTTGTACTTTCCGTACTGCTCAAGGTATTCGTCAGCTATGCCCGCTCTCTTCGCTATCTCCGTAATGGGCTTCATTTTACAGGACTGCGCAATTTCTATATCTGTCATTTTCCGTTCCTCCGGATAGTATAAATTTTCTTTTTTGCCATGTCCGACTGCTTTGTCGGCTCGCATGATAATATTATATATTATCATTTTGCAATTGTCAAGAATTTTAGCTTTTTTGTTGACTTTCGGGTGGGATTTCTCTATAATATTAGCGTAAGGACACGCCTGAATGTGAAAACGGCAGGCTGATAGGGGGAAAAGCATGAAAAGAGCTATAAATATTGCATCGCTGTTTTTGTTTGCACAGCTTTTTCTTTCGTATGCGCTTTCCGTCTTGCCTTATAGCCGTGTATATGTTTCTCTTACCTTTGCTTTGCCTCTTTTTTTGTTTTGCTTGCCGTTCGTCAAGGAAGCTCCAAAGGCAGAGCTCCGAACAGATTTCAGGGGAGTGCTTCCGTTTTTGTGGCTTTTTCCGCTTTTTGAAATTGCTATAGTGCTCGCCTCGCTTGCGACAGGCTTTGCCTCGGATTTGGTAGGCTACATCCCGTCGCCTGTTGTCCCCACAGGCAGCGCCCTTGAGATAATAGCTTTCTCGATCATATTACCTGCCATATACGAGGAGGCGCTTTGCCGATATGCGATTTTACGCCTGCTCTCGCCATACGGCACACAGGGAGCTGTCGTTGTCAGCGCACTCCTTTTCGCCTTGATGCACGGAAATTTCTATCAGATGCCGTACGCCTTTGTCGCAGGAATTGCGCTTGGCGCAATAACCCTTGCTTCCCGCTCGGTTATGAGCGCAGTTGTCTTCCATGCGTTAAACAATCTCTGCTCGGCAATGCTGTATTTTTCAGACGAGAGGGAAGGTCTTATATTCGTCTGCCTTATGATGCTTTTGTCGCTTGTCGGCATTGCAATGTGCAAGAAAAATGGTATCCTGCATCGCTTGCAGAATGTTCTTCTCGACAAGAGCGCGCCCGCAATGCTCTCGGCGACGGTCGGCTCTCTGGCGCTTTTGTATATGGTGATTATGGTAGTCAGCGCAGTCTGAAAGGTGGTCTTGCTTTATGGAAAACAAAGATATTTTGTATATGAAAAGGGCGATAGAGCTCGCAGAAATGGCGCGCGAGCTTGACGAGGTGCCTGTCGGCGCACTGATAGTGCACAAGGGCGAGATAATCTCCGAGGCGTACAACACCCGTGAGAGCTCAAAATGCGCTACCCACCATGCAG
This sequence comes from Eubacteriales bacterium, assembly GCA_045649925.1. Classification (GTDB taxonomy): domain Bacteria; phylum Bacillota; class Clostridia; order Oscillospirales; family CAG-272; genus UBA1740. Next base: position 66,360 of record JAZRQS010000022.1, on the reverse strand, counting down.
AGATACTCGCCATTGAGGGAGCTTGCAAAAGGCTCGGTGGCTGGCGACTGCCCGAATGCACGCTCTATGTCACGCTTGAGCCCTGCCCGATGTGCGCAGGTGCTATAATAAACTCACGCATTGACCGAGTTGTCTTTGGCGCATACGACCGACGCGCAGGCGCATTCGGTACGCTTTTCGATCTCAATTCCTATCCCCTCAACCACAGAACCGAGCTGAGCGCAGGCGTGCTTGAGCAGGAATGTGCATCAATGCTTTCGGAATATTTCAAAAAGAAAAGAAAATAATATTATTGCCACTCTTTCGGGTGGCAATATTTTTTTGCGAGGCTCGCAAAACGCCTTTTTGCAATCGCGTGTGAGGAAAAATGCATAACAAAATTACAGAAAATGAAAAAATCCGCATCTGCCATGTCATTTCCGACCTGAAAATAGGAGGCGCAGGCGTGCTTTTGTGCAGCCTGCTTGACTCTCTTGACAGGGAAAGGTTTTCGCTTGATGTCATAGCACCTCGCTCCTCTGAATTGTTGCCACGCCTTCGCCAGACGGGTGCGCAGGTTGTCGAGGGGGATTTCGTCGGCGAGTGCTCGTTTTCCGTCAAGGGCGCATACGAGGTGTGGCGACACATACGCCACACTCGCCCCGACATAGTACACACACATGGTGCGGCATTCGGCAGAATAGCGGCACGCCTTGTGGGAGCGACGGCAGTAAACACTCGTCATTGCGACACAAAAATGAAAACTACACTTTACAATTCGATTACGGATTTTACAGTCGCTACCTCTCCCGCAATGCTCGGAAAAATGTGTGAAAAGCACAGAGCGAAATGTGCTTTTATACCAAACGGGAGTGCAGAGCAAAAGCGCCTTAATGTAAACGAAAGATTACAAATTCGTGCCCGCCTCGGACTGCCGTCAGATGCTATAGTTGCAGGCTTTGTGGGCAGGCTTGAATGGATAAAGGGGTGCGATATTTTTCTCCGTGGCGCATCGCTTTGCATGGGCAAGGAATGCGCAAAAAATCTTTACCTCGTCATAGTGGGCGACGGCAGTGAAAAAAAGCGCCTGCAGGGGCTTTCGCATGCGCTCGGCATAGACGACAGGGTGAGGCTTTGCGGCTATAGCGACAGGGCGTGGGAGTATATGAATATTTTTGACTTGGGGGTAAATTCCTCTCTCGGCTCGGAGACCTCCTCGCTCGCCATATCCGAGATGATGTCGCTCGGCATACCCATAGTCGCAAGCGACATTGAGGGAAACGCATATATGACAGAGGGTTGCGGTGTCTCTTTTTCTGTCGGCGAGCCCTCGTCACTTGCACACGCTCTCTGCCGTCTTATAGAAAACGAGAGTGAGAGAAGGGCGCTTGGCGAGAGGTGTCGGAAGAGATATGAAGATGAATTTTCGCTTTCCTCAATGGCACGCAGCTATGCCTCGCTCTACACGAGCCTTGTGAATACTTGACATAACGCCCATGTTGTGATAAAATAACTGTGTATGGCATAATATGTTTGATAAAAATTATTATATAAAGTTATATGGGAAAGCTATATAGGGCGACGGCTGTAGCGCCTCGTCAAGCTATGATAAATGTGATTTTGCGAGAGGATGCAGTATGAAAAAGGAATTTCTTGAAATCGGAAAGCTCATAAACACACATGGTGTGCGAGGCGTATTCAAGCTCGACCCATGGTGCGACACTCCACGCGTGGCGGCATCTCTTTCGCGCATGTTTGTCTTGCAAAAGGACGGCTCTTATCGTGAGCTGAAGGTAAAGACGGCGTCGGTCGCTGTAAATCTGGTGCTTATTTCCTTTGTCGGAATAGATGATGTCGACAGCGCCCGCTTGTATAAGGGGCAGGTGGTGTATGCTCACCGTGAGGATATACCTTTGGCAGAGGGCGACTATTTTATCGCCGACCTTATCGATTTGCCCGTCTATGATGCCGACACAAAAAAGCTCTATGGCACTATAAGCGCTGTGGATATGGGCAGAAAAACTCCTCTTTACACCATAAAGACGGAGCGAGGAGATGTGCTTTATCCCGCAATACCTGAATTTGTCAAGGAGGTCGATGTAGACAGAGGGATATTCATCTGTCCTATATCGGGATTTTTCGATGAAGTTTGATATAATGACGCTGTTTCCCGAAATGGTACATAGCGTGCTCGCAGAGAGCATTATAGGCAGAGCGCAGAGGTCGGAATTGCTTGAGGTCGAGTGCCACAATATCCGCGACTATTCGGAAAACAAGCATAGAAATGTTGACGACACCCCATATGGTGGTGGCATGGGAATGGTAATGGCTGCGCCCCCTATATACAATTGCTATGCAGGAGTAAGAGAGAAAAACGGCAACAAATACAAGTCTGTTCACACCGTATATATGTCACCAAAGGGAAGTGTCTTGACACAAGAAAAGGCGCAACAGCTTAAGCAATACGACAATATCATTATTCTCTGCGGACACTACGAGGGAGTAGACCAGAGAGTTATAGACGAGATAATTGACGAGGAAATCTCCATAGGCGACTATGTGCTGACGGGCGGAGAATTGCCCGCCTGCATACTCGTCGACTGTGTGGGCAGACTGCTTGACGGAGTGCTGTCCTCCCCCGAATGTCACGAGCGGGAGAGCATTGCGACAGGACTGCTCGAATACCCTCAGTACACTCGCCCCTACGAGTTTCATGGCAAAAAGATACCCGATGTGCTTATATCGGGGCATCACGAAAACATAGAGAAATGGCGACTTGAAGAGTCGCTTGCCCTGACAGGCGAGCGCCGTCCCGAGATGCTAGAGAGGTATCTTGAATTGCACCCGCCCGTCGTGAAAAAACGAAAGAGAAGAAAGGAGAGCGGTGAAAATGGCTGACGAGAATAGAAGCAAATATTCTAACATCAAGTCTGAGCTAAAGGAAAATCGCGCGAGTGCCGACACCCAGAAGCGAAGCTCATCAAAGGCATCGACCTCACAATACAAAAAGCCCTCGCAGAGCGCTCATATGCAGCCCACTCGTTCCCCCCACGCTTATTCAAACTATGACAGAGAAACCGACATAACAGTAGAGCTCCCGAAAACCCTGCTCTCTGAAATTGAAAAGCAGAAAAGGGCAGAGGGTGGGGCGCCCAAAGCGCCGCAAGCGCATCCTCACTCGTCGGGCTTGCACTCGAATTCGCCGTATTATTCGGAGAAGGGCACAAATCCTCCACCCAAGAAAAAGAAGGCGGCGAGGAGTATTGCCGACATTGGCGCATCTGCACAAGCTCACGAGAAGCCAAAGGTTTTGGTGCGTGCGACAGAGGTGGTAAACTCGAAAAGAGAAAAGCGCCGAGTCGAGAGCGTGCGCGACAAAATGGCTGTGCGCCGTAAAAAGAGCGAGCTCCGTAAAAAGCGTGCGCTCAATCGCAGAAAGGCGACCTTGATAGGAAGATTTTTCCTTGACGAAGGCGAGCGATATACCACAAAAACAGTAGAGGGCGCACAAAAGATAACAGACGCTGAGAGAATGGCAAATCGCCTCTCCGACTTCCTCTACACAAATCGCATAGCCGTAAGGCTGAAAAAGTGGACTACTTTTTTGAAGCTGTGCGATGCAAGGGCGGCAGGAGTTGCGCTCATTATATTCGGGCTTTTCTCGTTGCTCTCGTATTTCGTTTCTGCACAGTTGCCTATGGTGCCCTACACGACAGATTCGGGCACGCTCGTGTGCGCTATTCTGTGGATCGCTTTGTCGGTGCCGTTGCTCTTGTCGAGAGTGTCGCTTGTGGCATTCTTTGAAAGGAGCTTTATCGTCAGCGGAGTATTGTTCGATTTCTTCGGCTTGAGAAGAAGCGGAGACACCAAGGTCAAGCCTGCCAAGGCGAGATTTGGAATAATTCTCGGTGTCGTGCTTGGACTTTTGGGATTTTTGGTATCACCTGTCACAGTTTCGGTAATACTGTTATCGGCAGGGCTTTTCGTTCTCGTGCTCTCGACGCCGGAATTCGGGCTTTCGCTCGTCATATTCCTTTTGCCGTTCTTGTTCGTGTTTGAGCACCCCACTATAGTGCTCTGCGCGGCGATAATTATTTGCTATATTTCATATCTTCGCAAGCTGGCGCTTGGAAAGCGAAGCTTCCGCTTCCGTCCCAGCGACCTGTTCGTTCTCTTGTTCGGCATGTTCTACCTCGGTGGAGGAATTTTCTCCTTTGCTACGGGAAGCATCTCCTACGAGAGCGCTCTCGCTTACTTCTGCATTATTTCCGTCTATTTCCTTGTATCAAACCTTATGACAAACAAGCGCACAGTTGACACTGTTGTCCGTGCGCTCGTGGTGTCAAGCTTTATCGTTGCTGTGCTTGGAATAATTCAGGGAGGTACGGGATATGTTGTCGCTGACTGGCTCGACACCAGCGCCTACCAGTATATTTCAGGCAGAGTTACAAGCTCGTTTGAAAATCCCAATGTGCTCGCATCATACCTCATTCTCGTAATTCCGTTTGCGCTCGTTTACACCTTTGAGCGTGGTAGCTTCGGTGGCAAGAACATCTTCAATGCCTTGACACTGCTCTGCCTTATCGGTGCGCTGGTGCTCACATGGTCGCGTGGCGCTTGGGTAGGAATATGTGTCGGTCTGCTTATGCTCGGCATGTTCCTGTTCCGTCGCTCGCCAAAGCTCGTGGTCGCTATATTTGCAGGAATACCAAACCTGCTCCTCTTTGCGCCTGAGTCGGTGTGGTCGAGGATAAGCTCGATATTCTCATTCCTCGGAAATAGCGTGGACTCGTCGATAAGCTATCGCCTGACAGTATGGCGAGATAGCTTGCACCTGTTTTTCGACCATGCGCTTGGTGGTGTCGGCGTCGGAAGCGCTGCATTCTCCGAGGCATATCTTGAATATGCATCTATAGGAGCCGAAAGTGCGCTCCACTCTCACAACCTGTTTTTGCAGATAGGAATTGAGCTTGGCGCATTTGCGCTTATACTGTTCCTGCTTGTTCTGGTTTACACCTACCGTAGCTGTTACTCTATCGAGTTTGCGGCAAATCAGTCGCGTATGCGAGGCGTTTGCCTTGCCTCATTCTGCTCTATGACGGCTTTGCTCGTTAACGGAATGACCGACTATGTGTGGTATAACTATCGTATATGCTTCCTTTTCTGGCTCGTCTTGGGCATATGCAATGCGACCTACAGAATAGCGACAGAGGAGCAGAGATATACCGATTTCGTGGCGGCGCGAGTATCGACATTTGCATCCGTAGATGTCCCTTACAAGAAGTGATACTTGACGATTTTGGGCACAAAAAGGCTTTTGTTAATCAATATTGTTGCACAGATATCCTGCGCATAAGCTCAAAAGGAGGCTTGTCACAAGCAAATGTGACATTTTGTAAACTTTGGTTGACAATTAAACTTCATACTAAAAATAAAAAACTAAAAGCGAGGTATTTATGACATTCGTGTATAAGGAGTGTCGCAAATGCAGGGCTTTTCGTAAAATTTCGCTTTTTATTCTTTTCGGCGCGTTTTTCTCACTGCTTGGTACGACATTTTGCTACGGTGAGAGCGCGCCGATTTTTTATACTGTGAGGATAAGCGCTGTTCGTGACGATGTGGCTCTCCATGTGCGTGAGGGGGATAGCGTGACCGACCCCGTCGGCAAGTACAATATAGGCACTGTAGGGAGGGTGGAGCTACACACCGCAATGACGGAAAATTACAGTAGCGAGAAAAACGAGATGGTGCTCTCCGAGCTTGAGGGCTACAGTGATGTGTATATAACTGTCTCATCGTCAGGCGACAGAGACGGCGCACTCGTCCATATCGGCTCATATCGTATATATGTGGGAAAGAGTATGCCCCTGCGCCTGCCCGACTTTTGTGGTGTTGGCGTTTGTGTCGGGATAGGAGAGAAAAATGTCAGGTCGTAAGCGCACGAAAAAAAGACTGAGCTACCTCGACTATGTGATTATTTTATCGATTTTGTTTTTCGTCGTAGGGCTTTTTGCGAGATATAGCGCAAGTGAGAGGCATAGCGAGAGCTCGCACGCTGTGTCGGCTGATATAGTTTTCGAGCTACGAGGCGTTTCCCTTGAGGGAGCGTATGCTCTGCTTTCTGACCCTGTGCTATACACGAGCGAGGGAATAGAGCTTGGCGAGGTGATGGCGGATACTGTGAGCGTGAGGCCGTCAGATGTGCGCGTGGTCGCCCCCGACGGCACAGTAAAATCAGTAAAGTCAAGGACACTATACGATGTTGAGGCAGTGGCGATAAGCCACGGCGCGCGCACACAGGGAGGATTTTTTCTTTCAGGAGTGTCCTATATTGCGCCAAATATGACGATGACTGTCAAGTCGAGCTGTCAGAGCTTTGAAATATATGTCACAAATATAGAGATTTTTTAATGCAGGAGTATTATTAAATATTTTGAAGAATTTTTTAAAAAATCAGCAAAAATAAAAAATTCCTATTGCTTTTGGCAAAATATTTTGTTATACTGTTCTTGTAAGTAAAAAATGAGAGGTAAAAGCCATGATTACTCAAAATGTAACTTTAAAGAATACTATAGGACTTCACGCAAGACCTGCGACATTCTTCATTCAGAAGGCTAACAGTTACCGCTCATCTATATGGGTAGAAAAGGATGACAGACGCGTAAACGCAAAGAGCTTGCTCGGCGTTCTCTCACTCGGTGTTGTCGGTGGAATGACCGTTACCCTTATGGCTGACGGTGAGGACGAGAAGGATGCTATAAAGGCGCTTGCAAGCTTTATAGAAACTGAGCTGCACGATTAAGCTTGGATACGGAGCCCAGCGCTCCTAATACGGTAGGGCTGTCGCATCATTTGGCGACAGCCCTATACTTTATAAAAAAGGGAGGACACTATGGCGACAGACAAGATAATAAGACTGCGTGAAAAGGCGGCGACGCTTCCTTTGTGCCCAGGTGTCTACCTCATGCGCGGCAAGGACGGAGGCGTAATATATGTCGGTAAGTCAAAGGCGCTCCGAAATCGTGTATCCAGTTATTTTATCGGCGCCTCCCACTCCTACAAGACCGAAAAAATGGTGTCTTGCGTGGAGGACTTCGACTATATCCTGTGCGACAGCGAGATAGAGGCGCTGTCCCTTGAAAATGTGCTTATCAAAAAGCACTCCCCAAAGTACAACATAAAGCTGAAGGACTCAAAGTCCTATCCCTATATAAAGGTGTCAGACGAGGAATTTCCGAGAATAATCGTAACGCGTGAGCGCAAGGGTGAGGGAGATTTCTACGGTCCGTATACAGGCATTTCAGAGGCGTATTCCGCTGTCGATGCGGTAAGGCGAATTTTCCGCCTGCCCGTATGCAAGAGAGTGTTTCCTCGTGACATAGGAAAGGAGCGCCCCTGCCTCTATAGCCAGATGGGCAGATGCTGTACCCCCTGCGACGGCAGAGTGACAAAAGAGGAGCACGCCGAGCTGATAAGGGGTGCGAAAAGGGTCTTGTCGGGAAACACATCAGAGGCGATAGCCGAGCTTGAAAAAAACATGCACAGCTACGCCGAGAGTGAGCTTTTTGAGGAGGCGGCGAGATGCCGAGACAGTATTTTTGCCCTCCGTAAGCTCAGCGTAAAGCAGAAGATAGTCACCGACGAGGACTGCGAGTGCGATGCGATAGCGCTTTATCGTGACGAGGTGTGCGGAGTTATATCGGTTTTGTCTATACAAGAGGGAAAGCTCACGTCAAAAAACGACTTTCTCTTTTCCTCCGACGAGTGCGTGGATTCTCCGTCTGTGTCGGCGTTTCTGTGCTCGTATTATGCGGACAACTCCCGCACCCCCTCCCGTCTGCTCCTCGGCTTTGAGCTTGAGGAAGAGGACAGGTCCGCTCTTTGTGGGCTGTTGCATTCAAGGCGTGGCAAAAAGGTATCGGTGGATATGCCCAAGCGAGGAGAGAGCAAGAGGCTCTGCGAGATGGCAGAGAAAAATGCGCGCGAGAGGGCAGAGAGGTACAAAAACGACGTCGAGCGTGAGGACAGGGCATTGCTACTGCTCGCCAAGACCTTGTGCCTTGAGGTATTGCCTGAACGCATAGAGGCATACGATATTTCCAACATCGGAAAAGAGCATATCACCGCATCAATGGTGGTGTATAGCGACAAGAAAATGAAAAAGTCGGACTATCGTGTTTTCAAGATAGAAAACACAGAGGGTGTCGACGATTACGGAGCTATGAGAGAGGTGCTCTCCCGCAGGCTTGCCCATATAGGCGAGGACAGCTCCTCACTCGGTCAGCGCCCTGACCTTATTCTGCTTGACGGAGGTCACACTCATGTCGGCGTAGGAAGAGGGGTGCTTGAGGATATGGGCTTGGATATAGCTATTTTCGGCATGGTAAAGGACGAGCACCACAAGACTCGTACTCTTTGTGACGAGCATAACGAGTTTGGCATCGCCCACGAGCAGATGCTCTACACGCTTATCTATCGCATACAGGAGGAGGCGCATCGCTTTGCCGTAAAGCACTCGACAGGGGCGAAAAGACGCTCGCTCCGTCGCTCATCATTGTGCGAGATAAAGGGAATAGGCGACAAAAAGGCGAAAATACTGCTCAATGCTTTCGGTAGCATCAGGAACCTGTCGTCGGCAAGCGTCGACGATATAGCGTCGGTGTCGGGAATAACAAGAGCAGATGCAGAGAATATAATAAGACATTTTAGTAAATAAAAGTTTACAGAGGTTTGTATGAGAATTATTACGGGAACAAGAAAGGGCGTAAGGCTCGAAACTCTTGAAGGGGAAAACACACGCCCCACTACAGAAAAAATAAAGGAGGCTATCTTCTCTGCAATTCAGTTTGACATTGAGGGTTGCCGTGTCCTCGACTTGTTTGCGGGAAGCGGACAGATGGGCTTGGAGGCGATGTCGAGAGGTGCGCAGAGCTGTATGTTTGTGGATAGCGCTCGTGAGGCGATGGATATAGTGAAGAAGAATGCCCAAAAGGCGAAATTCTTCGACGAGTCACGCTTTCTTGTCAGCGACTACAGAAACTATGTGAGAAAGGCGTCGGGCAAGGATAGCTACGACCTCATTTTCATTGACCCTCCCTATGCTGACAACTGTGTGGGAGATGCGCTTGACAGAATTCTCCGAGCAGAGATAGCGAGACCGAGATGTATATTCGTTTGCGAGAGCGGAAGCCCGAACATCTTTGAGGGCAAGGAGGAGCTCGCATCTCGCTTTGAGGTGAAGAAGTCAGCCAGCTATGGCAGAGTGTGCATAAACATTCTCGTCTTGAAGGAGGAGGAATAATGAAAAGGGCGCTTGTTACGGGTAGCTTTGACCCCGTTACGCTCGGTCATGTGAATATAGTGGAGCGCGCTCGTGAGATGTTTGACGAGGTGCATTTTATCGCATTTGTCAACCCCGATAAAAGCTACACCTTTTCCGTCGAGGAGCGTGTGGAAATGATGCGCGCGGCGACCTCGCATCTCACAGGAGTAAAGTGTGGATATGACAATGGAATGGTGTACGAGTATGTCATAAAAAACTCTATCGACTGTATAGTCAAGGGCGCAAGAAGTGACGAGGACTTTAAGTACGAGGAAAAAATGGCAGAGTTCAACCGTGAGAAAAGCGGAGTGGACACGCTCATACTCCCCGCAGACCCGAGGCTTTCTGCGCTTTCGTCTACTCGAATAAGGGAGCTTATCTCACTTGGCGAGAGCATAGAGGAGTATGTGGGCAAGGCTGTAGCCGACATAATATCCAAAAAACAGGTCAAATGATGTTTTGTAAACTTATATAGTCAAAAATAAAAGCACTTATGATGGCGAAAAGCCGTTTGTCATAAGTGCTTTTTTGATTTTGGTTGTTGAAATTCAGCTTGGATTGGCTTGCTTTTGCTTCAGAGCTCGCCTTGTTTGCACACAGACTGCGCATAGCGCACGCCCTCCATCGCATCGCGGGCGTAGAAGTCGGCGCCGATCGTGTCTGCATATTCCTGTGTGAGCACAGCGCCTCCCACTACCACCTTGCACCAAGGTGCGCGCTCGCGCAGGAGTGATATGGTTTCCTGCATTGCAGGTACCGTGGTTGTCATAAGTGCGCTCAAGCCCACGACTGACGCATGTAGCTCTACAGTAGCCTTGACTATATCCTCTGCAGGCACATCACGACCGAGGTCTCGCACGTCAAAGCCGTAGTTTTCGAGCAAAAGCCGTACAATATTCTTTCCTATATCGTGGATATCGCCCTTTACTGTCGCAAGTATGAATACTCCGTTTGTATTTGAACTGCCCTTTGGCATAGCAGATTTTATGACCTCAAAGGCGCATTTTGCCGCTTCTGCGCTCATAAGGAGCTGTGGCAGATACACAGTCTTGTTTTCAAAGCCCTCGCCTACTGTGTTCAGGGCAGGAATGACTTCGCTTTGCACTATATCCATCGGCTCTGCTTCTTTTAGCAGCTCCTCGGTAAGAGTGGCGGCGTTTTCCTTTAAGCCCTTTATTATCGCATATTTGAGGCGTGAGCTTGCGCTGTCGCACTCGTCTTGTGCGCTCTGCTTTTGATCGACGGGAGTTGTCTTTTGCGACAAAAATTCGTCAGAGTGGGAAATGTATTCTTCAAAATTTTCGTCTTGTCCTGTCAGAGCGCAATAGGAATAGTAGGTTTTCATCATCTCGTGCGAGGACGGGTTCATTATAGCGGCACTCAAGCCACAGTTAAGTGCGAGCGCAAAGAATGTGCCGTTTATGGCATCGCGCGCAGGCAGACCGAAAGACACGTTTGACACACCGAGTGAGGTGTGACAGCCGAGCCTCTCGCGGATAAGCGAAAGCGCACGCAGGGTTTCGAGGGCAGCGCTTTTGTCAGCGCTCACAGTCATTGCGAGCGTGTCGAATATTATATCCTTTTTGTCAATTCCGTATTTTTTAGCCTCGGCAAGAATTCGCTCTGCTATAGCAAATCGCTCGTCTGCCGTTTCGGGTATTCCGTTTTCGTCAAGCGTGAGTGCGACGACCACGCCTCCGTATTTTTTGACAAGCGGGAAAATTTTGTCCATGCTTTCCTTTTTGCCGTTGACGGAGTTTATCATAGCCTTTCCGTTGTAGCGGCGGAGCGCCTTTTCCATAGCGCTAGGACTTGCCGTATCTATTTGCAGGGGCAGGTCAATTATAGCCTGAAGCTCGCATACAGTGCGCATAAGCACAGCATCCTCGTCAAGCTCGGGCAGACCTACGTTGACGTCAAGGATATGTGCGCCGTTTTGCTCTTGCTCAAGTCCCTGCTTCAAAACATAGTCCATATCCCCGTCAATGAGAGCCGCACGGAGCTTTTTCTTTCCTGTCGGGTTTATGCGCTCGCCGATAAGCACAGGGCGCTCGCCAAGCGTGACTGCGTGTGTGTATGACGAAACTACTGTCGTGGATTTTTTCTCTATTGTGACAGGGGAAAGCGCCTTGCATTCGCTCGTAAGTGCAGAAATATATTCGGGGGTAGTGCCACAGCACCCGCCTGCAATTCTCACACCCGCCTCAACGAGAGTGCGCACCTCGCATGCAAAATCTCTTGCGCTGACGTCATACACCGTTTTGCCACCCTCGACACGAGGAAGCCCTGCATTTGGCTTCAATATGACGGGGAGGGAGGAGTTTTTCAGATACTCGTGCACAACGGAGGAAAGTGCGCGTGGACCGAGCGAGCAGTTTACGCCTATTGCGTCTGCGCCCATGCCCTCGAGCATAGCCACCATTGACAGAGGGCTCGCCCCCGTCATCAGCTTTCCGTCATCGCCGTAGGCATTTGACACAAACACAGGCAGGGAGGTGGTCTCCTTTGCGGCGAGGAGCGCCGCTTTCGTCTCGTAGCTATCATTCATCGTCTCGATAAATACAAGGTCAGCGCCGTATCTGTCACCGAGCGATATGGTGTCGGAAAAGATTTTCACTGCGTCCTCAAAGTCAAGGTCGCCGTATGGCTTGAGCATTCTGCCAAGCGGACCTATGTCAAGTGCGACAAATTTCTCCTGCTCGCCCTTGCTCTCACGAGACGCCTCACGTGCGCATTTTATCGCCTCGCGCACTATTTCTTCAAGCTCATCGGGTGAGAATTTCAAGGTGCTTGCGCCAAAGGTGTTGGTGTTTACCACATTGCTACCCGCGTCAAAATAGGCACGATGCACGCTTTTTATCACCTCAGGGTGAGAGATGCACCATCTTTCAGGAAGCTCGCCGGGCATCAGCCCCTGAGAGTGCAGGATAGTGCCCATGCCTCCGTCAAGGAATAGTATATTGTCCTTCAAAAAATCAGTGATTTTCATTAGTATATCCTGTCTTTTTGTAAATTAAAGTTTACTTTTTGTGTTGTTTTACTTTGCTTGTGTGAGCTTTTTTACGCCTATAATTGCGCTTACCGACTTTGAGGGTGACATAAGCAGGTTTTCGCCAAGAGCGACGCCGATGTGCTTGTGTGCATCGAGTGCGGTGAATATCTCACGCTGAAATGATAGGGGCAGGTCTCCGTAGCCTGCGCTGAAGCGAGGGCAGAGGGTGTAGCCATATTCTGCCTTTTCTTTTTTCATATCATCGCAAAAGCAGTCACAAAGAGCCTCTGCCCGCTCTGCCCCAAGCGACTGAAAAATCAGCGCACGAGCAGGGGAGAGTGACGAATGCTTCGCTATCATTCTGTCTATTTCAAAGCCGACGCTTGCGACAAATACTATCACGCTCTCACAGCCTTCAAGGTTTTTTTGCAGAGAGTGTGAGCTTTCTTTTGCAAAGCCTAAATCCAAGCCGTCTTTGCAATGCTTTATATGAAATTCAGCGTAGCACACCTTGTAGGAAAATGCGCCTTCTGCTTCGCTTATGCATTGCTCGACGAGGGGGACAAGCTCGTCTGCGCAGTCGTTTTTCTTTACCCCCGCATAGCGCAACACCTCTTTTATGTCGGGAGGTGGGGGCGTGTATTTTCTTATGTACGTCATGCTTACGAGAGAATGTCCGACAGATTTGCCTGTATGGCTCTTGCAACATCAGGCTTGTTCATTGAGTAGACGTGCACATTTTTGATGCCGTTTGCAAAAAGGTCGATTATCTGGTCGGTGGCATAGGCTATTCCTGCCTGTTTCATAGCGTTGGGGCTTGTCCCAAATCTGTCTACGAGCGCCTTGAAGCGCTGGGGCATAAACGAGCCTGAAAGCTTTATCGCACGCTCTATCTGGTTGCCGTTTGTGATAGGCATGACACCGGGGATAACGGGTACTGTTATCCCTGATTCGCGTATCTTGTATAGAAAGCTGTAGAGCAGGTTGTTGTCAAAAAACATCTGTGTGGTGAGAAAGTCGCATCCCGCATCTACCTTTTCCTTGAGGTGCAGAATATCCTCTCTCTGATTTTCGCTTTCGGGGTGTATTTCAGGATAGCACGCACCACCTATGCAGAAGTCCTCTCCGCTCGATTTGATGTCGTGGATAAGGTCTATGGCGTGGCAGTACGCCCATTTCGTGCGGTCAGAGGAGGCAAGCTCCGGCGTGAGGTCGCCTCGGAGCGCCATAATGTTTTCTATGCCCGCTTCCTTCAGCTCGCGAATTTTCTCGGCTACAGTCTCACGAGTAGAGGACACACAGGTCAGGTGTGCGATAGTGGGCACGCCGTATTGCTGCTTTATCGTCTTGGCAATGTCGAGAGTATAACGGCTCGTTCCTCCGCCTGCTCCGTATGTTACGCTCATAAATGACGGCTTCAGCTTTGCTATTTCCTGTGTCGCCTCGCTCACGCTATCAAAGGCGGAGTCCGTCTTTGGAGGAAAAACCTCAAATGACAAAGATAGTCCGTCACGCTTTAAAATTTCCGTCAGCTTCATAATGTGCACACCTTTCTGTAAACAAATGTTTGCTTTTGCAACGGCTGATGCCGTAGCTTATAGTGTTTTGTTGTAAGTATTATACACCCTTTTCGACGTGTTTGTCAAGACTGGAAAGGACTTGGTGCCTTATAAAAAGAGTTTCCACACAGAAAAAATCCGTGTGGAAACATTCACTGGTAATTATTTCTTTTTTGCTTGTGCTTATGCCCGAATACGCCGTCTTGTCTACGCCGTCTTATCTGTTGAGAATAAGCTTGGTAAGCTCTACGGGGTCAACGATCTTGTCGCCCTTGTAAACACGCATATTACCTGAAGCTATCTCGTCGATGAGGATAACCTCGTCGTTGTTGTAGCCAAACTCGAACTTGATGTCCCAGAGGTCGAGACCGATGGACTTGAGATCGTCTGCTACGATCTGTGTAATCTTGAGTGTCTGCTCCTTCATGCTTGCAAACATCTCCTCGGACATAACGCCGAGAGCTGCCAAGCCTTCGCTTGTTACAAGCGGGTCGCCCTTTGCGTCATTCTTGAAGGTGCACTCTACATAGCCACCTGCAAGGGGTGTGCCGTCTGCGATATATTCGCCGTATCTGCGAATGAAGCTACCTGTAGCAACAAGTCGGCAGATAACCTCAAGACCGTGACCGAACACCTTTCCGGGAAGAACCTCCATGGTTGCTTCCTCGACGTTTGCGCTCACGTAGTGTGTCTTGATTCCGGCTTTCTTAAGGAGCTCGAAATAGTGGATAGACGTCTGAAGGTTGGCCTTTCCTATACCCTCGATGGTGAGACCTACAGTGTTTTCACCTGGGTCAAAAACTCCGTCCTTGCCTGTGCAGTCGTCCTTGAACTTGAGCATTACATTGCCGTTATCAAGGGAGTAAACGTCTTTTGTTTTTCCTTCGTAAATCTTTTTCATGGTAAACTCCTTTATGTTCTAAAAAATCAATTATTATTTTAGCATTTTTTTAGTGCTTTGTATAGGGGTTTTGAGAAAAAATATTGAAAAATTCAAAAAAATTCAAATTTTTACGCATATTTTGCCACCAAAAAGGCGTATTTGCGTGTTTTTTTGACATTTTTCGTCAGGGAAGAAGCTCAAAGTCGGGAAAATCGTAGCGCAAACGGCTACCTATATCCACTCCGAGTGGCAAAAGCGCAAGCGCAATGAAAAGCTCCTCGCCATCACCGTCTCGCAATGTGGCGTACTCGCCCTCTATTTTTATTACCTCGTAATCCTTGACCTCCATAGAATGTCTCCTTGTGGTTTTATGTAGAATTGTAATATGCCAGACTGACAAGCCTGTTTAAAAGCTTCGCTTGTCCTGTTATGCCTATATTATACACCAAAAAAGCGGAAAAGTAAATAAAAATCAGTCCGCACGAGAAATTTCGTGCGGACTGAAAAGTCAAATTACATCTTGAAGCCGGGGATGTCTACAAGTGTCTTTACGTCTACAGGCAGGCCTGAAGCGATAGACTTGTTTG
This sequence comes from Eubacteriales bacterium, assembly GCA_045649925.1. Taxonomy (GTDB): domain Bacteria; phylum Bacillota; class Clostridia; order Oscillospirales; family CAG-272; genus UBA1740. Next base: position 51,038 of record JAZRQS010000022.1, on the reverse strand, counting down.
CAGCGATACCTGTAAGGATACTCATCGCACCGTCAACATGGGAAGCGGCTCTGTTAAAGGGATCGTACTCGGGAACACCGAAGATGTCGTTGAGGAGGACTGTGTCTCCACCACCGTGGCCACCCTTACCCTCTTCAATAGCAACCTCATAAGGCTCGCCGAACATAGGATATACTGTGAGCTTCTTGCCCTTGACAACGCCCTCGTTGGAGGATGCGCCACCTGCGTTAACGTATACAGCCTCGACAACCTCAAGCTCTACGCGTCCCTTTGTACCTGTCATGCAGACACGGAAGCCCTCCCAAGGAGAGTAAGCGTTGAGTGAGTAAGAGAGCTGTGCGCCACTCTTGTACTGAACGAGAACGTTCATTGTATCTTCAATGGAGATGTTGTCTCCGAAAACAGACTGGTCACGGAGGTATCCGTCTTCCTTCTCTGCATTGAGGTAGAGGCTCTCAAGATATGAGTTACCCTCCATTACGAGTGCAAACGGGTCGCCCTTTGCATTCTCCTGTCCGTGTACGCGGGAGTAGAACTTCGTAACACCGCGCTCCTCTGCATTTTCACGACCATAGAACTTGAGGTCGCCCAAAGCAAATACTCTGGTAGGATAAGAGCCGAGCCAGAAGTTTACAAGGTCGAAGTGGTGAGTGGACTTGTGAACGAGAAGGCCACCGGAGTTTCTCTTATCTCTGTGCCAACGGCGGAAGTAGTCAGCGCCATGGCTGGTGTTGAGCATCCACTCGAAGTGGATCTGAGTTACCTTACCGATAGCGTCGTTCATGATAACCTCACGAAGCTTTGTGTTGTGAGGCGCATAACGATAGTTGAATGTTACGCGAAGGCTCTTGCCTGTGCGCTCGATGCAGTCCATGATTTCCTGACACTTGTTAGCGTCGATAGTCATGGGCTTCTCGGAAATAACGTCACAGCCCATTTCCATAGCCTTGATTATGTATCTGTGGTGAGTACGGTCAATTGAAGTAACGATAACGGTGTCAGGCTTTGTCTCGAGAATCATCTTCTCAAACTCGTCTGCTCCGTACATAGGAACTTCTTTGTAACCGAATTTTTCCTTGATGATGCTGTTTGCAAATTCCATTCTTGTGCGGTTGATATCACAGAAGCCTACAAGCTCAGATGTTTCCTTGTAAGTGTCTGCAACAGCACCGTAGAACATTCTTGCTCTACCGCCGAGACCGACCTGGGCAAATCTCTTCTTACTCATGATTAGAACCTCCTGCATTTATGCATAGTGTTGATTTGGAATTATACCATTTTTATTATATAATGGCAAAAGAAATAATGTCAAGTGTTTTTTTGTCTTTTATCACAAAAATCTTTGTTTTTTTGCTCTCTGTGGAGGTGTTTTTTCGTTTGGTCGGTTATTCTTTTGCATAAAGGGTGAAATGCGAAAAATCCTGCAAAAAACAAGGACTGCCATAAGACAGTCCTTGCAAGCGCATATGCTCCGTTTGTTTTATTAAAGCTTGTCGATATCGCCGTAGAATTCGGACAGGGAAACCTGTCTGCCTTCTTCCATGGATACTGTAGCAGCCATACCGATACCGATAGAGAGCAAGCCCTCGCGAAGACCAGCGCACTGGTTGAGCGGGTCGGGACCTGTAACCTTGCCGAAGAGTCTGTCAAGCAGACGTCCGTCGGAGCCGCCGTGGCCACCCTTCTTCTCGGGAATCTTGTAGTCGATCTCCTCGCCCTCGTGGTTGTAGATACGGAATACCTGATCCTTCGCTGTGTCTATCCATGTTGTGCCACGGAGAGGCTTCTTGATCTCAAGTCTGCCGTTTGTACCATTGAAGGTGATGTTAACGCCCTCCAAGGGAGAGTGAGCGATGAGAGAGTAGCTGAGTACTGTACCACCGGAGTACTGTACGTTTACGCTGACTGTATCCTCAATGTCGATTTCTTCAGAGAATACACACTTGTCGCGGTAGTAGCCGTCTACGTCCTCGCAGTCATAGTAGAGATCCTTGTATGAGGGGCTTGTGATATCGAGATAGAACTCACATGTCTTCTTGTGAGGGCAGGTGAGACATCTTTCGCCTCTGTTTTCTCTTGTAGGACCATAGAAGCTACGAGTACCGAATGCATTTACATGCAAGGGGTCCTGTCCGAGCCACCAGTTTACAAGGTCGAAGTGGTGAGTAGACTTATGTACGAGAAGTGTACCGGAGTTCTTTCTCTCTCTGTGCCAACGACGGAAGTAGTCAGCGCCGTGGTTTGTGTCGAGAAGCCACTCGAGGTGAACGGAGAGAATGTCACCCAAAATACCGGAGTCGAGAATCTCCTTAACGCGAACATAGAAGGGGAAGAAACGGCAGTTGAATGTAACTGTGAGGTCACGACCTGTCTCGTCCTTTACCTTTCTGAGCTCGTTTGCCTTTTCAAAGGTTGTGGTAAGAGGCTTTTCAGAGATAACGTCAACGCCAGCTCTCATAGCCTTTATAGCGTAGTAGTCGTGGTCGCAGTCCTTTGTGGTGATGATAACCGCGTCGGGCTTAACTTCCTCGAGCATCTTGTCGAAGTCGTCGAAAACGGGGATATCCTTGCCTGTAACGCGGGAAACACGCTCTGCTCTCTTGTAGTTGATGTCGTAAACACCGCAGAGCTCGCCGTACTCCTCAAACTCCTTTACGAGAGGGATAGAGTAAGAGCCTGTTCCTCGAGAGCCACATCCTACCTGAACATATCTTTTGATCTTGTTTGCCATGGTAAAACTCCTTTTTTTGTCAGAAAAATAAGTATTTATATTCCATTATACTTGACAAAGTAATTGTATTGTGTTAAACTTTAAAAGTAAAGAGATATTTTTGTGTTTTTTAATACAATATTGCACAATTTGAAAAATCCAAAGTGGCTTAAAATCTTGTTTATTTTAGTTTTGCAGGACTTTTTTATAAAGATTAGGACTTTTTTGACAGGGAGAGAGATATGTTTAACGAGATGTACGGACTTGGCGAGCTTACCGTCAAGCCTGCCAGCCTTTATTTGCACATTCCGCCTTTCGTGTGGAAGGGCGATATTCTCGGTCATGTGGGAAAGAACGATTTGTTCTTCTTCGTGCTTGAGGGCGAGTGCTTTTTGCGAATAGATTCGCAGAGCTATATCGTCAGACCCGGGCAGATAGCGTATCTTCCAAAGGGTAAAATACGCGCCTACACCCACGCCTCCGAGCGTTTTTCAATGTACGAGATGGCGTTTGTCGCTCATGCAGAGGGCAGGGAGCTTATGGAGCTTCTCGGTCTTACTGACGGTGACTATGTTGTGTCGGTCGACGACATTGAGCAGATGAGCGCACTCTTTGAGAGCGCAGCTCGACGCGACCTCATTCGTGACCCTATATACGACATCGGCTGGTGTGCTAACATAATCAACATCATCAGGATATACGCTGAAAAAAGACGAAAGCAGTCGTCGGGACAGGCACACATATTCAAGCCTGTGCTTGAATATATGGCGAACAACATTCAGCGCGAGATAAGGGTAGAGGATCTCTCGGCGCTCGTGTATATGCAGCCGACCTATTTCGTACGACGCTTTGGCGCTTGCTTCGGGCTCTCGCCTATCGCATATCTCAACAGAATGAAGATGTACAAGGCGATGGGTATGCTCGCAGAGACGGATATGGCGATAGAGAAGATAGCGCACGAGATAGGTATAAACGACACCTCCTACTTCTCGCGTATATTCAAAAAGCACGCCTCGGTCACTCCGTCAGAATACCGAACGGCATTCAGACGCACATAAGGGAATGTAGTGAGGAACAGCCAAACACCCACAATTAAACAAACAAAAAGGATAGAGGTTTTTTCGTTCTCTATCCTTTTTCGTTTTATCCTTGCGGATTTTCCGTAGGGGCAAAGCTCTTACTTCGATTCGAGAGATTTTTTGTATTCGATGAACTCCTCGTAGTTTCCTGTGCGGTCCGTTATCTTGTCGGGGGTGAGCTCGATTATACGATTTGCTACAGTATTTACAAGCTCGTAGTCGTGAGAGGAGAACAGGATATTTCCACGGAAGTCGGAAAGACCGTTGTTGACGGCGGTTATGGATTCGAGGTCGAGGTGGTTTGTCGGCTGGTCGAGGATAAGCGCATTTGAGCCGAACATCATCATGCGTGAGAACATACATCTCACCTTTTCACCACCTGAGAGCACACATACAGGCTTGAATGCGCTCTCGTTTGAGAACAGCATTCTGCCGAGAAATCCTCGCAGGTAGGTTTCCGTCTGGTCCTTGGAATAACGGCGCATCCAGTCGATTATGCTATCGTTACAGCCGTTGAAGTATTCGGAGTTGTCGTGTGGGAAGTAGGAGGTGGTTATGCTGACTCCCCACTTGAAGCTACCCTCGTCGGGCGTGTCCTCCTCCATAAGTATCTTGAATAGCGCAGTTACGGCAAGCTCGTCGCCTATAAACGCTATCTTGTCGCCACGATTAACATAAAAGCTGAGGTTTTTGAAAAGAGGCGTGCCGTCATCTGCATACTTGGTAAGTCCGTCAACCATGAGAATATCCTTGCCTGCCTCACGGTCCATCTCAAAGCCGATATAGGGATAACGGCGTGAGGATGCGGGCAATTCCTCTACTGTGAGCTTGGAGAGGAGCTTTCGTCGAGAGGTCGCCTGTCTCGACTTCGACTTGTTTGCAGAGAAGCGGGAAATAAATTCCTGCAATTCCTTTATTTTTTCCTCGTTCTTCTTATTCTGTTGCTTTATCATTCTCTGTATGAGCTGGCTGGACTCGTACCAGAATTCGTAGTTACCGACATACATCTTTATGCCGTTGTAGTCAATATCCACGATGTTGGTGCACACATCGTTGAGGAAGTGGCGGTCGTGAGAAACGACCAGCACAGTACCGAAATAGTCGGACAAAAAGTCCTCAAGCCACTCGACAGCCGCAAGGTCGAGACCGTTTGTAGGCTCGTCGAGGAGTATAATATCGGGGTTTCCGAAAAGTGCCTGCGCAAGCAGGACCTTGACCTTTTCACCCTCGCCGAGTGACGACATCTGCGAGTAGAGAATATCTACGGGAAGTCCCAAGCCCTGAATTAGCTTTGACACCTCGGACTCTGATTCCCAGCCGTTCATTTCGGCAAACTCGCCTTCAAGCTCGCAGGCACGGATTCCGTCCTGTTCCGAGAAGTCCTCCTTTGCATAGAGGGCGTCCTTTTCCTTCATTATGTCATAGAGCTTGCGATTTCCGAAAATAACGGTGTCGAGGACTGTGTATTCGTCAAATGCAAAGTGGTCCTGTCGCAAGACCGACATTCTTACGTCGGGGGGAATGCTGATTTCGCCTCTCGTAGGCTCAAGCTCCTTGCAAAGAAGCTTGAGGAATGTGGATTTACCTGCTCCGTTTGCTCCTATAACGCCGTAGCAGTTGCCCTGTGTGAATTTCAGATTGACATCCTTGAAGAGCACCTGACTGCCAAACTGAAAGGAAAGATCGGTTACGTTTATCATTTTTACCTCGTTGTTTTATACTTTGTTGAAAAATTGTTTAGTTGAAAATTTAGTTGAAAATTTGTTTATCCGCCGTTGTGAAATTGTCGGGCGTCTTACGGCTTGCACACGCCACAGGCTGTGTATCCGTCTGCAATGAGGGAGGAGCGCTCACCCTCAAAGGTGCGCTTGTTTGTCTCGCTCATCGCCTTTACCGACGAGCAGTCGGCAAGGTGGAATTTCTTTGAATTTGTGTTGAGTATATACGTGCCGTATACTGACGGCTCTTCCGTTTCTTCAACGGTTACTTCCGTTGTAGTCGCTTGAGTGGTTGTCGGTGTTGACGGCTCCTCGCTCTCGTCATCGGTCGCAAGTCGGCTTGAGCCTGTTGCATAGTTGATGACAATTCCGGGCTGATTGTTGTACACATACACATTGAAGCATATGCCCTCGCCGTTGTCCTCTACCGAATACGCCTCTATCTGTACGCCTCGTGCGACAAGCTCAAGACCATGGAATATCGGCGTAACTCTGTACAAAACATGGTTTTCTGTGTCCTTTATATAGTCAGCTACCATGTTTTCAAAGGGGAGCATTCCGTCCACATTCATGTAGCGAGTGCCTGTGATAAGGTTTCTTGTGTTCGCATTTTCGCCTGTAAGCTGAAATCCGATAAGGTGACAGCGATTGTAGAGGTATTTTCCGTCCACTATGTCATACTTGACTGTCTGCCAGCCCGACGGCTTGACCTGACCTATGCTACCTCTCTCCTCTGTCGGCATAAGCTCGACGCCTATGCACGCCATTACATAGCCACACCTGCCGAGCAGGTCAAGCTCGGAATAAAACTCGTACGCCTCGGTGGTAAGGTCGGTAGCAGAGAAGCTCGGCTGATTTCCGTTTACAGTAACATACGGCTCGCCCGCAAACTCGCCTACGTCCTCGACTGATACGGCGTTTTGCGGAGCTTTGTCCGTTTTGCCCGCACTTTCGTTTGCATAGTCAATAATTTCGTCTACTATATCGTAGGCATCGTTTATGACATTGCCTATATTATCTACAGAGCAGGCTGTAAAAAGAGGACAAACGATGCAGAGGAGCAGAAAAATGGATAACAGTTTTTTCATAGGACAGTCCTTTCGTTGAAATGAATGTGTAAACTAAAGTTAGCGTTTTTTATATATGTGCTTGGTTATTTTCTCGTGCGCATTTCCTGTAAAGTCGAGCGATTTGACAAGCTCGAAATGTGCGACTATATCGAAGTCGATTTTTCTGTCGCTCGGGTATTTTCTGTTCCAGCGATAGACGGTGAGCTCGCTTATTTTGTCTATATGCTCGCAGATGGGGAGGTTTTCTATAAAGCACAGCTGACCTTCTTTTGCGCAGGTAAATGGATCGTCGCATATCTCGTGAAAAATGCCGACCTCCTCCAAGAGCCTTTGCGAAAACGGTGTGGCAAGAAGTGGCATACCCGATGCGCTTATATCGTTTGCAACATCGGCAAGCAGGGCTTTGTCGCGACTTTGACGCCTGCCACCGAACGTCATTCCTCCGTTGTCGTCAAGACAGACAATTACTTTCATTTTTTGTTTCCCTTTGGTCTTTATTTGTTTTCCTCGCCACACTCATTGCAGATGCGAGAAATATCATCGTAGAACAAGCTCCACGGAAATTCGTTTTTCGGTGTGAGAGTAAAGCATTTTTCACCCTGATAGAAAAATTTCAGTCGGTAGGCGAAAAGCGCAGGAGGACAGGAGTTTTCACGGCTTCCGTATTTTCCGTCTCCCAAAAGTGGCATGCCTCTGTGCGAGAGCTGGGCGCGTATCTGGTGCATGCGCCCCGTGTTGAGCGTCACGCGCAAAAGTGATACAGACTTCTGTCTGTGCTCACCCTCACTTATTTTTTCATAGCAAAGCGATGCCTCCTTGACGCCTGCACGCTTTTTGTCGGTGATGTAAGACTTGTTTGCACGCTTGTCGGCAAAGAGCAGGTCGATGCATTCCTCGTATTCCTTTTCGGGTGCGCCGTGCACGATACAGAGGTACTGCTTTTCGTTTTTATGTTCGGAAAAAATGCGACAAAGCTCCTCTGCGCATTTCTTCGTCCTTGCAAATACGACCAAGCCACCTGTAAGCCTGTCAAGTCGGTGTATGGGGAAAAGCGTTGCTCGCTCGCCTCTCTGCGACAACTGCTTGCAGAGGATATCTATAAGTGAGTCCTCGTCGCTCTCTGCACGTAGCGTGAGAAGTCCGACGGGCTTTTCACACACCACCATATCCTTGTCCTCGTATATGATGCCTATATTTACTTGCTCGCTCATATACTCACCTTATGTAAATAAAAGTTGTCATTTCTTTAAAAATTCACAGAGCACAGCAATGGATTTTTTCGCCGCCATTTCTACAAATGCAGGATAGTCCATGTGCGAGCTCTCGTCGCCTCCGTCGGAGATGGAACGGAGCACACAGAAGTCCACGCCGTTTACATAGCATACCTGACCTATAGCCGCGCCCTCCATCTCGCATGCGACAGCGTCAAAGGAGTCGCGTATGTAGTCCTTTTGCTCGCTTCTGCAGACGAAGACATCGCCTGACGCCACCTTTCCGCAAAGGCGTGGGATTTCAAGCGCGTCTACGCATTCAGAAAGTGCAGTCACAAGATGAGGTGCGCAGGGGATATCCACTATGTTAATGCCTGATATAAGACCTACAGGGTCACCGATGGCAGAGGTGTCCATATCGTGCTGGAGCACCGCCGTAGCGACCACAGTATCACCTATACCTATCTTGTCGGAGAGCGTGCCTGCCACTCCTGTGTTGATTATCACATCAGGGGAGAAGCAGAGTATCATAGCCTGTGCGCACATTGCCGCAAAGACCTTGCCGACACCACAAGTGGAGACGACCACGCTCTTGCCGAAAAGCTCACCACAAGTGAAGGTGATGCCACCCTCCGTAAAGTGTTGCTTGTCGGTCATTTTCTCTATCAGTGTATCCGTTTCAGGCTTCATTGCGCCTATAATTCCTATTTGCACCTTTTTAATCATCGTAGCGTCCGTCCGTTTTGTTGTATTTTTTGAGGCTTTCGATATATTGAGCACATTCCTTTTTTGCGCTTGCAAGGTCAAGGTCGAGGTAGTTTCCACACTCGCGTCGGCTTGCGCCAAATACCTCGCCCTCGTGGAGCATTATCTTGTCGAGGGTGCTCTTGATGACCTCCACACCTTCCTCAATATTAGTATTGCGCAAAAGCAGATAAAAGCCTGTGCGACAGCCCATAGGACCGAAATATATTACTCGCTCGCCAACTTCTGAATTTCTCACATAGGTGGCAAACAAATGCTCAAAGGTGTGTAGCGTTGTCGAGTCCATATACTCGCCGCAGTTTGGGCGCCTTGTGCGCATATCAAAGGTGGTTATATCTCCGTCGACACGGGAGATATAGATGCCGGGCAGTATCTTGTCGTGGTCTACTTCAAAGCTCTTTATCGCTTTTATTTGCTTATCCATTGCATTTCTCCGTTATATATTCGATATATTACTTTATGCTATTATATCATTGTAACATAAAAGGCGGGATATTTCAACAGCAATTCTCATGAAAATTATCCGAAAACAAATAAAATCTCGCAAAAAAGCGAGAAAATGTACACAAGGGCGAAGGGAAAGCGACTTGTCAGGAAAGGGAAGGAGAACAGAAAAAAACGGCAAAGGGTAACTCTATTTTTCGTCTATATTCAAAAAAAGTTTGAAAAACTTAAAAAAATGTTTACTTTTGTATTTTTTTGTGCTATAATCAATTCATATACGAGAGGTTTTTTCAAAACCTGTTACAAGGTTGAGAAATTTTTTCGTATTTATAGCACCGTTATCCTTTTTCGTCTTCATCGGTATATATCATCTGTGGCGTTTTATGATTTTATAAAATGCTTTTTTTAATGCTTTTTGGGGAAACGGGCTGTGCAAGTTAGCAAAAAGGGAAGACTATATGGAAAACGAGAATTTTGTAAAAGAAAGCACAAAGGCAAAGGTGCTTGCGGCGCTTGAGGCAGACTGCGGAAGATATGTTTCCGGCACAGAGCTTGCAGAACAGACGTGCGTCAGCAGGACAGCCATATGGAAAGCGGTAAGCTCACTTAAGAAGAGTGGGTACGAGATTGACGCTTGCCCAAAGAGAGGATATATGCTTCAGCCCCAAAAAGACGTTATATCGGAATTCAGTATAAAGGACTTCATGCATTTTTACGCCGATGAAATAACTGTACGAGCATTCAAGACAGTCACATCGACAAACACTATAGCAAGAGATTTCGCCAGACGCGGACTTACACAATACACAGCCATCGTCGCAGAGGAGCAGACGGAGGGCAGGGGCACAAAGGGAAGAAAGTTCTTCTCCCCTCCCGACACAGGGCTTTATATGAGCCTCATTCTTCGCCCCGACGGAAAAACCACCGACACCCTCTACATCACCACCGCCGCAGCCGCCGCTTGCGCAGAGGCTATCGAGAGCGTCTTTGGTGTGCGCACAGGGATAAAGTGGGTAAACGACATATTCGTCAATGGAAAAAAGGTCTGCGGTATTCTCACAGAGGGCTCGCTCGATCCCGACGGACGAGGCATTGAATACGCAGTGCTCGGCATAGGCGTAAATGTGTTCCGTCCCACAGAGGATTTTCCCGAGGAGATACGAAATACGGCGTATTGGCTCACAGACGAGCCACTTTGCAATATCCGTAGCCGTCTTGCCGCCGAAATTCTCGACAGATTCATCTTCTACTACAAGCGACTTGCGGAAAAGCCGTTTATGAAGAGCTACAGAAAGAGAATGTTCCTTATAGGAAGGGAAATAGAGTTCACGCTCGGTGACGAAAAGATGAGCGGCGTGGTTACATCACTCACCGACACGCTTCAGCTTGAGGTAAAGCGTGATGACGGAGAGCATTTGCTCCTCTCGTCAGGAGATGTGCGACTGAAAATAAAGGAGCAAGACGAAAAATAAGCGACAAACAAATGGAAAGTAAATAGCGAAAAGGCAGGGAAAGGTCGAAAATCCCCTGCCTTTTTTGTTTTGGAATTGCAAGCAAAAGCTGCTGCAAAAAGCACCTGCCGAAGCGACGAGTATGAAAACTATACTTTGCATTTTTGACATTGAGACGGCTTGCCAACCCCTTGGCGAAATTCTTCAAAATGCAAAGTATAGTTTACTTAATTCGAGATTTTTTGCTCCTTGACATGGTTTTTGGCTTGCCCGAAAACAGTATAGCTGACAGGTAGCCGAAGCATATGGCGGCGGTCGTTCCTCCTGCGGCGGCAGAGAGTGGACCTGTCAGAGCGCCGATAAGACCGCTCTCGTTTACTGCCTCACGCACGCCGCGTGCTACCACACCGCCAAAGCCGACGAGAGGCACCGACGCTCCACAGCCTGCAAACTCACGTAGAGGCTCGTAAATTCCTACAGCGCCGAGAAAAACGCCTGCCGTTACATATATCACGAGTATTCGTGCAGGGGTAAGCCTCGTCAGGTCGATGAGCAATTGCGCTATCACGCAAAACCCTCCCCCTACGCAAAACGCCTTTACTAATGCCGGAAAATCCATATCATTACCCTCTTTTTATGATTACTTTTGTTTTTGCTTTGTGATGCCATTTTAGTGTCTTTTTGCTTTGCGATGCCATTTTAGTGTCTTTTTGCTTTGTGATGACTTTCGTTTCTTTTCGCCTTATTTGGCTACGAGCGATACTACAGGCGCAATTCCTGCGATAGAGCCACCCTGCTGTATGCTTGACGGACTCATAAGCGCTCCTGTAGCCAAGAAGAGAAGCCTTTTGTATTTTCCCTCCCTCATAGACGGAATAAAGTGCGACGCCATTACGGAGGCAGAGCACCCACACCCGCTTGCACCACAGTGTGCGTCCTGTCTTTCACTATCGTATAACAGCATACCACAGTCGATATGCTTTTTTCGTATATCAATATTCACCGACAAGAGAAGCTCGCACAGTATATCCGAGCCCTCGCGACCGAGGTCGCCCGTTACTATGGCGTCAAAGTCGTCGGGAGTGCGAGAGGACAATTCAAGATACGCCTGTATGCTCTCTGCAGCGGCAGGCGCCATCGCCGCACCCATATTTGCGGCATCGGTAACACCTGCGTCTACTATTTTTGCAGGCATTACCTCGTCTATGCATACAGTATAGCCATCATCCGATGTGCACCCTCCCTTTTGCCTGCGCTCAAGTATAAACGCTCCTGACGCCGTCGCCGTCCATTGCGCTGTAGGTGTGCGCTGACCTCCGTATTCTATAGGTGTGCGAAACTGTCTTTCCGCCGCACAGTTGTGAGATGAGGTCACTACGGCGACACGCCCAAGCGAGCTTGAGGAATTGAGAAACACAGCGCCTGTGCAAAGCCCCTCGCCACAGGTGGAGCACGCTCCGTAAAGACCTACATAGGGAATACCGAAGGAGCATAGTCCCTGCGAGGAGGCGACACATTGATTTTGCAGGTCGCCTGCAAACAGCAAATCCACCTCCGACGGACGCAGGTGCGCCTTTTTCAAGAGTAAATTCAAGGTTATTCTTTCAAGCTCTCCCTCTGACAGCTCCCATGTTTTTGCGCCAAATCGGTCGCTGTCGTCGTGGAAGTCGAATTTGTCACCGAGAGGGCCGAAAAACTCCTCGTGCCCTCCTGCCGATGAGGTGTGAGCTATCACTATGTCTGCATTGTCAAGTCTGATTATTTTTTGCATATATCCTCGCTTTTTGTTTTTGCATTTGCCGTAGCCTGTTCATGTCAGCGGAAAAGCAGTCCGCTCCCCCAGTAAATCACTCCGTATATTGCGCCCGATAGTATCGCATATAGCAACACAGGACCTGCTACCGTAAATATTTTTGCGCCCACACCGAGTATAAGTCCCTCGCTTTTGGTGTCGATGGCAGGAGAGACCACCGAGTTTGCAAACCCTGTCACAGGTACGAGCGTGCCAGCCCCCGCATATCTCGCTATATTATCGAAGATGCCAAGCCCCGTAAGAAGTGCCGATGTGAATATAAGCGTGGCGGTGACGAGCGTCGCACTCGTCTTCGTTTCTATACCGAGCGAAAGGAAAAGCTGGGAGAGTGCTTCCCCTGCACAGCAAATAAGTCCACCCGTCCAGAATGAAGCAAAGCAGTCCTTCAGTATAGGCGAGCGTCTCGCCCTTTTTTGCGTATATTTTTTGTATTCCGTCTTGTCTATTTTCATTTTTTGTGCTCTTTCCTTGACTTTTTTGTTATTTTATCCTCAAAAATACAAAATATACGCAAAAGAATATACGCACAATATATTGATTTTTGTAAAAATCTATAGTATAATATAAGTTGATTTATTATAATTAGAAAGCTATGCCCAAGGGCGCTGATATTTTGACGCCTCAGGCATAGATAAAAATTGCATCGGAGTGTATTGTTTTGACAGAAAAGATACATGCAGGCTTTGAAAAAAAGGCGCAGATAATGGATTCTCAGGCTATGGCGAGAGCCATAACGAGAATTTCTCACGAGATAATAGAAAAAAACAAGGGCGCTGACGGGCTTGTGCTTGTCGGTGTCCGCAGACGAGGCTATCCCCTTGCGCAGAGAATAGCGGACAGAATACGAGAAATCGAGGGAGTGTCCATCATACCCGAGCCCCTTGATGTAGGCTTTTATCGTGACGATATCGAGCATACCGAGGAGGACAGTCGTGATAGGATAGGCGCATCACTTGACGGCGCGACTGTCGTGCTTGTCGACGATGTTATATGTACGGGAAGGACTGTGCGCGCTGCGATAGACGCCCTCTTTTCAAGTGGCAGACCTCGTGCGGTACAGCTTGCGGTGCTTGTGGACCGAGGCTTGAGAGAATTGCCGTTCCGCCCCGACTATGTGGGCAAAAACATTCCCACCTCCCATGCGGAGCGTGTGTTTGTCAGCGTGTCCGAGATAGACGGCGACGACGGAGTTATAATAGCGCAGGGCAAGCCCCACTCGTATTGAAAAAGCAATCACAGAGCTTATAAAGGCAAATGTTTATATAAAAAATTTTTTGAGGAGGACATTATTATGTCAAATTATGAAATCAGAAAAATGGCACGCGAAAAGCTTGGCAACAACATTTTCGGCAACACTTGGCTTATGGCATTGGTGGCGTATATTATTTACGCGGTGGTTACGGGCGCGCTTTCGTACTTTGCAATAGGAGCTATATTCGTAGGATGCCTTACGTACGGCTATAACGGAATTCACCTTGACCTTGTCAGAGGGAAGAGCAATATTGACCTTGCAGACTGCTTCTCCGGCTTCCGTATGTTTTCACAGACACTCGTGCTCGGACTTTTGCAGTATATATTCATATTCCTTTGGTCGCTTTTGTTCATTATCCCCGGTATTGTAAAGGGATACAGCTACGCTATGTCGTACTACATAATGAAGGACCATCCCGAATACACGCCCTCACAGTGCATCACAGAGAGCCGTAGAATTATGGACGGACACAAGATGGATTTGTTCCTGCTCGACCTCAGCTTTATCGGCTGGGCATTCGTTTGCATCTTCACTTGTGGTATAGCTACCCTGTGGGTAACCCCCTACATGCAGACAGCTCGTGCCGTATTCTACTACGACCTTATAGGCACACAGACAGAAAACGCGTAAAGCGTCGTCTATATACACCTGTGACAGAGATGCCGACGGCATCTCTGTCGGGCTGTATTCACCCTTGCATTGTCGCTCCGCTTGCGTATAAGGTGATTTTGTGCATAAGCGAAGCGATAATGAAAGAAATCCCAAAACAAAAGCAAAAATTCAGACAAGATTTAAGGAAAGGAAGCCGCAAGCGATTGTGGCAGGAATTTTTTATGATAAGTATAGAAAATCTCGTGAAGCGTTACGGCACGAATTACGCCCTTGACGACATTTCACTTGAAATAAAGGAGGGAGAAATCGTCGGTCTGCTCGGACCTAACGGTGCGGGCAAGAGTACCACGATGAACATACTGACAGGCTACCTTTCGGCGACAAGTGGCTCTGCCAAGATAAACGGAATTGACATTCTTGAAAATCCCGTTGAGGCAAAAAAGCTGATAGGCTACCTTCCCGAGCAGCCCCCTCTTTACCCCGATATGACAGTGTCGGAGTATCTCAATTTCGTCTACGAGCTGAAAAAATGCACCCTTGACAGAAAGACTCATCTGGCACAGATATGCGAGGTTGTAAAGCTCACCGATGTCACACACAGACTTATAAAAAATCTTTCAAAGGGATATAAGCAAAGAGTCGGTATCGCACAGGCGATAATCGGAAATCCCCCTGTCGTCATATTCGACGAGCCTACAGTAGGTCTCGACCCCAAGCAGATAATCGAGATAAGAAATCTTCTCCGCGAGCTTGGCAAGAGCCATACGGTAATACTCTCCACACACATTCTCTCCGAGGTACAGGCTGTGTGCGAGAGAATTATCATCATCGACCACGGAAAGATAATAGCAAACGAGCTGACAGGCGACATCGCACGAGCTCTGCAGGACAACAGACGACTCAAGGTAAAGATATGTGGCGAGCGTGACAAGGTAGTGCCTCTGCTCAAGGGCAAGGGCGGTATCTCAGCCGTTGAGCCTCTTTCCGAGCGAGACGCCGATGCCTACTCCTACATTATTGAGAGCGAGAGAGGTATAGATGTGCGCAAGGCGATATTCCGCTTGTGCTCGGAGGCAAATCTCCCTATCCTCGAAATTGCGCCTCTCGGCGAGGAGCTTGAGGACATCTTCATTCGCCTCATCGACCGCGACACAAACTCCAAAAACAGAAAATAAGCGAGGTAATACTTAATGCTATCAATTTACAAAAGAGAATTATGGGCGTATTTCACAAGCCCGATAGGATATATCTTCGTTTCGGTATTCCTTGCCATCAGCGGAGCGGTTTTCTGCTTCACTACATTCTATTCGCTTTCCGCTGACCTCACCCCCTATTTCACATATATAATGTTTGGCTTCGTCGTGCTTTTACCCCTGCTTACGATGCGACTCTTCAGCGAGGAGAGAAAGCAGCGCACAGAGCAGCTGCTGCTCACTGCTCCCGTTTCGATATTCGCTATGGTAACGGCAAAGTTTTTGGCGGCCTACACAGTTTTTGCATCAAGCATGCTCTTTTCCTGTATTCCGATAATATTCCTTTATCGCTATGCGCAGGTAAAGACGGCGATAGTGCTCGGAAATCTCCTTGCGACGCTCCTTGTGGGTATGGCGTTTATCGCTGTCGGCGTGTTCGTTTCCGCATTGACGGAAAATCAGCTCGCTGCCGCTGTCGGCACGATAGGCATTTTGCTCGCATTCCTTGCGATAGGCGCGCTCAATTCCTTTATCCCCGTTTACTTTATCAGACTTATACTCCGTAGCGTTTCCGTATTTGCGAGATTCCAGAACTTCACACAGGGCGTCTTTGATGTGTCGGCGCTCCTTTATTACCTGTCCATTACAGTAGTGTTCCTTTTCTTGACAATGCGTGTCTACGACAAGCGTCGCTATAGCTGAGAGGTGCGCAGATGAAAAAAATCTACAATGCGAGGGGCGAGTACAAAAAGCTCAACACTGCCTTTATTGCGGTGTTCATATGCCTCGTCGCAATTCTGAACATTTCGGTCTACGCCCTTGCGCAGAGATACGAGTGGTATCTCTATCGTGCAGAGGAGTACACCCATACTATAGGCTCGGCGTCCGACCGACTTTTTTCCGAGGAGGAGCAGAAGGAGGTCGAGATAATCTTCTGCATGGAGGAGGACGAGCTTACATCTGATGTGGTCTATGACCTCGTGTGGCAGACGGCAAAGCAGCTACAGGAAAAGCACGACTTCATATCCGTCGACGCTGTAAACCTTTATTTACAACCGGCGAGATTGTCCAAGTATAAATACACCACCTTGGAGGACGGCTCACAGATAAGAAACACGATAAACAGCTCCTCTGTCATTTTCGTGTGTGGGGATCAGTTCCGAGTGGAGACCTTTTCCTCGTTTTTCAATCTTGATGCGCAGAGCCGTATAAATTCCTACAACGGCGAGGAATATATGCTGTCCTGCATCAAGTGGGTGCAGACGGACTATCACCCCATCGCATATTTTACAAACACTCATGGCGAGAGCTTTTCGGGCATGCTTGGATTTTACAACGTGCTTACTGCCTGTGGATATGAGGTGCGCACTATCGACCTGTCTGCAGAAAAGCTCAGCGACCGAGCAGGCATTGTGATAATAGCAAATCCCATATACGATATAGAGAGAGCGGCAGAGGGCTACGGAATTACCTCTGAAGCAGATGTGCTCGAGGACTTCCTTTCGGGTGGCGGAGTGCTTTTCGTGAGCATAGACCCGTATGTCAAGTCCCCCCTTACCCAGCTTCGTGCCTTTCTTTCGGAGTGGGGAATGAACACCTCAGGCGAGATAATCTCCGACTCTGAAAATTCTATCACCCACGACGGCTATACTCTCGTTGCCAAGTATTCATCGTCAGAGCTCGGCTCTGAAATAGGCGCTCTCGTGCGCTCCTACAACCAGTCGCAGACCATACTCAAGGACGCTTCGCCTATCAGAATAGAGGAAAAGGACGGAGTTAAGACGAGCGAGATAATAAGCTCGTACCCCTCCGCTCACTCCTACTACAACGGCGAATTAAGGTCGGAGGAGGGAGATTTCACCCTGCTCGCAGTAGCTGAGCGTGACGAGGGCAAGGTAATTCTTTCGTCAGGGGCATACCTGCTTGCAAACGATGTGCTTAATTCAAGCGTGTACTCAAACCGAGAGCTTGTCCTTGCTCTGCTTGAAAAATCAGGCGCACCCTATGCGGTCATAGGCACTCACACCCTGCCCGTAGGAGAGACGCTTCTCCAAGGACTTACCACATCGGCGACGAGAATTTATTCTCTTGTATTCGTGGTAGTTATCCCGCTCTTGCTCGCCCTTGCAGGCGTGGCGTATCTGGTCAGAAGAAGGAATAGATAATTCCTTCGGGCGACAACTCTTTTTGCGAAAGGAAAAATAAATGAGAAAAGCTCAAATGGGAGGCGTAATGTCACGACGAAGCATAATTTCCTCGCTTGTTGCGGTGGCTCTGGTGCTCGTGTTGCTCGTGTTGAATATATCCGTCTACGCCTTCACAATTGAAAAGAACACATATATAGATATGACGACGGAGGGGCTTTACACCCTCTCCGACACAATGCGCGAGGAGATAAAGGACATCGAGGGCGACATCACCATTACCTTTTGTATGGATGTCGACCAGCTCCTTTCAAATCACGACACGAGATACGTCTATATAATGGCGAAGGAAATAGAAAAAATGATGGACAATGTGACGGTGGAAACTGTCAATATAGGCAAAAACCCCACCGCTGTCCAGAAATATAAGACCACCTCTGCCACAAAAATAAACCGAGGCGATGTCATCGTCAGCTGTGGTGACCGATTCAGAATAATCGGCTCGCAGTCCTTCTGGAGCTACGACAGCACAGGCGAGAGCTACTGGGCGTTTAACGGCGAGTACAAGATGGCGACGGCTATGCTCTCGGTGGCTTCAAAGGATGAATACACCGCCTACTTTACTGTAGGTCATGGCGAGACTGTCTATGACGAGCAAAACCCCGATGAAAACCATCCCACCTACTACTTCTATCACCTGCTCCGAGACTGTGGTCTGAAGGTAAAGACCATCAACCTCGATACAGACGAGATACCTGAGGACTGTGTTTTGCTTATCTTCAACGGGCCTACAGAGGACTATACCTCCGCACCTGATGGAAATATGAATGTAAACTATACTTCACCTATGGAAAAGGTGGACAGATACCTTGACAGGTTTGGCTCGGTGATGGTGTTTGCGGACCCGTTTGTCTGCCTGCCTGAGCTTGAGGAGTATCTGTGCGAGTGGGGTATGGAGATAAATCATGCGCAGGTAAAGGACGCACTTAATGTCCTTGACGGCGAGCTTGCAGAAAGTGAACGAACCTCTCTTGTGGCAAGCTATGCTAATGCCGACGAGCACCCGATAGGCTATTCGCTCTACAGTGATATAATCGACCTCGCAGGCACGCCCAAGACCATAATTGATAATTCGGGCTATATAAAGGGAATATGGGAAACACCTGAAATGGTAAACTCCCGTAGCCGTACCTCGATGTACTCTGCGGTATTGCTTTCCTCCCCCGAGTCCTCCACATACAACGAGCAGGGCCTGCTCACCTCCCGTGACGGCTCCTATCATCTCGCATCGGTTACGGCGAGAGTGCACACCAAGGAGGTATCCCGCTACTATTCCTATATGTTTGTGGCGGCGTCTACCAGCCTTTCGAGCTCCAAGTATCTTTCAAACGGAACCTATGCAAACTATGATTTGATGTTTGCTATAGTGCGCACCATCTCGCGCACCGATGTCTACGCCTCCGACTCGCTCGGCGCATTGACAATGAACACAGCAAACTATGGCGGCAAGATACTTGACTCTGATGCAATGTCAGAGACGGAAAAGAACATTTACGAAAATCAGCAGGTCGTAAAGACCTATGCGGCAATGACGGCAGAGGATGCGATGACCTTTACTGTGCTCATTCTCCTCGTGCCTGCAATAATTATCCCTGCCCTCTGCGTGGTTGTCACGTCAAGGCGCAAGTATTTGTAAGGAGTGGCTTATGAGAAAACAGAAAAAAGCGATAATAGCCATCCTTATAGCGATAGCGGTATTGCTCACGCTTTACTTTGCCGTAGTAGTCCCGCTTGTAAACCGAGAAGAGCCGAAGGCTCCTCCGCTCGAGGTCGACGAGGGCGAGGACCTGCTCTACAATACCCGACTTGTTTATGAAAACCTCAAGCGCGAGGACATTCTTTCTATAAGGATAAAAAATTCCGAGACGGAATTCAGCTTCGTGCGAGACAATCCCAAGAGCAAGCAGTCGAGCTTCATGCTCTCCATCGACGGAGTAAGCTACACCCGATGCGACTACAATGATGAAAAGATTTCCGAGCTTGTGGTTGCCGTCGGCACAGTATATGCAAGAGAAAAGCTCTTTCAGGGCGAGATAACGGAACAGACCTATGCGGAGTTTGGACTTCGTGCAGAGGATAACCCCGCCATAGTCGAGGTGACCTCCTTTGACGGCAATGTATATACCTTGTATGTCGGTAGCGCTACAGTCACAGATGGAAGCTACTATCTGCGCCTTGCGGGCAGAGAGGCAGTTTATGTCAGCCAGACCGAGTCGATAGGCGTGTGCGCCAACTCCAAGCCGAAGGATTATGTAAATCCCACGCTTACCTCGGCATTTGTCAACTATGGATATTACTACACACAGGATTTCACAGTATATCAGAGAAGCGAGGAGATAGGCGACCTTGTAATGTCTGATGATACGATTATAGTTTCCTACTACACTATAATTGACGGAGTAAAGAGCGACACCTACCAGACGAGCTTTGACCTTGCACCTACATCGAGTGAAAAGCTTGCGCTGAAGACGGCGCTTCGTGGCACTCGTGTCGGCGATAAGGATATTGAATTTTCACTTTCCTATGACGAAAAGTATGCGGACAAATCTCTTGCGGGCAAGACTGTCACCTATCATGTGGTGAGCGTTGACGCTGTAAACCATATGGTCGTGTGCCTTGACTTCTTGAATTCGTCGGAGCGACCGATGTTCAACTCTACTGACATATATGCCATAACGGCGCCTCGTGAGAGGACGGGATATATCCCTAACGCTTCGGCATATATGACCATACTTGAGTCCTTTGCAAGCCTGACGGGAATTGAGACTGTCGAGGTCGGACTTACGGGCGATGTAAGAGAAAAATACGGACTTGACGAGTTTATGGTTTACTACGAGTCCCCCTATTCCATAAAGTCGGTGGGCAATACCGATGATATTGCCATCGGCGAGACTGTCCCGAATTACCTCTATATAAGCGAGAAACAAGAGGACGGAAGCTACTATGTGGCGAGCTTCCTGTTCGACATTGTTGCGAGAGTTGACGCATCGGCTATCGGATTTGTAGAGTGGCCATTCTCACGCTGGATAAGCAACACGATGATGGCGGTAAATATTCACCATCTGGAGAGCATCACATTTGACTTCAACTATGCCGATGCAAAGGGCAAGTACAAGTTTGACCTTTCCGTCGCCGAGACAAACGGAAACTTGTCGGTTTCTCGTGTAACGCTCAACGACAAGCTCTCGAATATAAATAATTTCAAGTATCTCTATGTGGCGCTCCTCTCCACCTATTATACAGGTGACTATTCGGGAGAGGAGAATGTGCAGGATATTATTTCCTCGCCTGAACGCAGTGTTCTTACTATGACCGTAAGGCTACGAGACGGCGACGTTCACACCTTTGATTTCTACCCCTATTCCCCCAGACGTGTGCTGGTTTCACTTGACGGAGGCGCATATTTCTATATCCCCTCGTCAAAGGTGGAAAAGATATATCGTGATGTACAGGCAGTCGCAAATGGTGAGACGCCCGACTACGACAGCGTATATTAACAAATAATTTTTACCTTCTTCACAAAAAAGCAAGGATAGAAGGACAAAAAAACTTGCAATTTTAGTGTATAAATGATATAATAATATGTCAGTTATAATTTCATAACTTGTTTTTGACAAAATAAATATAAAACAGAGGAAAAACAATGAAGACCAGAGTATTGAGTTTAGTTCTTGCTACATTGATGATTTTTGGAGCGATTTCGCTTTCGTCATGTGGCAAAAAGTCGTTTGACTATTCAAGCGAGGACCTTTCCGCCTACATCACCTTGACGGAAAAGGATTACACAAATGTTCCCGTAACCATCTCCACAGGCATTAGCGCAAAGCAGGCGTATACGGAAATTTCTTCCGCCTTGTCTGCTCTCACAGACGAGCAGATAGCTTCTCTTGCAAAGACCGACGCTATTGCTGAAAACGACATCGCCGCTATCTACTACAGAGGCGTTCTCGTTGATGAAGAGGGCAAAGAGACAGGCTTTGAGGGTGGCACAAACTTCGGCGAAGAAAAGCCCACGTGGCTCTACATCGGATCCGATATGTTTGTAGAAGGATTTGAGGATGCGCTCATCGGCAAGATCGCCTCCGACAGCTCTATCACAGCAGTGACAGAGGGTACTGTAGGTGAGAGCGACACGATCGTTCTCGACATCGCCGGCACATACGGCGAGGGCAAGTACTATATGGGATATGAGGGACTTTCCGTAAAGCTTGACGAAACTGATGTACTCTCCGCTGACATCATTGATAAGATAGTTGGCGCTAATATCGGTAAGGAGCTCATCTTCGATCTTACCTTTGACGCCGACGGCGACAAGACAGACGACCGCGTAGTATTTGCCGCAAAGGTAACAAGCAAGCTCGATGTAAAGGCAGAGAAGATTTCCATTACCTTCCCCACCGACTATTCAAACACATCTCTTGCAGGCAAGGAAGCCTTCTTCTATGTTGTTATTGAGAATGTGGTAGATGTAGACGCCGCTCTCGTTGACTCTCTCGGATACGAGGCAGGCGAGGATGCATTAGCAGCTCTCAAGGCAGGCGCAGAGAAGGAGCTCGTCATTGAGTACATCGAGTCTCTCAAGGGTGAGGACGGAAAGAGCGAAAACTATGCAGACACTATAAAGGCGGCAATCTGGGATACTATTTCAGGCGCTGACTACGACGTAGTATATCCTGCAGGCACTATAGAGTCCTACATTAAGACAGAGAAAAACAACCTTGAGTATTCCTACAATGCAAGCGCAGACGCTGAGTCTATTCAGTCCACGTACAAGACCATCGAGGACTACGCCGCTTACGTTTACGGCGATGAGGACTGGGAGGCAGTTATCGCTTCTGATGCGAAGGATTTCGTAAAGCGCAAGCTCATATTCTACACTATAGCAAAGACACTTGGCGTAAACGAGGCTACAAAGGCTGAAAAGAACGAGGCAAAGGTAGAGCTCGAGGCAGCTTACTACGATTATTACAACCAGATGTACTACGTCTACAACATCCTTGGTGGATGGGGCTACACCACAGAGGAGATAGCTGCTATAGCGAAGAATCAGGCTGCTGCAAGTGTTGCAAGCACGAGCGACACCTATATCGCCGAGATAGTTATCAAGGAAAAGATACTTGACAAGCTCTATGAAGGCTACGATGCTTCCACACTTGTTACTTGGAATCTCGCAGTAGCAGAGGATGCTGAATAAGCTGAAATAAAATATGACGGAGTGGCGGACTTTGTAATGTTTTGTTTACATCTACACGATCCGCCTCTCTTCGATATAAGGTTGATATGAAAAAAGTAACCATCTACACCGACGGCGCATGCCGTAACAATCCGGGCCCTGGTGGCTGGGGAGTTATACTCACCTACGGTACGGCAAAAAAGGAGCTTTCGGGAGGAGAGCGAGAAACTACGAACAACAGAATGGAGCTTACGGCGGCTATTATGGGGCTATCTGCCCTTCGTGAAAGCTGCGAGGTGTTGCTTTATTCCGACTCCAAGTATCTCGTCGATGCCATAAATCTCGGCTGGGCGGAGAAGTGGCGAGCAAACAACTGGAAAAAAGGAAAAAATGAGGAAGCGAAAAACCCTGACCTATGGGAACAGCTTCTCACTTTAATAAAAAAACATAATGTTACATTTGAATGGGTAAAGGGGCATGCAGGACATGAGTTCAACGAGAGATGCGACGCTCTCGCTACTGCCGCCGCCGATAGCTTCAAGGTGTAACGGGGAGAACAAAATGAAGAAAATTTTATCACTTATGCTCGTGCTCGTGATGGTATTTTCCATGCTCGCTATGACAGCGTGTGACAAGGACGAGCCCAAAAATGACGACACGACCACAAACACCGACGAGGCATTCAACTATGCGAAGCTCGATATTAAAAAGTATATCTCACTTGACAGAAGCCTTTATGCAGGTGCGACTGTCGAGGTAGATGTTGAGCCTGAAATAGACGACTCAAGCGTTGAGGCGTTTATCGAGTACCTTCTTGAGCAGAACGCTGACAGCGAGACAAAGACCGATATTGCTATCGAAAATGGCGATACAGTAAAGGTATATTTCAGAGGCTCATATGAAGGCGTTGACTTCGAGGGTGGCTCAAATATGACCGACTCCACGCCCTCTGCTATAACAATCGGCTCCGGCACATTTATAGATGGCTTTGAAGAGGGACTTGTAGGCGTTGTTCCCAACACGACCTCCTTTACAAAGATTACATCAGGTACGGTGAGCGCTGACAACGTTGTTTATGTCAGCTACACATATGCATACGGCGACAAGGAGGGCACAGTTTCCTCCGAGAGAATAGACCTTGCATCTACTGCAAAGTATGACGAGGCTTTCGTTGCAAGCATTGTAGGCAAGACTATAGGCACAGCATTTACCTTTACATCAGACGTTGATATGGACGGGGATGGAGTAAAGGAAAGCGTTACCTACGATATGAAGGTCACATTCGCTTCTCTTGAAAATGCCGTTGTTGTAAACGCTACATTCCCTGATCCCTACCCGAACAATGAGGAGCTTTCAGGCAAGACGGTACAGTTCCATGTTATCGTTACCGAGCTTGCTCGTCCTATCATTCCCGAGCTTTCCGAGGAACTTGTAAAGAAGTCCATGGGCTTTGAGAGTGAAACCGGTGCTACAGGCGACGCTTACCTCGCTGAATTCCGTGAGTATGTTTTCGAGTCTCTTAAAGAGGAAAGAGCATACAACGTAAAGAACGCAGGTCTCAATAAGCTTCTCCTTACACTTATAGAGAAGGCAGAGATAAAGGAATATCCTCAGGCGGCTCTTGAGGAGTCGATGTCTTACTACAACGAGGAGCTCAAGTATTACTTTGACGCTTATTCACAGCAGTATGCAGACTTCCCCTATGAGACGGCAGAGGAATTCGCTCCCGACTTCTTCGGACTTGCCGAGGGCACAGATTACAACGAGTGGCTTGAAGGCTATGCAAAGGAAGAGGTTTGCTACAATCTCGTTATCTATTACATTATAGATGAAGAGAAGATAGCTCTCACGAAGGACGAAAAGGCGGAGCAGGTACAGGCTCTTGCAGAGTATTATGCCACTTACTACTCTAACTACTACGGCTACACCTACACAGCAGATGATATGCTTGAAATGATAGGCGAGGAAAATCTTGCTCGCGAGATTCTCTTCAGCAAGGTATCTGAATTCCTTGTAGAAAACATCACTATAGTTGAAAACATAGTAGAAGCAGAGCAGTAATTGCTACCGCAAAGCATAAAAGGCAGAGGCTTTAAAGCCTCTCCCTTTTTTATTAGCTATTCCTTATTATTTATTCTTTTATATAAAAATACCGAGTGGAAATATCGCCTGACTTCCACTCGGTATCAATATTATACAGTTGAACAATATCAAAGGTCGTTTCTTACAAGGTCCTCAAAGGACTCGCGTCTTACTGCCACATAGTCGTCATCGCCGTTGAGCATAACGAGTGCGGGGCGGGGAAGTCGGTTGTAGTTAGAGGACATCGAGTAGTTGTACGCGCCTGTCGTAAGCACTGCGACAATATCGTTGCGCTTGGGTGTGGGGAGCGACACGTTTTCTTGTATAAGGTCGCCACTTTCACAGCACCTGCCTGCGATAGCGCATACGCAGTCGGGGGTGTCGAGCGCCCTGTTTGCCAGCATTACGGTGTAGGGAGAGGAATAGAGGGTGTATCTCGGGTTGTCTGCCATTCCTCCGTCGACGGATACATAGGTCTTAAAGCCCTTTATCTCTTTGAGAGTGCCGACTGTGTAGAGTGTCATACCTGCATCAGCCACAATGCTTCTGCCGGGCTCCATAAGTATGGTAGGCTTTTTGAGGGAGAGCTTCTTGCAAAGCTCGTCTACTATCTCGCCGATTTTCGTGATGTTCGCTTCATAGTCAATTTCAGGGTGGGTGTCGAGGTATCTCACCGCCATACCACCACCGAGGTTGAGCTCACGAGCCTCGTAAGAAAAGCGCTCCTTTATGTGCGAGACGAAATTCAGCATTATCGTCGCCGCATCACAAAACGGCTCAAACTCAAATATCTGCGAGCCTATGTGACAGTGAAATCCTGCAAGGTCAATTCCGTCAAGCGAGAGTGCCAAAGAACTTATCTCGTCTGCCGCGCCCGTCTCGATAGCTGCGCCAAACTTGGAGTCCACGCGACCTGTGTTTATCTTTTCCTGTGTGTGAGGGTCAATTCCTGGGGTGATGCGCAGGAGTATCTTCTGGCGTATGCCTCGTTTTTTTGCCTCACGGTCGATAGCGTAAAGCTCCTCCTCGTTGTCGCACACGAAATATCCGATAGCACAGTCCATAGCAAACGAAATGTCAGCGTCTGTCTTGTTGTTGCCGTGGAAGTATGCATTTTCGAGAGGGAAATTCGCTGCGCGCGCCGTATAAAGCTCACCTGACGAAACGATGTCGGTGCCCATACCCTCCTCGTGCATTATCTCGTAAATGCGGCGGCAGGACAGCGCCTTGCTCGCAAAGAGAGGGTGAGAGTCGCCACCAAAGGCGTTTTTCATCGCGCGTATATAGGTGCGGCATTTTTCTCTTATTTTAGCTTCGTCCAAAAGGTAGAGAGGCGTGCCGTATTTTTCTGCAAGGACTGTAGTATCGTGTCCCGCGAAATACAGATGTCCGTCATCCCCTATGGAAATATTATTGCATATCATTTTGATTTCCTTTGTTTAAAGCCTTGTCATAGCCACGCTATTGGCTTTCATTCGTTAATTATTTCAGCATTGTCTGCATATTATACAGACCGGCTTCCTGCTCGCACAGGTAGAGCGCTGCGCTTATCGCACCCTCTGCAAAGAGAGCTCGGCTCTGCGCCTCGTGCTTGAGAGTGATTATCTGTGTGTCGGTGCCGATTATAACCTCGTGCTCACCGACGATATTTCCCATTCTGATGGAGTGCACGCCTATATCACGAGCGTCGCGCTTTCCGTTTTCGTGTCTGCCGACTACGAGACGGCTGTCCTCACGTGCAGATGCGACGGCATCAGCGAGCATAAGCGCAGTACCACTCGGTACATCGAGCTTACGGTTGTGATGCTTTTCTATTATTTCAATGTCGGCATCGGGGAAGGCAAGCGCCGCCTCACGAGCCAGCTTGACGAGTAGCGCAATTCCCACCGACATATTTCCACTGTGGAAAACGGGTATGTGCTTTGACGCTTCCTTTATTCTATCAAGCTCGTCCTGCGTGTGACCTGTGGTTGCGATAAGCACGGGGAGCTTTCTCGGAATGGCGTAGTCAAAGATAGCATCGGTTGCCGAGTGGTGCGAGAAGTCTATAATGCAGTCGCACTCGCCCGAAAACTCGGAGAGGGAGCTATAGAGCTTTTCTTCCTCGTTTGTACGCGCATTTACGTCTACGTAAGCGACAGCCTCGGTGCCCTTGTAGCCCTCGTCTGCCAGCTTGCACAGCTGTGCGCCCATTCTGCCGAGCGCACCATTTATAATTATTTTCATTGCTTTTATACCTTTGCTTTTATACCTTTATGTGTGTCAGAATTTTATTCCTACTTCTCTCATTCTCTGCAAAAGAACGGCGCGGTGGTCGTCCTCCATAGAGGTAAGAGGCATACGGAGGTAGTCCTCGCAGTAGCCCATTGCCGCCATAGCCGCCTTGACGGGTATGGGGTTGACCTCGGAAAAGAGCGCCTTTATGAGAGGGATATACTTGAGCTGGAGGGCTGTCGCCTCCTTCTCCTTGCCCTCAAGGTAGTATTTACACATAGCACTTGTTTCTGCGGGCAAAAGGTTTGAGAGCACCGAGATGACACCCTTGCCACCGAGTGACATTGCAGGGATTATCTGGTCGTCGTTTCCTGAATAGAGGTCGAGCTTGTCACCTACGAGCGACATGGTCTCTGCCATCTTGGAGAAGTCGCCGTTTGCTTCCTTTATCGCACTTATCATAGGGTGGTCAGCAAGAGCGGCAAAGGTAGCGGGCTCAATATTGACGCCTGTGCGGGAGGGAACATTGTAGAGTATGAGCGGAATCGTGCTCGCATCAGCGATCTGCTCGTACATCTTGATAAGTCCCTTCTGGGTAGCCTTGTTATAGTAGGGCGTTACGACAAGCGCCGCATCTGCGCCTACCTCGCATGCGCATTTTGTAAGCTGGATAGCATAGTCTGTGTCGTTTGAGCCTGTGCCTGCGATTATCGGCACTCTGCCAGCGGCACGCTGTACGGAGTAACGGATTACCTCACGATGCTCGTCGTCAGTAAGGCAAGAGCCCTCGCCTGTCGTACCTGCTACTACGAGCGCGTCAATGCCCTGTTCTATCTGCCAGTCAATGAGACGGCCAAAGGCATCGTAGTCTATTCCTTGTTCGTTTAAGGGGGTGATTATGGCAGTTGCCGCACCTGTAAAGATTGTTTGTTTTTTCATTTTTCTTCTCCTAAAATTTATTATGAAAAACAAAATAGCCGATTTAACATCGGCTACCACTATTATCGAACTTTCGGAATTGCGAAAACGCAAAAATCCGTTTATTTGATCCGTAATATGATAGCACTCCGTTATGACAGCCTCGGACAGCCGTCTACGACAGTAAAACAGATATTATCTGAGTTACCAGAATGTGCTTACGCCTCGCACATCTTCGGCGGTGAACCCTTTCATCGTGGCAGCTCATTGCGAGAGATACACGCCACGGCTACTCTTTTTCGACCGCGCCTCTATTCCTATTTCGATTTATGATAACACAAAAAGACACGCTTGTCAATAGCTTTTGGCATTTTTCGGCGTGTCTGTTGTGATTTTGCTTGATTTTTGGTGGGGTTTTTCCTCGCTTGCAATTATTTGCCCTCGTATAAGTCCTGTGTCAAGCGCCATAGCGTATGCTCAAAGCCGTAGCTGTTTTGCAGGGACTGTATAGTCGCTTTGTTTTTCCTTTGAGGGATACGGCACCTTTTCGCGCGTATCATAAGATTTTTTGGCGACTGCTCAAGGTCCACAAATTCTATCATATCGACAGAGTAGCCGAGGTCCTCAAGTATCATAGCGCGGATGGTGTCGGTAAGAAGCGCCGACATTCTCTCCTTTACTATGCCGTATTTGAGGAATACGTCAAGCTCTCCCCCTCGCTTGATAGACAGATTGATTTCATGCTGACAGCAGGGGACAGAGAAAATATTTTTTACATTTTTGTGCAGAGCATATGATAGAGCATAGTCTGTCGCCGTATCGCAGGCGTGCAGTGAGATTATCATATCTATCTTCTCGTCGTATAGAGTGTCGCATGAGACATCACTCACCACAAACGAAAGTCCGTCGTAGCCGTAGCGATGCGCTATCTCGTTGCACCTTTCCACCACGTCTGCTTTGAGGTCGTAGCCTATAATTTTTGCCTTTACATTCTTTATCTTTGCAAAGTAGTAATACACTATAAACGTGAGGTAGGACTTTCCACACCCGAAGTCGAGTATGGTTATCTCCTTTCCCTCGTAGTCGGAGTATGCATTGTCGATAAGCTCGATAAATCGGTTTATCTGGCGGTATTTGTCATACTTTGAGCTGACTACTCGGAAGTCCTTTGTAAAAATTCCGAGCTCGACGAGTGCAGGAATGTCCTCGCCCTCGCGCAAGATGTAGTTCTTCTCACGATTGTTGCTCACGCTTGTCTTGGTGGGCTTCAGGTCGTTTTTGGAGCGCTTTACCCGTAAAGCGCCACCCGAAGAGGAAAAAGTCACGCTTTCACCTGCGAAAAATATGCATATCTGTCCGTAGCTTTCTGATGTGCTTTCCACCCAGTTGCCTATCTCCTCGTTTTCTATGTTGAGGTGAAAGACCTTGTTGTCACGAAAGCGCTCAGCCTGCCACGCCCGCTTGCCCTTCAATGTGATAGGACGTAAACTTATCTTTACAAATTCCGCATTTTTCGGGGAGCTGAAGCTCGCCTTTATTATCTCGTCTGGTTGCTCTTCAAAAAGAGCTGATATTTGCTTGTATTTGTTTGACATATATTGTGTCCCTTTGATTTTTTGAGATTACCAAGCCTTTTCTGTCGCTATTTCCAGAGCCTTTTCGATAAACTTGATATAGCTGTCAATGCGATATTTCAATATCCTCTCGCCCTTGTCCTTGCTTGCGAGCGAGGGCTTGCCCCAGACGCCTGTCGGTGATAGCTTGTGTATATCGGCAGATGTGAGCCGTGCTGCTCGACACTTCCAAGTGGAATAACTACCATATCGGTGCCGCTATCCTCTATTTGTTTTTGAGTGCTTCTGTAAGACAGCATATTACTTTCTCCTATCTATTCCAAACTCGCTTTTGAGTATTTCGCAAAAGCGCTCGTCTGTTATGCCTTCTTCAATGTAGACGAGCTGGTTGCCGCAGAAAATCTTGAAATCGCGGTCGTTTATCGCCTTTCTGCCGTCGGGTGTCTTTATCGCCACCATTGCCGTCTTGTTAAACGGGGAAGCAGGGTGCTTTTCACAGTAGAATGATGTGGGAACAAAGTCCGCATCCGTCTGTAGCTCCTCGGTGAAGGAGCAGAATTTTCTCCACTCGCCTTCGTGCAGGTCGTAGAGTATCCAGCCGTGGAGGTCATCTCGCTCAAACTTGTAGCTTTCCCCAAACTGCTCCTGCACGACGCCCTCGCAGAGAAGGAGCGGGTGGCGTGGAGCGCCTTGGCCCATTCCCACATCGCATATGTAGAGCTTTCCTTCACATTCTGCGCCGATTAGTCGGTGTCGGCGTATGGGGAGAGTGCTTTCACCTCGCAAAAATCTGGCAAAAAAGCTACGCGTGTGGAAGCCAAGCTCGCAAAGCAATGCTGAAAACAGAGAATTGAGCTCAAAGCAGTAGCCCCCTCGCCCACTTGTGACCACCTTGTCGAATATGTCGTCGACTTCAAGCGAGAGTGGTATGCCGTCTATTATGTCGAGGTTTTCATACGGCACGCTCGTCACATGCGCATACTGTAGCAAGGAGAGAAATTCGTATGACAATTCGATGTCGTTTTCGTTCAGTCCTATTCGGTTGAGATATGCCTTCGTATTCATTTTACACTCCGTTTTCGGTGCGAATTTTCACATATTCATATGGATATTATAACATTTTCACTTGTGCGTTGTCAAGGACGCACATCGCTCTTTTTTATAGGACAAACCGACCATAACATCAAAAAACAAAAGCAGTCCAAGGGATTTTCCGTTGGACTGCCTTCACTTGTATATCAATTGCTTGTGTGGCGTGAGAATTTGCTATTATTCAAACTCGTACCACTTGTCGCTCTTGTCGTAGGTTTTTGTGCTGCGCAAGGGGATGTCGATACCAAATCCGGGGTTGTTCACATGGTAGCTGTCGAATTCCAGCAGCTTTGCAAGCTCGCCTGTCGGGTCCTCGTAGTCGTCTACTATGTCGAAGGTGCGCACACGAGTGGAGAGAGGCTCTGCGGTTTCAACATCGGAATAACGGAATGTCATTCTGTGCATGCGGATATTGTTTCTGCTTCTTGCAGTTTTTGCAAGACTGAACGCACGCTCATATGCGGCATAGACACGCTCCTTGTCTACATTGTTCATAAGATAGTGGCCACATTCCTTTATTCTGACCTGTCCGTCAAGGACACTTTCAAGGTATCTGATGATGTCTGCTATCTCCTCTGCGCCCTCGCCAAATATGCACGTAAATTTCGCAATGCAGTCATCAAGCGAAAGCTCGGTGTCATATCCCACTCTTGCGAAGCAGTAGAAGTTGAAAATATTATTCCAGAGGTTGAAGCACTCTATCTGTGTGCCTGAACCGAGAATACCCTTTTCCTTGTAGTTGCGCCAGATGCTCTGCATCTCGTCTGCTGCAGGCATAAGGCGCTGGCGCATGCCGTAGTTACCCATATAATACTCGTAGAAGACGGCCTCTGCGCCTGACGCCTTCCATGTGAGAATGTTCTTTTCGTAGTCTGTGCCGATAATGCAGGAGCCGTCAGGCTTGCCCATTGTTCGTAAGCCGAAGTGCGCCCAAGTGGACTGGTCCACTATGAGAGAGCTGTCGAGCTTCATTCCTTCGGGATAATCCCACAAATCTCCGTAAACGAGCAGGTCAAAGCGCACGTTGGGGTGTGTCACCTTTACGAGCTTTACTACCTCGTTTATAAAGTAAACATAGTTTGTGACCTTTGAGTATGCCTTGCACTTGTCGCACAGGCACTGCTTGTCTCTGTGGTCATTCGGCCAGAGTGCGATAATGTCAACGGCAGGGTTCTTGTCTATCCAAGTGCAGACATTCTTCGCTACCTCGCGTATAGCCTCCTCGTTTCTGCTACAGAATACCCACTGTCCTGCAAAGGTGTCGTTGTAGTAACGGCTTCCGTCCTCAAGGAGCTTGAAGAATTCGGGGTGCGTCTCGTAGTAGTGCTCGGAGAAATGCTGATTTCCCTTTACAGGAAGGAGCAGGTGCGTCGCCTCGTGGTGACCGACGGAGAGGCGTATGCCTCTGCGCTCCAGCTCATCTACAAGTCCCATATCCAAGAGTTTTTCATACACGCTTACCCATGTGAGAATACGATTGTATCTGTTCTTGATAAGCCAATCAAAGAAGGGGATGTTAAGCTCTCGCTCTGGATTTCCTCTCCAGTTGGAGTACTGCACTATCGCCGTTCTGTAGGGGCGGTCACAGCCAGCCTTGACATAGAAGATATCGTCAAGCTCGATTTCGTCAAGTGTGGTAACATATTCGCCCGCATCGACATCGGGGTGACAGTATGCGGCGAGTGAGCAGCCGAGGTATCTTTCAAGGAACTCGAAAACGCCGTAGATAGTTCCTCTCTCGCACTCGTTTACATTCCAAGAGGAGCCTGCGATAAGTATTCTGTTCTCGCCATAGGCGCGTATGTAGATACCCTCCTCGCCTGTGAGGGCGGAGCGGAATTCATCTTCACTTATGTATTTTGCCGCCTCGGCATTTCTTTCAGGGCCACCTATAATAAAGGCAAGGTCATTTTCGTCTGCCTCAGTAGTTATTTCGGGGGTAGCGCCGAATATCTTGGAAAGATAAGACGAAAGCGTCTCTGCGGCATAATTCTCACGAGTTGTCGCATCGGCAGGGACAATAATGTAAAGATTGCTTTGTTTTGTAATTTTCATATCGCACCTCGCAAAGTATTTGATTTCGTACATATTAAATTATACCACTCACTTTTGCTAAAATCAAGCCATTACAGTGTTTTTTCTATAGAAAAATCAGATAAAAAAATATCAATGTCGGAGGGGGCGAAAAAAATCGTATTTTTACGCGAGAAAATCCCTCAAAAACATTGACAAAAAATATATTTGTGATATGATAAACTCGAATGGTATCTATGATAGCTATTATATTTTGTGAGGTAGATAGATATGGAATTAAAGGAGCTTGCGAAGTCGATAGGTGTGGCTGCTTATCCTGACGAACTTGAACAAGCTTACAAAACGCTTGACGAGAGCGACGAGCTTATCTGCGATGTCGACTTTATCAAAGTGCTGAATGAAAAATACGACCTGCTTGGCGACTATCTTGACGAGGTGATAGCAGGCGCTGTGGAGCTACGCGAAAAAAAGGAGCTCTTGACTTGGGCAAGGCTCGCATATGCTTATTGCAGTAAGGCATCGCTCGCTGATGTCAAAAAGATGACCTTCCCCACGCCCGACGGCTCAAGAGCGGTAAATATGCTCCCTGTACTCGTGCTTATCCGCGAGGTCCCCGAAATCGTTGCGAGATATGAGGCGAGAGGCTTTAATGAGGCGCAGATAAGGAAAAACCTCGAAAATATAAAGATAAACATGTGGGTGCACGAGATTACCCAGGGCGTGCCTGCACTCAGCAAGAATTTGTTTGCTTGGCTTGCAAACTACTCGAAGGCGCTGATATTCGACCACAAGGGCTTTAATTATCAGGTCACAGTGTGGCAGACAAGCGCAATAGTAATAAAGTCAAGCTTGACAGGTGAGCGTGTTATCGTTATGAGCGCCGGCAGATTTCACAAAAACGGGCTTGTCCTCGGAAGCGCAGGAGCTACCGACGAGGACGGAGCCTTTGATGCCGACTTCTACGAGGACGACAAGATAATAAAGGGGCATAAGACAGTAAACGGACGCGTTCAGTCAGAGCTGTCAAGCTTTGATAAGAGCGAGTGGCAGGTCGTGCTTCGTCCGGGTGACGATGTTGTCAGCCTCCACATTCCGAGAAAAACAAACCTCGACCCTGCGAGCGTAAGCGAGAGCTTGCGAGAGGGGCTTGAAATTGCGAGGAAATTATATCCTGAGCACGACTTCAAGTGTGTGGTATGCCTTTCTTGGCTTATGGAGCCTGCTCTTGCAGAAATTCTCGGTCCTGACGCCAAGCTCACGAGCTTTACTACCCGATTTACAAAGCATCCGATCATGGATAGCGGTAAGAACTGCTTCGGCTATGTGTGGCCGGGGGAAAAGTGTCCCGCCGAGGAGCTTTCCGAAAAGACCACTTTGCAGAGAGGGATAAAGAAGCTCATGCTTGATGGCGATTTCATTCGCTCATATGCGGGAATTATAGCGGAAGACCTTTGATTTCGCAATTTTGGTTTGGATTTTATTTTTACAATAATAATATAATAACTTGCTGTGTAAAGGGGAATTTACTATGAAGTGGGAAAATCTCAGAGAAGAAGAATTTGAGGGCGCGATTGAGCGCTCCGGTGGACTTTGCGTTATGACGCTCGGATGCCTTGAAAAGCATGGTCAGCACCTGCCCGTAGGCACCGATTCTCTCAAGGGCGATAAGATAGTTGAGCTCGCATCTGAAAAAGCAGATGTTATGATGTTTCCGACTACCATGTGGCTCGGCGATGTTTCCTCCGCACATATATTTGAAAACCCATCAAAGACCAAAAAGCACGGCTTTATAGGTATGAACCCCAACACGCTTATGACTGTGCTCGAGGAGCTTTGCGACGAGATAGCGAGAAACGGCTTTACAAAAATACTTATCTGCACCTCGCACGGCGGAAATGCCAATCTTGCAGGCTTCTTTACACGCTCACAGTTCTATAAGAAAAAGAACTATATGACTATGTATTGCAAGGCGTACGACTTTGCAAAGCAGCTCATGCCCGAAAATGTGCTTGCGGCTGCAAAGGCAGACCCTGAATATTTCTCCATGCTCACAGAGGAGGATATGAAAACTCTTGAGAGATTTGCCGAGACGGGAACAGGAGGAGGGCACGCCGACTTCAAGGAGACGGCGCTTATTTATGGTACACATCCCCACCTCGTTGCGCCCGACAGGTTTGACGCCGAGGACGGCACAAGCGCAAACAAGCTCAATTTTCCCCCCAAGTACGGAATAACCTCGTATGCTACCTGGCTCGCTAATTATCCAAATGTTTTTGGTGGCTTTGCTCCCATCGGTTGCACAGAGACTATAGGTGAGGCTTATGTAAAGCTCTCTGTTGACAGACTTGCAGAGATATTCACATATGTGAAAAATTGTACTGAGTGCGAGGAGATTATGGAGGAGCTTAAGCTCCAGTAAAGGACTGCAAAAAGCAAACTATTATTTACAAAACTACACAACGAAAGAGATTTAAAATGACAAGAACAGAAAAAGCATTAAAAAAACAGTCGCAGGGCTACAATTGCGCACAGGCAGTGCTTTGCGCCTTTGACGATGTTGTTGGAATAGAGGAAAACGAGCTTTTCCGTATCAGCGAGGCATTTGGTGGAGGAATGGGTGGCACGCAGGGAATATGCGGAGCCGTCAGCTCTATGGTCGCCATCGCAGGACTTCTCACGAGCCGAGGCGTTGACGCCCTGCCAGAGACGGCAAAGGCGCAGAGCTATCGAGTAGCGGCAGAGATGATGGCAGAGTTTGAGCGTCAGAATCAGAGCCTCATTTGTCACCGCATCAAGACGGAGGGCTTGCGCTCATGCCCCGGATGTGTCGAGGACGCCGTCAAGATAGTTGAAAAAATGCTGCTTGGCGAAAAGTAATTTTTTGTGGCTATGCAATAGCAATGCCATTGCTGATTCTACAGCTTCCTTTCTTTACGAAAGGCAGGGATAGACAAAAAATAGCAAGAAAATTCCTTTTTTGAGCGAAATCGCGCGCGCCTTATGCGAGCGTCGCGCCCGCAATAAAAACTCGCCCCTTTTTCTGCCGAAAGGACTTGACAAGGGCGAGTTTTTTTGCTATTATATACGTGTTGCGAAAGCAATTGGAAGTTGAAAATTGAAAATTGAAAAATGAGGAGATGCAAATATGGCAAACATAATTGAAGAAAAGTCATTTGTTTTTGCCATAAGAATTGTAAATCTTTATAAGCATTTAAGCGAAGCCAAAAATGAATTTGTTTTATCAAAACAACTTTTAAGAAGTGGCACAAGCATTGGAGCAAACGTTGCCGAAGCGGAACAAGCGCAAAGCAAACCAGATTTTATATCCAAAATGAATATAGCCTTGAAAGAGGCTGCCGAAACGAAATATTGGATCAGATTATTGGCTTCAACAAGTTACCTGACAGATGCTGAGGCTACTTCAATATTGAACGATTGTGTAGAGCTTGAAAAGATTTTGGTGAGCATTATTAAATCCGCAAAATAACTTTCCACTTTCCACTTTCCACTTTCCACTTTCCACTTTCCACTTTCCACTTTCCATTTAATACGCGGGTATGGCGGAATTGGCAGACGCGCTAGATTCAGGTTCTAGTGAGGTTACCTTCGTGCAGGTTCAAGTCCTGTTACCCGCACCACGAGGACTGAATGAGAGAAATCTCGTTCAGTCCTTTTTTTGTGGCGCAGGGAAGGACTTGAACCCAAAATGCTTTGCATTTTGTGGGTTCTCCGACGGCTCGGAAATATGGTCGAAATGTGCGCAAAGCATAGCGTTGCTTCATTTCTCGCTATTTCCATCGGGCGCATCGGCAAAAACAGCTTGCGACTGTTTTAGCCTCGCTTACCCGTCACCTGCACCACGAGGACTGAATGAGAGAAATCTCTTTCAGTTCTTTTTTTGTGGTGCAGGCAAGTATTTTGACTTGCTTTTTGCTTTTTTTCGTTTCTTGTCAGCGGTTTGATGAGCGGTATTCCTTTGGGGTTTTGCCTGTTTGCTTTTTAAAGAGCTTGGAAAAATACTGCACGTCCATAATTCCGCAGTGCATGGCCACGCTCTGTATCTGCAGGCCTGTCGTGCTCAGGAGATATTTCGCTCGCTCAATGCGCTTGTCGCGGATATATTCCGAGACTGTCTTTTTGGTTTCCTTTTTGAAAACTGTCGCAAGATATGGCGAGCTGATGCCTTGCTTTTCGGCAAGTATGCCGAGCGACAGCTCTGAAGAAATGTCCGAGTCTATCATCAAAACTGTTTTCTTTACAACGGGGGAGTAGTGCTTTGTTGAATGTTTGCGCACAAGTCTGCAATAGGATGAAAACATTTCAAGCATAAGCTCTCCCACCTTGTCGGCACTCGCTATCTGCTCTATTTTCTGGGCGAATTTCGACGACTCGCCGTCGATATACAAGGGATGAACACCGCCTCGCTCGCTTGCCTTTCGCAAAAGAGTATTCATGATTATGCAATAGTTTTTTGCATTTCTTACCGTATCCTGCAGGCGCTTCTCAAACATCTGACCGCTTACAGCGGACAGCAGAGCGTCTGCCTTGTGCTCTTGCCCGAGTGTCACCGCACGCAGCATCTCGTTTTCAAAGGAGTAGCGCTGCTCCATCTCCTCCATTGCCTTGAGCATTTCGTCAAAGTCGTTTCCGTAGGAGTGGCTCTCAAGTGGTGAGCGTGTAAGCACCCTTTTGCCGCCTATTTCTTTTGTCGGCACATTCCTTATATTCCATATTCGCTCGCAGAAAATGTCAAGGGCGGAAATTATCCTGTCATCCTCCGAAATTATCGGCACGCCCGAATAATATTCCGTCAGGCTCTTTTGCATGCCCGGTGAAAGTCCGAGAGACTCGCCTATCTCCAAAATTTCTCTCGACTTCAACGAAAACGGCAAAAACGGCCCGACAAACAAGAGATTTTTCTCCTCATCGACGGGTAGCCTTATAAAAAAGTATTGAAGGTGGAGCTCGTTTGTGAGCTTGTATTTGATTTTGCTGTCTATTTTCCCGACGAGATTTTCCACTGTGGCGTCTGTGTCGGCATTAGCTCCTATGATTTTGTAAAGGTGTGCGCTGTATAGCCTTGAAAGTCCGTCGGACGACGAAAGCAGGGTAGTGCCTATATGACATTTTTTGAAAATTTCGCATAGAAAATCCAGCTCTCGCTCAAGTGTCATAACCCTCACCTCCAAAAATCCTTTATTCCTCTAAATTATATCACATAAATATTATATTTACAATATAATTTCTCAAAAAAACATTAAAAAAATACAAAAACACATTAAAATTATGCTAACTGTTTTTTGGCATAAGAGATATAATATCCATAGGTGTAATACTTACTAGCATAATTTTTGTACAAAAACAACAAAAAGGAGTCAGGATAATGAAAAAGACACAGAAATTAGATGCAAACGGGCATCGCAAATTTAGCATACGCGACAGTGTAGCGTACGCGGCGGGCGACCTCGGCTGTAATATGAGCTTTGCGCTCAAGGGAACGATGGCGCTTTTCTGGACGCAGGTTATGGGTATGAGCGCATGGTATTCGCTACTACTTATCATAGTTCAGGTCTGGGACGCTATAAACGATCCGCTTATCGGCTCGGTCATTGACGCTGACAGACGTCAGTACAAGCGCAATAAATTTTTGCAGTACATATTCGTCGGCTCTATCGGACTTATAGTGGGTGGCGCGTGCTGCTTCCTGCCATTCCCCGGCGCTCCCGTTTGGGCTAAGTTTATTATATTCATAGCAGGCTATGTTGTTTGGGATGCCTTCTACACAATAGCAAACGTTCCCTACGGCTCACTTCTTTCACTTATCTCCAATGATGCAGCTGACAGAGCTTCGCTCTCCGCTTGGCGTTCCATCGGCTCGATGGTAGGAAATATGCTTCCTATGGTAATTCTTCCTTTCCTTATTTACAACGAGGACGAATCACTCAACGGAAACATGGTGTTCGTAGCGGCTCTCGTTATGGGCGTGCTTGGATTTATCTGCTTCCAGTTTATGATCCGCAACACAGAGATCCGTGTTGACGCAGAGGTAAAGACTGTAGAGGATCAGCCTAAGTTCAACATTTTTGAGGCACTTGGCAACTTTGTCAGAAACCGTCCCGCAGTTGGCGCTACTCTTGCCGCTATGGGTATGTTCATAGGTATGCAGGGCGCGGCTACGGCAGTTTCCGTTACATTCCAGATATACTTCAAGAACACGGAAATTTCAGGTATCGTTCAGCTCTTCGCTATGATACCGATACTCCTGTTCACACCTCTTGCTCGTAAGATGGTAACAAAGTACGGCAAGAAGGAGCTTTCCGTCGTTGGTGCAATATGCTCCATAATCGGTGGTCTCGGCCTGTTCATCATCACCCCCGAAAACACAAATCTCGACCTTCTTATATACGTTATTTGCCAGCTCGTTTACAGCCTTGGTCTCGGCATCTACTCCACGGTATCGTGGGCTATGATGGGCGACGCCATTGACTACAACGAGTGGAAGACGGGCAAGCGCGAGGAGGGTGTGGTTTATTCACTCCATTCCTTCTTCCGTAAGTTAGCTCAGGGCGTAGGTCCTGCCGTCGCTCTCATTATAATGCAGGGCATGGGCTACGTCAATAACGCAATCGACCCCGAAACAGGCGCCGCATTTATCGACGTTACTTTACTTCCTTGGGAGTTCGCAGTTTCGCTTCGTACACTCGTTGCAGTTTTGTTCCTCGCATCTGCTGTAATGCAGTTCATTGGTCTTGGTCTTGTCTACAACCTTGACAAGAAGACGCTCGCAAAGATGAACGCTGACCTCGGCCGTGACGTTGAGGCGGACGACGTGCTCACCTACACGACGGCAGAGGACGCTGACAATCTCGCGTAATTTCTGCATACCCTTTGAAACTCCGCAGGAATAATGACAATTAAACTTTACATTAAACTATATTTTACAAGGGAAATAATATGAGAAAAATACTCAACATAAACAAGGACTGGCTCTTTACAAAGGACTGCTCCGACATAAGCGCAAAGGACGGTGTGAGAATAGACCTTCCTCACACATGGAATGCCGAGGACGGCTTTGACGGCGGAAACGACTATTTCCGTGGCTCTTGCCTTTACACAAAGACGCTCGTAAAGTCAGAGCTTCCCGCATCCGACCTTTACTATCTTGAATTCAGGGGCGCAAACGC
Organism: Eubacteriales bacterium; assembly: GCA_045649925.1. Classification (GTDB taxonomy): domain Bacteria; phylum Bacillota; class Clostridia; order Oscillospirales; family CAG-272; genus UBA1740. Next base: position 11,245 of record JAZRQS010000022.1, on the reverse strand, counting down.
CTCTGCTGACGTCTACGTGAACGGCAAAAAGCTCGCTCACCACGACGGCGGCTACTCCACATGGAGAGTAAACATCACAGATGATCTGATAGAAAACACAGAAATTGCAGTAGTTGTTGAAAACTCCATAAACGAGACTGTATATCCCCAGATGGCAGACTTCACCTTCTACGGAGGTCTTTACAGAGACGTAAACGTAATTTGCGTAAGCAACTCTCATTTCGACCTTGATTATTACGGCGCACCCGGCATCAAGATTACCCCTACAGTAAACGGCAAGGACGCGACAGTCGAGGTAGAGGCATTCGTTAAAAATCTTGGCGAGGGGCAGACTCTCGTTTATACCATATACGACAAGGATGAAAACGAGCTTTATCGCACAGAAACAAAGGATAGCAAGGCTACCTTTGAGATAAAGGACGTACACCTCTGGCACGGACGCCGTGATCCTTACCTCTACTGCTGTGAGGTAGAGATCGTCGAGGGTGACGAGGTTATAGACAACGTTTGCTCAAGATTTGGCTGCCGTTATTTCGAGATCGATCCTGATCGTGGATTTATCCTTAACGGAGAGGAATACCCCTTGCGCGGTGTTTCTCGCCATCAGGACAGATGGGGCGTGGGTAATGCGCTTCTCCCTGAGCATCACGCAGAGGATATTGATCTTATCATGGAGGTCGGTGCGACAACCATTCGTCTTGCTCACTATCAGCACGATCAGTATTTCTACGATCTGTGTGACGAAAAGGGCTTGGTAATCTGGGCAGAAATTCCTTACATTTCAAGACATATGCCCACAGGCCGCGAGAACACCATCTCGCAGATGAAGGAGCTTGTCTCCCAGAACTACAACCACGCATCTATCGTTGTCTGGGGACTTTCAAACGAGATTTCAATTGCAGGCTCTGACGAGGACCTTCTCGAAAATCATCGTATCCTCAACGATCTCGTTCACGAGATGGATAAGACGAGAAAGACCACCATTGCGGCAGTTTCCATGTGCAAGATGGACGATCCCTATTTGCAGATACCCGATGTCGTTTCCTACAACCACTATTTCGGCTGGTATGGTGGAGAGACATCTATGAACGGACCTTGGTTTGACAAGTTCCACGAGACACATCCCAATATTCCGATAGGCTGCTCCGAGTACGGATGCGAGGCGCTCAACTGGCACACCTCCAATCCCAAGCAGGGCGACTATACCGAGGAATATCAGGCATACTACCACGAGGAGCTTATAAAGCAGCTCTTCTCAAGAAAGTACATCTGGGCTACTCACGTATGGAATATGTTCGACTTCGGCGCTGATGCGAGAGCAGAGGGTGGCGAAAACGGACAGAACCACAAGGGTCTTGTCACGATGGATAGAAAGTACAAGAAGGACGCCTTCTACGCTTACAAGGCGCACCTCGTTTCTGCTGACGACGATGCGTTCGTCCACATCTGCGGAAAGAGATACGTAGATCGCGCAGATGAGGTTACTCGTGTAACTGTATATTCAAATCTCCCCGAGGTCGAGCTCTTCGTAAACGGCGAGAGCGTAGGCAAGCAGGCGTCTGAAAACCACTTCTTCTACTTTGACATCAAGTGCGAGGGCGAGCTCAAACTTGAGGCTGTCGCCGGCGAGTGCCGTGACGAGTCCTTTATCCGTCGCGTAGAAGAAATGAACATGGACTACGTGCTTGTTGAAAAGGGAGCAGTGCTCAACTGGTTTGACGTTACAGCACCCGAGGGACGCTTCTCACTCAACGACAAGATCTCTGACATTATGCAGTCGAAGAGAGGCAAGCTCTGGTTTATCGGCGTAGGTCTTTCACTCAAAAAGAAGATGGACGCTAATAAGAAGGGTAAGGAAAAGGGCGAGAAGAAGTCAGGTGGCTTCGAGGTAGACTTCAAGGCTGATGGCGGAATTATGCAGATGATGGGCGGATTTACTGTGCTTCGTCTGACAAGCATGATGGGTATGATGAACATATCCTTCACAAAAGAGGAGCTTCTCAAGATGAACAAGAAGCTCAACCGCATCAGAAAGCCCAAGAGCAAATAATCAATCTGATTTTCAAGTAAATATTTAATTCAAGCACGGAAGCTGCCGACATCGGCGGCTTCCGTTTTTTCGTTACCCTGTAAATGCAGAAAAATCAAGCCACACTTGAAAAATCTTTTATTTCTCAAGCAATACAGTATTGACAATAAATATTTGCGATAGTATAATGAAATTAGGAAGATTTTTAATCTGAAATTTCAACAAAAAGCAACTGTTGTAAGGAGGAGCTATGAGAGTAGGATTATTGGTAGATATCAAGGAAAATTATAAGGAAAACATTCGTTCTGCAAAGGCGCTTGGTTTTGATTTTGGTCAGATCTGTATATGGAATATGGACTTTTACAATGACGAAAATCTCCAAGAACTCAAGAAGACGCTCAAGGAGGAGAACTTCACTCCGACTGACGTCTGGTGTGGCTGGAGTGGTCCTGTAGTGTGGGCGCACCCCCAGAAGTACAGCACACTCGGTCTCGTGCCCGATTATCTTCGCGCACAGAGAATGCAGGACCTCCGTCGTGGAGCACGCTTTGCCTACGACCTCGGAGTTTCCACAATAGTAACTCACACAGGATTTGTACCCGACGACCCCTATAATCCCACACGCATAGCGATAGTAAACGAGCTTCAGACGTTCTGTCGCGAGCTTGAGGGACGTGGTCAGCGTTTCGCTTTTGAGACAGGCGAGGAGCTCCCTCTCACACTCAGCATGCTCATAAACGAGATAGGTCTTGACAATGTCGGTGTAAACTTTGACCCTGCTAACTTTATCATCAACGGCAGAGGAAACCCCAACGATGCAATGGAGCTTCTCGGCTCACGCATCTTCGGCATGCACGCAAAGGATGCAGTTCCGCCTAAGTTTGGTGACGTGGCAGGTAAGCAGATGCAGATAGGAGAGGGAAGAGTAAACTTCCGTCGACTTCTGGAGCAGTTGAAGGAATACGGCTATCAGGGCGACATCGTTATCGAGCACGAGATGAAGGGCAGAGCAGACAGAAACGCCGATATTGCAGAGGCAAAAGTATATCTTGAAAACATAATCTCCGATGTTTACGGAGCATAAATTTGAAAGTGAGGATTAAATCATGAAAGAAGTAAGAATAGGTCTTGTAGGCGCAGGTAAGATTGCTAATGACCTGCATTTCCCCGCATACATAAAGGCAAGAGAGAACAACGACGGCGTAGTGCTTGCAGCCGTTTGCGATATTGATATCGAGAGAGCAAAGGCAGCGGCAGAGAAGCTCGGTATTGAGAAATACTACGCTTCCATGGACGAGATGATAGCAGACGCGGACATCGACGCCGTTGATATATGCACTTGGAACAAGGCTCACGTTCCGCTTTGTATAGCTGCTGCAAAGGCAGGCAAGCACATCATGTGCGAGAAGCCCGCAGCTATGACAGTAGAGGAAATGCGCGAGCTCAAGGCGATCCTTGAGGAGAAGAAGCTCGTTTATATGCTCGCAGTTCCCGGACGCTTCAAGACAGACGCGTACGCATTGAAGGAGCGCATTGATGCAGGCGAGTTCGGTGAGATTTACTATGCAAAGACGGCGTATATCCGTCGTCGTGGAGAGCCTACGGGTTGGTTTACCGACAGAGAGTATTCCGGCGGTGGACCTATCATCGACATTGGCGTACACGCGATCGACGCCGCTTGGTATCTCATGGGCGAGCCTAAGCCTGTAAGAGTCAGCGCAAAGGCATTTTACGACAAGATAAAGACAGAGCACGTAAGAACTCGCGTTCATGCAGGAGCGCCCTCTCCCAACGGCGACGTGCACACTACAGAGGACTCAGGCTCAGGCGTTATCTACTTCGATAACGGCGCTCAGCTCTTCTTCGAGGCTTCCTGGACAATTCATCTTCCCGACTTCAGAGAAACTATTTTCGCAGGAACAAAGTCAGGCGCATTCCGCGCAAATCCCAACGTTATCTACTCCGAGAAGGACGGCGCTCTCACAGACGAGAAGCTCGAAATCCCTGCTCCCAACTTCGGTTACGACGAGCTTATGCACTTCGCTAACTGCGTAAAGGAAAACAACGTAAACACAATTTACAACATAGACAAGGCTATGCAGATGCAGTCTATCCTCAATGCTATCTACGCGTCCTCAGAGCTTGGTCGCGAGGTTACCATTGACGAGGAGGGCAACATCAAATGAAAACCTGCATAAGCACATTCAGCTATGAGCAGGCGATGAAGAAGAGTGGTTTTACCTACTTTGACGCCATAGATTACACAAAAAAGCTCGGCATGGACGGTATTGAATTCGTAATTCGCGAAACACCCGAGGGCTACACCTTTGCTTCCTATCTGCAGGCCTTTTGCGATCGTGCTCACGAGGTAGGTCTTGAGGTGCCTATGCTTACTGCGGGCGCCGACTTCTATACAAAGGATCCTGAAAAGGAGCTTGCTCGTCTTATGGAGGCTGTTGACGCGGCTTCTGCGTGCGGAATCCCCATGATGAGGCACGACGTAGCGTCAAAATTCCGTGGCGACGAGGCGGTGAAGTCATACAAGACTATTATTGAAGAGGTAGCTCCCTATATAAAAAGACTTGCAGAGTATGCTGAGAGCAAGGGCGTAAAGACCTGCTCGGAAAACCACGGCTGGATATTCCAGGATGCTGACAGAATAGACGACCTCTTGTATGCGGTCAACCACAAGAATTACGGCTTCCTTTGCGATATGGGTAACTTCATGGTCGCAGGTGAGGATTGCGCTCGCTCGGTATCCCGTCTTATACACCACGTATGCTATGTGCACGCGAAGGACAACTTCATAAAGAGCGGTATGGACTACAATCCCGGCAGAGGCTGGCATCTCACCCGTAGCGGATATTACAGACGCCCCGCCATAATCGGTCATGGCGTAGTGCCCACCTTCCAGATACTCCAGGCGCTCAAGTCTCAGGGATATGACGGATGGGTTTCCATCGAGTATTCGGGAATTGAAGAAAACCTCATGGCTATCGAAATCGGCTCTGAAAATCTGAAAAGAATGGTTAAGGATCTTGAAAAATGAAAACAGTTATAAAAAACGCTCACGTCGTTTTGCCTGACTGCTCCGGCTTTGTAGACGCTGACCTCCTCGTTTGCGATGGGAAAATAGCCGAAATAGGTCAGTCTCTTTCAGGTGACGTAGAGTACGACGCTAATGGAAAATATCTGCTCCCCGGACTTATCGACGTGCACAATCACGGCGCGATAGGTGTCTACTACGGTAGCGAGGATGATCCCAAGGCGCTTGGCTTTTTGGCAAAATGCGGTGTCACCACCGTTCTTCCCACCTTTGGAACACACACTATAGATAAGCTCGTCGAGAGAATAAAGTTCATTATTGCAAATAAGGAAAAGCACGAGGATATCGCCCGTATAGGCGGTATACATATGGAGGGGCCCTTCGTTTCCACAGAGAAGAGAGGCGCTCTTGCAGTCGCTCCGCTTTCCTGTAGCATGGAGGACTTTATCCGTCTTGTGGAGGCAGGCGACGGCGAGGTCAGAATAATGACTATCGCTCCCGAGCTTGAGGGCGCGCTCGATATTATACGCGAGGGCGCAAAGCGTGGCGTTACAATGTCACTCGGTCACACAATGGCGACCTACGACGAGGCGATGGCAGGTATAGAGGCGGGAGCGACACACGCTACCCACACCTTCAACGCCATGCGTGCTTACAATCACCGTGAGCCCGGTGTTCTCGGCGCAGTTCTGACAGACGACAGAGTATCCTGCGAGACTATCTGCGATATGGTACACCTTTCACCCGTAACGGTAAAGCTTATCAGACTTGCCAAGGGGCTTGACAAGATGATACTCGTCAGCGACTCGGGACTTATCACAGGCGTGCCTAACGGCGAATACGTTATAGACGGACAGACACGCTACGTCAAGGACGGCGTTTCCCGTACTGCAAACGGAACTATCGCAGGAAGCTGCTTTACTATGGCTGACGATGCGAGAAACCTCGTTAAGATAGGCTTCACTCTCCCGGAAATTGCACGCGTAGGTGCGCTCAACCCCGCAAAAGCGGCGCATATCGACGATTATCTCGGCACGCTTGAGGTAGGCAAATGCGCAGACGTTCTCGTGTGTGATGAAAAGATGAACATAGAGCGCGTTATGATACGCGGAAAATTTATTTGACGTAAGGGCGGCAGAAATGCCGGATATAAATATGGTAGATAAGAAATATTTAGGCGAAAAAATTCGCTTTTACAGAAACAAGGCAGCTCTTACGCAGATTGAGCTTGCCGAAAGACTGCACATCAGCTTTCAGGCTATTTCGAGCTGGGAGTGCGGAAACACGCTCCCCGACATTGAAAACATTTGCGAGCTTGCCTCGGTGCTGGGAGTTTCACTTGACGCCCTTCTTCGTGAGCAGAAGCGCTCGCAGGATATGGCGTATATAGGAATAGACGGCGGCGGAAGCTCTACAGAGTTTGCACTCTTCACTACAGAGGGCACAGTGCTTAAGTGCTTCAAGCTTTCAGGCGCAAATGCCTCGACAATAGGCGTGTCAAATGCACTTTCCGTATTCCACAAGGGTATAGACACCTGTCTTTCCTGTAGCGATATGGAGGTCGGTGGTATATTTATCGGCTGTGCAGGAAGCATGCTTGATGAGGTCGCAAGAAAGCTCAACGAGGCATATCCCAACATACCGATACTCATTGATTCCGATGGCGTTAACGCACTTCTGAGCGGAGACGGAGATTCCGCTATGATATGTGGCACAGGAACAGTATTCTTCAAGCACGACAACGGAGCATACCGCAAATACGCCGGCTGGGGCTGGCGCTGGGGAGACTATGGAAGTGCCTTCAACTTTGGTCGGGAGGCTATATGTCACGCCAGAGCATACGAGGACGGAGTTGAGTCCTCTGCGCTTATATACTCGCTCATAAAGGAAAGGATCGGCTCACAGAAATTGAGCGAGGAGATGCCTGTGCTCAAGGACATTGCCGCAATTGCGAAAAATGCCTGTGTCGTTTTCGAGGCGTATTCACAGAATGATCCATATGCAGAGAAGATCATCAGAGGCGAGATGCAGCGTCTTGCATGGCTTGTAAAGAGCGTTTGCTCCGATGGCGGTCGCATCATTGCCTGTGGTGGAGTAAATCAGCATTATGGTCACATCACTCTGCCTATATTGCGAGAATACCTTCCCGACAATATAGAAATTGTCCTCCCTGAGCTTCCTCCCATTTACGGAGCGTGCAGAGAGGCGTGCCGCAGATTTGGTGCGCAGATGGGCGACAGATTTTTCGACAATTTTGTCGCAGACTACAAGCGCGCAGATGTATGATAACGCCTGCTTAAAACGGCAGGAGCATGCAGTCTTGTAAAAGCTTGCATAAAACAAAAAACAAGAAAAAGTAAAACCGGCTTGGATATTTCAAGTCGGTTTTTGCCGTTATTTGCAGAGCTTTATATAATTATAAATTATATAATTATTGATATAAATAATTGACAACTAAAAAGAAAAGTGATATACTATTTAAGTATAAATGCAAAGTTTTTTCCATAATGGAGGATTATAAATGGATACAATGGCAGGCTTGAAGCGTACACATTACTGTGGCGACGTGGAAGAAATAGGTGCGACAGTAGTAGTAGGCGGATATGTGCAAAAGACACGCGACCTCGGAAATCTCATTTTCATTGACCTGCGCGATCGCACAGGCATAGTCCAGCTCGTTTTCAACGAGGCGACTGACAAGGAGATTTTCGCAAAGGCTGCAAAGTGTCACGCTGAATACGTGCTTATGGCAAAGGGCGTAGTACGTGAGCGTGAGGCAAAGACAGATAAGATAAAGACAGGTAATATAGAGATAGTCGTAGACGACCTCCGCGTGCTTGCCTCTGCTCAGACACCTCCCTTTGAGGTTTCCGACGATGGTAAGGTAAACGAGGAATTGCGCCTCAAATATCGCTATCTTGACCTTCGCCGTCCTTCGCTTCAGAAGAACATTATCACTCGTGCAAAGGTGGCAAAGTCTGCACGCGACTACTTTGCGGAAAACGGTTTTATCGAGATAGAAACACCTATGATGATAAAGTCCACACCCGAAGGCGCGCGTGACTATATCGTGCCCTCGCGTATACACAAGGGCAATTTCTATGCGCTCCCTCAGTCACCCCAGATATATAAGCAGCTTCTTATGATAGCGGGATTTGACAGATACATTCAGCTCGCGCGTTGCTTCCGTGACGAGGACCTTCGTGCAGACCGTCAGCCCGAATTTACACAGATAGACCTTGAGATGTCCTTTGTTGATGTAGAGGACGTGCTTGAGATGATAGAGGGCTTTGTCCGTAGGGTGTTCAGCGATGTGCTTGGTCGTGACATTCCCACTCCCTTGCCTCGCCTTACCTATCGTGAGGCTATGGAGAGATACGGCTCTGACAAGCCCGATACCCGCTTCGGTATGGAGATAACAAACCTCTCCGATATCGTAAAGAATTGTGGATTTGGCGTGTTCACCTCTGCTATTGAGGCAGGTGGCTCTGTCCGCGCTATCGTCGCAAAGGGCGCAGCCTCCACTCTTACGAGAAAAGAAATCGACAAGCTCACCGAGTACGTGCGCGGAATAGGCGCAAAGGGACTTGCCTACATTCGCTGGGTTGACGAGGAGCCTAACTGCTCATTCTCGAAATTCTTGGGCGAGGGCGAGCTTGATGCTATACTTGAGCGAGCAGGCGCAGAGCGTGGCGACGTTGTCCTCATTGTTGCCGACAAGGATAGAGTAACTCTTCCTACACTTGGCTCACTTCGTAACACCGTTGCACGTCAGCTTGGAATTATCCCTGAGGGACTTTTCAACTTCCTTTGGATAACGGAATTCCCCTTCTTCGAGTACGACGAGGAGACAGACAGCTATGTAGCAATGCACCACCCCTTCACCATGCCTATGGACGAGTGCTTGCAGTATCTTGATACAGCACCCGAAAAGGTCGTTGCAAAGGCGTACGACCTCGTGCTCAACGGCACAGAGCTTTCAAGTGGCTCTATACGTATCACCGACTACGAGCTCCAGCAGAGAATGTTCAAGTCTCTCGGCTTGACTGAGGAGGAAATAGAGGCGAAATTCGGATTCCTCGTAGAAGCATACAAGTACGGCGCAGCTCCTCACGGAGGAATGGGCATAGGTCTTGACAGATTGAGCATGATAATTTGTGATGCCGACAACCTTCGTGATGTTACCGCATTCCCCAAGGTGCAGAATGCATCTGAGCTTATGTCAAAGGCTCCCGGCACGGTTGACGAAAAGCAGCTTGCAGAGCTTGGAATTCAGATAGTAAAGAACGAAGACTAATACCATCTGTCTGACTAATTGTAAAATAAACTAAGAAGGATATATGACATGAAAGAATTGCTTGCTTTGTTTGAAAACGTCGGTGCCTTCGGCATAGACGGAAATTGGAAGATGATAATCATGTGGATTATCGGCGGAGTCCTCATTTATCTTGCGATAAAGAAGGAAATGGAGCCTACGCTCCTTCTCCCCATCGGCTTTGGTGCAATATTGATGAACTTCCCGGGCGTTATCACTGTTGTAAACAATTGTGTGCATTGTGGCGCAGAATTTGTTGAGGGCGTGACCTGCTGTGATGCGATGAGCTTCAAGAAGTTCGCAGGAATTGCAGAGCCTCTCCACGAGCTCTATAATGCAGGAATCGCAAATGAGCTGTTCCCGCTTCTGCTCTTTATCGGCATCGGCGCAATGATAGACTTCGGACCTCTGCTCAACAACCCTAAGCTGATGATATTCGGTGCGGCAGCTCAGTTCGGTATCTTCTTTACGCTTTGTATGGCATCCGTATTCTTCCCTGAAATGAAGGATGCGGCTTCCATCTCCATCATCGGTGCGGCAGACGGACCTACCTCCATTGTCGTAGCAAACGCTCTTGGCTCCAACTATATAGGCGCTATTACTGTAGCGGCTTACTCATACATGGCGCTCGTTCCGATCATTCAGCCCCCTGTAATCAAGCTTCTCACTACGAAGAACGAGAGAAGAATTCGCATGGCTTACACACAGAACAGCGTATCAAAGAGAACAAAGATACTTTTCCCCATCATTATTTCCATCGTTGCTTGTATCTTCGCTCCCTCTGCAGGCTCACTTATCGGCTTCCTTATGTTCGGTAACCTCATTCGTGAGTGTGGAGTTCTCGAGTCACTCTCCGAGACTGCGCAGAAGGTTCTTGCAAACCTCGTAACTATATTCCTCGGCATCACCATCGCATTCAATATGCATGCGAGCCAGTTCCTCGCTGTTGAAACTCTCATCATCATGGGGCTTGGACTTATCGCATTCATCTTCGATACAGCAGGTGGTGTGCTCTTCGCAAAGCTCTACAACGTGATAATGAAGATACTCGGCAAGCCGCTTATCAATCCTATGATAGGCGCGGCTGGTATTTCCGCATTCCCCATGTCAGGAAGAATAGTACACAAGATGGCATTGGCAGAGGACAACCAGAACTTCCTGCTTATGCACTCCATCGGTGTAAACGTTTCGGGACAGATAGCATCAGTTATCGCAGGCGCATTAGTGCTTGGCTTCTTCTCATAAGTGAAAGGAGATAGTTATGATTTTAAATTTTGCTAATTTCGTTGCAAACCTCAAGTATATGGGCATCGGTATGCTCGGCGTATTTATGATAGTCGGCATCATCATCGCAGCTACCTATATTATAGGCAACATCGATGCAAAGTCCCAGAAGGGTGAGTAAAAACAAAAAGCAATAAGAAAAGGACGAAGAGTTGAAAAACTCCTCGTCCTTTTTTTCTTTGCAGGCACTGCATTTGTGGACACATATGCTATTCGTCGATATGCTTCGCTACGCTCAGCTCGATATATTTCGCTCGTTATACGAGCGAAATTCGATATAAGTTCCCTTGCGGTCGGCTTCGATATGATATAAATCCCTCGTTTGCGAAGCAAACATATCGAGCGCAGCATATCGAGTTGCGACAGCAACATATCGAAAATCCCACAAGGGATTTATATCGATGCGCAGTGTCCTTAAGGGCACTGCGCTGTTGTCAATCTCTGTATTCGAGCAGGCGCTTTTCACGCAAAAATCCTACCTTCATTTCGAGCAGTATATCTCGGAAGCCGTGCTCACGTGCCTTTTGGTAGTAGTATTTTGCCTTTTCCACATCGACGGGCAGACCGTCGC
>JAZRQS010000021.1:0-110071 GCA_045649925.1 Eubacteriales bacterium | reverse complement strand
TTCACCCACCTCGGGTGGATTTCATCCGTCGAAGACGGATTTGACTGCGTGATTGTCCGTTAAGGACATCGCGCTAACTCGGGGGAGATTTGCTATTGTGGGATTAAATTATTTAAAATCGCCTGTAACGTTGTAAGTTCTTGCATTTGAAGGCGTGCCGTGATCGGAGTTCTGGTAGAATCTTATAGACTTTTCGCACTTAAGATTGTTATACATAGCGACAATTCCAGAGGGGGGGCATGTGTAGTCGCCGAGTCCGCATCTTGTAATCACAACCTCGTTTTTGATATATCCTGCAAGGATAGCGCAGTCGAAGTAGTCCATATTGTCAGTATAGCAGATGCCGTATACATTGTTGATTCTTCCGTCGACAGTATAGCCTGCAAGATTGCAGAAGCCGGGAACCTCGGCAGAGGAACGTGTTATATTGATAGGCTTTTCGTCAGCAGGAACAAAGCTCGTGAGCGCTGATACGCCGAGTGTCTGATATCCACCCATGCTTGTACCTGAAATGGTGACCTTTCCGTTCCAGTAAGCAGAAAGATTTTCTATATCTCCGTTGAGGTCAGAGTCGGTGACAAAGCGCAATGCCTGAAAATCTCTAAGGAACATATAGAGAATGTAGCAATCTCTTATATTATCGTATCCGCTGTTTGTTTCTCCGTTTGCCTTACCATAGCTACGACAAATGCCTGTTTTCAGGTAGGTGTAATAGTCGGCGCTCTTGCCGTTTTCGTATCCGTGGTGAGTCATGTGGAACACTATTCCGCCACTTGCGGGGATAGATGCACTTGATACACTATATGCGGTATACATTATAGATATGGAAAGAGAAGCAGGCTTGGCTTCCTTGGGTACGTAGAGATAGCCTGCAGCAGGTGTAGGGCCAGGAGCCTTCAGATATACCTCGTATATGTTTGCCTTTTCAAGCATAGCAGTAGTGAGTGTAAATCCGTTTGCCTTAAGGGGCTCAATATCTGCCTCAGTAAGCTTTTTGATGTGGTAATAGTTGTTGTACTCCATTCCGTACTCAGTTACTACATCACCCTTATACACAGTTTCTGCAGTAGGTACTGTAGCATCATTGGGGAGCACGTCGTAAAGGCGTTCAAGCTGTTCATACCAAAAGCTTTCAAAGTCGGCAGGAGTTTCCTTTGCTGTGGTTATGTCCTTAGCGCTTGCCAAAGCACCACCCGTGAAAGCGTCAACGTCGGGTATTTCATTGCCGTTTTTGTCTACTGCAACAGCCACGAGCGATATAGCTCCAGGCTTTGAAATGCTCGTGGTCAGAGTCGCCTTTCCTGAAGTCATAGGAAGGATCCCTGTCTCTTCTACACCATCATCGGTCTTGAGTGTCCACTTTACAGCGGGACAGCTTATAGTGGTCTTTCCGTTGTATACCTGAATGGTAAAGGTGATCTCCTCGCCTACGTTGAGCATAGTGGGGAAGGGCTTTGTTGATGCATTGACAAAGAAATCTGTCTTGGGATCATCCATATAGAGATAGATGCTTTCGGGATAATTGCCTTTAGACTCGTACCCCTCTGCGATCTCGCATTTGTTTTCAGCATTTGCCACAAAGAGAGATTCCTGTATTGCTTTTATCGCATTGTAAATTCCGTTGTCGCTCTTTGCCGTTATCGTTACGATGCCGGCCTGATTTTTTACAAAGTATTTACCTGTATCGCCCGAAGGATCTATTGTTATCTTTATTGCACTTGCGCTATTTTGAGCAAGAGAGACGGGGACGAGAACACCAAATTCTTCCTTGAGGAGCTTTGACAATTCTTCTGCAGTTTCTTTTTCCTCGTTTGTTGTGTATTCTATTACATACTCACTAAGGTCCTTGCCACTTATAGAAAGCGTGGGATAGTTTTTTTCCTCGAGCTTCGGATCGGCCGTAGTAACTTCTCCTGTCGGAGCGGTGGTGACTTCTCCTGTAGAATCGATTTTCTCACCGCAAGCGAAAAGTGAGATGCACAAAACAAGAATATTGCAAAGAAAAATAATTCTGTTTTTCATTTTGAGCTACCTGCCTATTAATATGTTTTGATATGTATAAAGTATAATATATTTCTTGCTCCTTGTCAATAGAAATAACATATGCGTGTACAAAAAACACCTTGACTTTATTAAAAAAATATGATACTATCTATATACTATCGCAACGAGATTTTTTGGTGGTAAAAATGAAGAAAATAGAAACTCAGCATATTGATAAAACTGCCCGTAATTTTTTGGACGTTTTGAAGCAAACTGAATATTATATAGCCTCTGCTACCGCAAGAGATGTAGATGTCTTGAAGCTGGTGTGCTTTCCTGAGCAGACGCTCTCAAAGGTTGTAAAATCCAGCCTCAGACGTGCGGCGCGTAAATGCAAGAGCATGGAAAAGATAGAATTTTTCATATTCGGCGAGGATTTTCGCCCTGAAAATTTTGCAACAGATTATTTGTGTGGCAAGGCGGAATACGTAAAGGACGACGAGGATTTCAACCAAAACAACGAAAATATTGTAGTCATGTATATAAAGCAAAAAAATAAAAGCGAGTAAATCTCGCTTTTATTTTTTATGTAATTAGTTAGCGTAGTTTTCGTCGAGGTAGTTAACTACATCACCGACTGTAATGAACGTGTGAAGGTCCTCGTCGTCAATTACGAGATTGAACTTTTCCTCGCAGAGAAGGATGAGGTCAGCGAGCTCAAGAGAGTTGACGCCAAGGTCGTTTGCAAGCTCTGCGTCCATTGTTATTGCGCTTTCTTCAACGTTAAGTTCTTCAACAAGAAGAGATTTGAGTTTTTCAAACATGATAATTCCTCCAAATTTAAATTGTCGCCAAAATCATTTTACAAGGTATCGCTTGATTTTTCTCGAGGTGTTCTTTTCAAACTCTTCGTTTCTTATCTCCACCTCAGCGATATGTTTGAATGACGGCAAGCCTTTGTTTATATTTATCACAGCGGATTTTACCGTGTCATAAACTTCTTCGGGTGTTTTGCCTGCAAGGGCATCAGACGTGAGATCGGGCACTGCTATTGCCGTTATCACAATTTCGCCACGGCTGTTTTCTCTGCCGATGACTACTGATTCAAGTATATAGGGAATCTTTGAAAGATATTCCTCAAGCTCTTCAGGAAATACATTTTTTCCGTTTGAAAGAATAATTACGTTTTTCTTTCGTCCTGTAATATAGATATATCCGTCCTTGATATATCCTATATCCCCTGTACGGAAATATCCGTCGTCTGTAAATACCTTTTGTGTCGCCTCGTCGTCCTTATAGTAGCCGAGCATTACGTTGCCGCCCTTTACAAGAATCTCGCCTGTTTCCTGTCCTTCGTCGTAGTCTATCTTTACTTCTACGTTTGCGACAGGAGTACCTACAGAGCGGAAGCGTACCTTACCGGGTGAGTTAACTGCGACAAGGGGAGAGCATTCTGTAATTCCGTAGCCCTCAAGCACAGTTATTCCGAAATGGTAGAAATCAACAATGATTTCAGGATTGATAGGAGCACCACCACATACAATGCTCTTGAGATTTCCGCCAAACGCAGCAGTTATCTGACCAAAGAGCTTTTCACGTATGTCGATACCGACATTGAGAAGTCCCGCATTCATCTTCATAGCCGCGCGGACTTTTTTCTCCATGCCCTTCTTTCTTATCTCGTCCCAAATCTTTTTATGCATTGTTTCAAGGAACAAGGGCACAAGCACAAGTGTAGTCGGCTTGAAGTCACGGAATGTCTTCAGCACCTTCTTGATGCTCGGATTTATCATCTGTGCGCCACCGATAGCGATAACGCCAAGCTGACCACACATCATTTCATAGGTGTGATGAATGGGCAAAACAGATACAAATGTGCACTCGTCGTCATAACTCATCGAATGAGTGGCGGAATTGAGTGAGGATATAAGGTTTTTGTGCGAGAGCATTACGCCCTTGCTCGTGCCTGTCGTACCTGATGTGAAGAGAATAGCGCTCCTTCTTTCAAGCACGATTTCTGTATCCTTGTAGGAAGTGTTTCCTTTCTCGAGCTCCGCTTTGCCAAGCTTGACGAGATCGTCTGTGCTTATCATTTTTTTGCTTTGCGAGTAAGACTCGTTAGGCTGGATAGGGATGAACAATTTTACATTGGGCATTTCCTTCGCCAAGGAAGGTATCTTTTCGTTAAAGGATGCGGTGTAGGCAATCGCATCAGCCTCCGCATGATTGATAAATGCGGCTACCTGCGTAAGATCCAGCTCCTTGTCGAGCGGGATTATTGTGCCGTTTCCTGTTATAGTAGCGAGATATATAGTAGTGTACATCGGGTGAGTATCGCCGATAATTGCGACTCTCTTGCCGAGAAGCCCCAGCTTGGCAAATGCCGTACCGATGGCGTCAAGATTTGTCTTCAAATCCTGAAATGTCCACTGTTTTTCTGTTTCGTTTTCTGTATATGCGTAAAGAAGCTTGTTTCCGAATTTTTCTTCACACTTATAAACCATATCCCTCAGGTCGTCAAACAACATTGGGGGTTTAGCTTTAAGGTTGTTAACCATTCGCATAGTCGGATCTCCTTTATAAAACTAACATATATTTTATACTATTTATTGATATTTGTCAAGTATATTTTGCAAGGCACGACAAAGAGTGATAAAAGATGAATATTTGTCTTGCCATATAAGTACATATTGTTAAAATATATTTTTGCTATTTACTTTTTTTCTTTTATATGATAATATAAATATGCAGGTAAGTTTAATATAATTAGTTATCAGTAATACGGAGGTGTTATATAGATGTTAGGAATTCAGATCGCTTGGGCGGCGTTTATCGTGCTTGCCCTGATTATTGAGGCAGTGACCTCGGCGCTTGTGTGCGTATGGTTTGTGCCCGGAGCTGTACTCGCTTTGCTCCTCGCCGCATTTTCTGTACCGCTTTGGATACAGGTGCTTGTGTTCTTTGTTTTATCTGTAGTTTGCATAATATTGGCAAAGGTGGTATTCAAGGAATATTTCAAAAAGAAGAATACTCTTACCAACATTGATGCAATAATAGGTGAAAAGGCTCTGGTTACAGAGAAAATACACAACATTGCAGGCAGCGGACTTGTCAAGGTCAAGGGACAGCTCTGGTCAGCTCGCTCAGCAGACCCTGACGCCATTTTTGAGGGCGGAGAGGTTGTTACAGTAGTTGCTATAGAGGGCGTAAAGCTCATCTGTAAATAATCTACAACTAAAAAATAAAACAAAAATTGGAGGTGCTTTTATGCCATTTCTTATTCCGTTAATTTTGCTCATAGTTCTTGTAATTGTCATTTTGGCAAACATCAGAATAGTTCCTCAGGCGCACGTGTACGTCATTGAGCGACTTGGTGCTTACCACACCACATGGAAGACAGGTATACACGTAAAGATTCCGTTTTTTGACAGAATAGCAAAACAGCTTGTTATTATGGAGCAGGTAGTGGACTTTCCTCCTCAGCCCGTAATTACCAAGGATAACGTAAGAATGCAGATAGACACAGTCGTGTTCTATCAGATAACAGATAGTAAGCTTTACGCTTACGGTGTTACAAACCCCATTTTCGCTATTGAAAATCTTACAGCGACAACACTTCGTAACATCATAGGCGAGCTTGACCTTGATGCTACTCTTACATCTCGTGACGTTATCAATACGAGAATGAGATCTATACTTGACGAAGCTACTGACTCTTGGGGCATTAAGGTAAATCGAGTAGAGCTCAAAAACATAGTCCCCCCGAAAGAAATACAGGATGCGATGGAAAAGCAGATGAAGGCGGAGCGTGAGCGCCGTGAGGCTATACTTCGCGCAGAGGGTGAAAAGAACAGTGCCATCCTCGTAGCAGAGGGTAGAAAGCAGTCGCTCATTCTTGAGGCGGAGGCAGAGAAGCAGTCAGCTATACTCAAGGCAGAGGCTGCACGTGAGTCTAAGATAAGAGAAGCAGAGGGTGAAGCTGAGGCTATACTCAAGGTTCAGGAGGCTACTGCGGCAGGTATCAAGATGATAAACGCTGTTAAGCCGAGCGAAGCAGTAATTGCCATCAAGAGTCTCGAAGCATTTGAAAAGGCAGCCGACGGAAAGGCTACAAAGATTATCATACCCTCAAACATTCAGTCCGTTGCAGGTCTTGCGACATCGCTTGCAGAGCTTGTAAAGGGCAACGAATAATCTGAAAAATACAAAGAAAAAGCAGGTCGATTGACCTGCTTTTTTATATGGGGTGAGTGATCGGAATCGAACCGACGGCCTTCAGAGCCACAATCTGACGCTCTAACCAACTGAGCCACACCCACCATAATGGCGTGCCTTGGGGGATTCGAACCTCCGACCTACTGCTTAGAAGGCAGTTGCTCTATCCAGCTGAGCTAAAGGCACATTCATACAACGTCTTGTATTATACCAAATCAAAATATATTTGTCAATACCTTTTTCAAATATTTCTCGGCTTTTTTGCTTTTTGTATGCATAAAACAAGGTCCTGCTCCTTTTGTAGTGGCAGGACCTGTCGTGATTTACTTTTCAAATCGGTATATTGTCGTGTGACGATAGGTTTCTGTTGCCCGGAGAATGCCTTTTCCATTGTTGGGACTGTCCGGCTCGACTTGGGTTTCAAGACAGAATGCTCCGTAATTTACTCTCTTTGTATGATTTTTAAAAATGGGAGTGCCACCGAGCGAGAGCCCCGCATACAGCTGCACACACTCTTGGTCTGTATATACTGTCATTTTCATTCTTTGGTTGCTTACCTGCGCTATCTCCTTCAGCGAGTGGCCACAAATGCTTTGCGTAGGGGCGTTGTCGCTTATAACAAAATTGTGGTCGTAGCCCTTGAAATTTTCGTCTACATGCTGTCCTAGCTTTGTGAAGCTCCTGAGGTCAAATACTGTGCCGTCTACCTTTTCTCGTTTTACAGGGAGTAGCTCGTGGTCAACAAGCGTTACATAATCGGCGTTTATTTTTATCTCGTGGTCGAGAATGTTTCCCTCGCCACATCCGTTCAAATTGAAGTAGGCGTGGTTTGTCATATTAAGCGCTGTGTCACCGTCAGAGCTTGCCGTATAATCAATGCAAAGGGATGTGTCGCATAGCTTGTAGGTGACAAAAGCCTTTACACTTGCAGGGAAGCCCTCGTCGCCGTCAGGGCTGAAAAGCGAGAGCGTTATCGCCTCGTCGCTTGCTTTATCGACATTCCATATTTTTCTATTGAAGCCCTCGACTCCGCCATGGAGGTGGTTGTTTCCCTCGTTTTTGCCTATCTTATATTTCTTTCCGTTCATGGTGAATTCAGCTTTTCTTATCCTGTTGGCATACCTACCTATGAGCGCACCCTGATACGAGCTGTCGGTCCGGTAATCCTGCAGTGTGTCAAATCCGCATACGACATCTACGCCGTCGAAAATCAGGTTTTTGATAATGCCGCCATAATTGAGGATGTGCGCTTCTATTTTGTCATTTGAAAGGATATATTCGTATACTTTTTCTTCGCCCAAATCACCAAAAAGTAATTTTTCCATATCGCTCCTCCGTTTTTTATAATTGTATCACTAATGTCGATAAAAGTAAATATAAAATTTTATCTTTTCATTGACAATATTGAGCATTCGTATTATAATCAATAATAGAAACTACAAGGAGGACTTATGAAGAAAAGGGTTATTGTAATAAACGGCGGTGGCGGTGTAGGCAAGGATACCTTGTGTGACATGGCTGCCAAGCATTTTAAGGTGAGAAACGTGTCCTCCATAACACCTATAAAGGAGCTTGCCGCACAGTGTGGCTGGGGAGGAGAAAAAAACGAGAAATCACGTAAATTCCTTTCCGACCTCAAAAGACTTACTACAGAGTTCAACGATTTTCCTACAAAGTGGATATATAATGAGTTTCTCGAATTTATGACTACTGACGAGGAGATTATGTTCGTTCACATTCGTGAGGGCGATGAAATAGCGAAGTTTGTGCACTCTACAGGTGGAAAGGCGAATACTCTTCTGATAAGAGGAGGCAAGCGCTTTGCCGACAATCAGAAATACGGAAACGCCTCAGATGATTTGGTAGAGGACTACGACTACGACTATTATTTTACCAACGATAATCCACTCGAGCAGACGGAAGAGATATTTTGTAATTTTTTGAAGTCGATAATGAAATAAAAAGTGGGGCTGTCTCGACAAGAATAGCGACAAAAGCTTTTTGCTTGCAAAATCAAAAGAACTCGATTTTTAAAAATCGAGTTCTTTTTTTGTTTGCGCTTATGCCTGAATGCGACAGCCTGTTTACTTTTATAGAAGTATGCATATAAGACCGCTGCTGCCTTCGTTTATAATGCGCTCTAGCGTTTCGGACAGCTTCTGACGTGATTCTTCAGGCATATGCTCCAGCTTGTTGTGAAGTCCTTCATTTACGAGCTCATACAGGCTCTTTCCAAACATGTTGGACTCCCAGATTTTCTTCGGGTCCTCGTTGAATTCCTCAAGCATATATTTTATCAGCTCTTCGGACTGTTGCTCTGTGCCGACGATGGGGTTTATCTCGGTTTCTATCTCTGCTTTTATCATATGTATCGACTGAGCCGCTGCCTTCAGCTTTACGCCGTAGCCGCCCGAGTGCTTTACTATCTGTGGCTCTTCAAGACGGAGCTCGTCAATGTCGGGCATAACTATTCCATAGCCATTTTCTTCTACCGAGTTAAGTGCCCCTTCTACCTTGTCATACTTTTTCTTCGCTTCGGCAAGGTCCTGCATGGTAGAGAATAGCTCACGATCGTTTTCTATAGACAGTCCTGTTATGTCGCTGAGTATCTTATAGTATAGGTCATCACGTAATTCGATGTAGATGGTGGCACGCCCTGTCCCTGTGTCAATGTCGCGCAGAGTACATTTCTTTATATTTTCGTTTTCACGATGGTTCTGGAGTATTCGCTTCACGTCTCCTGTTTTTGTGATGTTGTCTGCTATCTCGTTAGCGAATTCGAGCAGCTCCTTTTTTAATTTGTGTTGCTCATCGAGTGCATCTGTCCATTCGGGCATACAAAACTCAAGCTCTGTGACAGGAAATTCGTCGAGCACGAGCTCAAGTATTTTTCCTATATCCTCGTGGTTAAGCTCCATGCAGTTTACGAGTGCTACAGGTGCGTTGTACTTGCTCTCCAGCTCGTATGCCAAGGAAATTGTGCTTTTGTCGCTTGGTGTTGCAGAATTTAAAATAATGGCAAACGGCTTGTTAAGCGAGGACAGCTCCTTTGCCACCTTTTCCTCTGCTTCGACGTAATTTTCTCTCGGTATGTCCCCGATGGTTCCGTCGGTGGTGATAAGCATACCTATTGTAGAATGGTCGTGTATAACCTTTTTCGTGCCAAGCTCTGCCGCTTCCTTAAAGGGAATACGCTCATCGTGCCAAGGTGTGTTCACCATTCTCGCGCTTCCGTCCTCCTCCTGACCGAGCGCATCGGGGATTATATATCCCACACAATCTATCATTTTGATTTTAACGGAGGTCACGTCGTCAAAGTTTATTTTTACCGCCTCGTTGGGTATAAATTTTGGCTCGGTAGTCATTACAGTTTTGCCTGATGCGGATTGAGGCATCTCGTCGATTGCCCTGATTCTTTCGTTTTCGTCGTGTATGTTTGGCAATACCGCCGCTTCCATAAATTTCTTTATGAAAGTAGATTTGCCTGTCCTTACAGGGCCGACGACTCCGATGTAAATGTTTCCGCTTGTACGTTTTGCTATATCTCTGTATATGCCTGTGCTTGTCATTTTTTCTCCTCCATATGCTTGGCGTAGCTTTTTTGATTTGTTACATTATATTTGCGCACTCACGCTTTTATTCCAACAAAAAGAAAAAAGAAGCTTGCCGCTTCTTTTTAACTAATTTGTATGATATCTATGCCCGACCTTGCCGACACTCTCGCGTATGCCTTCATCTGCTCTTTGGTGTACGATATTGTAAAATATCCCCCGTGATTTTATTCACGGGGGAACTTTTATTTTATTTTAGTAGAAGTGAATAGTGAGACCTTTTTTATTTTGTTGAGGTAGGTGAGGAATTCATCGCTTAATTCCATATCGCTATTGCTGAATATTAAGTGGTTTACGGCTTGTGGGAAGGAAAAATCTATTACCCTGCCACAGCTACCTCCATGCTTGCCGACGATTACTACACCTGAATTTTCAAGCTCTGCGCTTATTTGTGCATCGGTAAGGTCGGAAATTACTTGCGGTGTGAGATATGAGACGATAGTGTCCTTTGAAAGGACGTGCAAGATGTAGGAATATTTGCTATCATCAAATTGAGAAACTATAAAGCGGATATTGCCGTATTGCTGTGCCTCGTTTTTGTCGTACAGCTCGCACACAATATCCAGTTCCAAAAGCTTTTCTACGATTTTCATAGCTATATCGTACTCATCATCGCTTTCAGGATAAGGTAACAAAATCTTTTCTATCCTTGTATTTGCGCTTAGCTTTTCTATTGCAGTCGCATATTTTGCGGAATAGTGGCAAATTACATAGGTGTCGATGTTGTTTATTTTGTTTTTGTGGCTCAGGCTTGATAAGTAATATGCAGAAGAGTTGCTCGCATCCGAAAGATCAAATACTGTAAGCTCACCTTTATCCTTCGATATAATATACTCGCTTGTGCTATCCTCTTGATACAAGTATAGAAAATCCGAGCTGGCGCCACCATAGATACTGCATCCTATAAGCACCACGATCAAAAGCGAAAAAGAAATGAAAAGCCTTCTTAATATATTTTCAGAGCTTTTTGTATTCTTTGCCAGCAAATAAATGACATATCCTGCGAAAATGAAGGTAGCTATGATAAATACGAGATAATATACGGAAACAACTGCAAACTTGAAGTCAGAAAGCTTGCTCGCAACGAGTACTATCAGCTCTGCCACCTTGTCGCAAATGGCAATATATCCAGCCGAAAAGAAAAATACAGGTATAAGGAAAGACAGATACATCAAAATATTCGTGAGTATGGAAAATATCAGGTTTGCTATCGGTGTCAAGGTGGAAACATAGCCAAATACCAAGCAAACCAAGGGTAGCGTAAATATAAATGCAAAGAAGGTGGTCAAAAGGGTAGCGCGTATGTAATTTGCGATTATGTTGCCTACATTTGAAAAGCGAGTGCATTTGCGCTCCTCTATAAATGTCAATGCAGTTATTACACCAAATGTGGCAAGGAATGATAGCCAAAGACCTATATCAAGCGCAGAATACGGCTGGGCGAGCATTATCACCATAACGGCAAGTCCAAGCGTGGTGTAGGAGTCTGCATCTCTCCTTGCAAATGTAGATAGACAAACTGTGAAAAACATAAGCGAAGCTCTTAACGAGGAAGCAGACGCTCCCGAAACTCCTACATAGAAAACAGTTATAACTATCAGCATTAAAAGCCGTAGCCTTTTACCTGCATTGAACGATTTCAACAGAAATTGCACACCAAAGATAAGAATAGATATGTGCATTCCACTTATAGCAAGTATATGAGATATGCCAAGAGACCTGAAGCTTGCGCGTATGGTAGGATTGAGAAGCTCGCTTTTGCCGAGCAACAAGGAAACAATAAGCGCTCGCCCATCGTCGTTTTCGCTCGGCAATATCTTGTTTTGGATATACGCCCGAACGGCAGACAACGCACGAAGCAGGCCATATTTCTCGGCAGAAAGCTTTTCGCATGCAATTATGTCAGATACAGATGCGGTGGCGCCACGCGCAAAGTCGTATGCCTCTTCTGCAGAAATTCCGCCATCTGTAAATGGAGATATGTTTCCTATACACGCAAATTTGTCGCCTACGGTAAAATTCATATTGCCAAAATACTCAAAGGTGAATTTATGGTTTGTTTTCTCTCCGTTTATTTCGTCAGTGCTCGCTATAAAAACTGTGAAGTTGTCCTTTTTGTATGTGATTTCCTTTATAGTCGCAGTTATGATTGCCTCCTCAAGCTTGTCGGCGTCGGTGGGAGAGAAGCATTTTTGAGAATAGAAATATTGGCTTGTCGCCGCTAATAGGGAAAGCACAAGGCAGAGAATTACGGTGTCTATGACACCATCTTTGGCCTTGTGCTTGAAAAATAGCTTGAAAATTATTGCTGACAAAAACAAAAGGGCGACAAGGATGCACAATATCGCCAAGAACCTTTTGTTATTTATCAGCTTTACAGAAATCACCGCCGTTACAAGAAAGGATAATGCAGCGGTAAAAAGTGGTCTGTTGTGAAACAAATACATATTGATTAAAGAGATGTGGCGTAGTTTACGACTGATACGTCGTCGGCGATAACACTGTCACGCTCCAGCTCTATTGCTCCCTTAGGTATTATAAAGGATGCCGCAGAGGGCACAACTTTTATATTAATATTCTGTGCGACCTCTATCTCGCCGTCTACACATATGTTTTTGGGGGAATCAAAAGAAAGCGAGAGAGAATCGGTCTTGAGATAGGTGATGCATTTCTTTCCTTTGCGAGTGTCGAGATGCTCACCCTTTTTGTATTTTCCTACTAATGAAATGAAGGTCAGACGAGACACCTTTTCAATGATGCTGACGTCCATTTTTGCATCGTGAAGGGAAGAATAGGGCGCTGCTTTAAAGCCGCCACCATAATATTTTCCGTTTGCTATAGCAATAAGCAAAAGGTCGCGATCTATCTGAGGGATGTTTTCTGCCGAGATTTTTATCTTGGAACACATCTTTTTGAAAAGCGTTACGACTATTCCTGCTATGTATGCGAGCTTGTTTGGTACTACCTTGCAATTCTTGATTTTTTCCATTTCGCACACTACATTACAGTCAAACCCGATGTTGATTATGTTTATGCAGTAGCGATCATTGTACTTCATAAGGTCGATTTTGACCGACTCGCCCTCTATCTGACGCTTTATGTCGAAGAACATTTCCTTGTCGCTGAAATTGCGGCGAAAATCGTTTCCTGTGCCTATGGGGATAAGTCCGAATTCTACGTTTTGTGCATCGGGCGCACCGTTTATAAGCTCACCCAACGTGCCGTCACCACCGCAGGCGTAAAAGCGCTGAGGTCCGTCATAGCTTTTTACTGCTTGTTTTACATATTCGGTAGCGTCAAAACGAGATTTCGTCATATAAACACAGTAGTCGATTTGAGCCTTGTCGCACTCAAGTCTGATGGCTTGTGCAAGCTCGTCTGCCTTTTTTCCTGTGCCCGCCTTGGGGTTTATAATAAAATGATATTTCATGCTTTGCATCCTGTTATTTAGAATTTTTTCTTATCATTTCGTAGTATGTTTTTGCGCTTTGCTCTAATTTATTGTCGCCAAACTCGTAATATTTCCTGCCCAGAGCATCATTTGGCAGATATTGCTGCTTGACATAGTGGTTTTCGTAATCGTGTGGGTACTTATATCCCTTGAAGAGAGGTGAGCGCAGATGAGTGGGTATATTCAATCCTATACCGCGGTCGACATCCTCCTTTGCAAGATGATACGCCATGTATGCGCTATTGGATTTTGGGGCAGTAGCGAGAGTGATAACTGCATTTGAAAGTGGGATAGCGGCTTCCGGGAGTCCGAGATCCTTTGCACTTTCCACACACGCTCTCACTATAACACTTGCGAGCGGATAGGCGGCGCCTACGTCCTCGCTTGCTATGACCTGCAGGCGTCGGCACGGAGAAAGAAGGTCGCCTCCTGCAAGGATTTTGGCAAGATAAAATATGGCAGCATCGGGATCAGACCCACGAATTGATTTTTGAAGGCAGGAAAGCAGGTCGTAGTGAACATCGCCACTGCGATCAAAAAATCCCGTCATAGAGGGGAAGAGATCCTTTGCGTTTTCCTTTGTTATTTCGTCGTCAGCGATATAAAAGGCGTTTTCGAGAATTCCTATAGCTCGTCTTACGTCGCCTCCGCTATGCTCGGCAATGGTTTTCAAAATTTCGTCATCTGCCGATACGGCTTTACCATTTTCGGAGTTCAGAATGCCCAAAGCTCGCTTTAAAGCGGGTATGCAGTCATTGGCAGAAACAGGCTTGAATTCAAACACTGATGAACGCGAGAGAATGGCGTTGTATATCGCATAATACGGATTTTCCGTAGTGGATGCGATAAGCGTGATGCGCCCGTCCTCCATATATTCAAGGAGTGACTGCTGTTGCTTCTTGTTGAAGTATTGAATCTCGTCGAGATAAAGCAATATTCCGCCTGCGCCGAAAATGTCTGACGTGCCTGACGCTATTTCCTTGACGTCTGCAAGGGTTGCAGTCGTGGCATTCAATTTGTAAAGCTGCATATTCGAGTGCTTGGCAATAATGTTTGCGGCAGTTGTTTTTCCTGTGCCGGGAGGACCGGAAAAAATCATATTGGTTATCCTGCCACTGTCAAGCATTTTTCGTATTATGCCGTTTTTTCCAAGCAAATGCGCTTGTCCGACCATTTCGTCAATGCTTTCGGGACGAATTCTGTCGGCTAATGGTTGGTTTGTCATCGTTCTCTCCGTTTAATTAAGAGTGTTTTCGTTTAATATAAATATTTCGTCTACTTTGTTCAGCAATTCTTTGTTTTCAGGCGAAGAAAGGGTAGGATCACCTGCGAGAATGTCTTTGGCATCTGCAAAAGCCGAATGAAGCAGCTCAACATTGGAATAAAGTGAAGAATACTTCAGGCTGAGACCTCCGCTTTGCCTTATTGCAGTGCCCGAATTTGATGAGAAGAAATCGCCGGGACCTCGCAAAAGAAGATCCTTTTCGGCAATTTCATATCCATTGTAGGAGTTCTTCATGGTGTTCAGGCGTTCCTTCGCAATAGCGCCCTTGCTGTCGGACACGAGGATGCAATAGGATTTTCGCTGACCTCTGCCGACTCGTCCACGAAGCTGATGAAGCTGTGAAAGTCCAAATCTCTCTGCATTTTCTATCACCATAAGGCAGGCGTTTGGCACGTTTATTCCTACCTCAATGACTGTGCTTGAAACAAGCACGTCTATCTCGTGCGCAGAAAATCTCTTCATAATGGCATCCTTCTGCTGAGGCTTCATTTTTCCATGCAGGTATTCAATGCGCAGATGGGGGAAAATGTCCTTCAGCGCCTGTGTGTGTTCAACTACGTTTTTTAGCTTTGGTTTTGGTTCTGCCGTTGTTTTTGATAGGATTTCTTCTATTGAGGTGGTGTTTTCGCCGTCTTGCTCGTCCTCCTCAATGGCGGGACAGACTATATATACCTGTCCTCCGTCGGAGACTAATTTGTGTATAAAGTTGTTGAGGCGCGCTCGGTAGCTTTCGTCTACTGTAAAGGTGTCAACCCTTGATCTGCCCTTTGGCATTTCGTCTATCATCGAGACGGAAAGATCGCCGTAAATCGTCAAGGCGAGTGAGCGAGGTATCGGTGTCGCACTCATGACGAGCATATGTGCAGACTTGTTGCGCTCCTTTAAAAGTGAGCGCTGATTTGCACCAAAACGGTGTTGCTCGTCGGCTATTATAAGTCCAAGCGATGAAAAATTCACTTTTTCATTGAGCAGGGCGTGTGTGCCTATGAGCACATCTATTTTCTCTGTTCCTGTTTCAGATACGCGAGAGTAAATATCCCGTTTTTCCTTTTGTGTAGCAGCACCTGTGAGGAGTGCGCTTTTTACTTCAAGATTATCAAAGATAGGCTTTAAATCTGCAAAATGCTGATTTGCAAGCACCTCGGTGGGAGCTAAAATAGCACACTGATATCCGTTTTTGACGGCAATATATGCCGCAGCTGCCGCACATACAGTCTTTCCGCTTCCTACATCACCGATAAGTATTCTCGACATAGGCGCAGGGGAGTGCTCATTACACTTCATATCGTGTGAAATTTCTTCAATGACTCTTTTTTGCGCTGATGTCAAGGTATACGGCAGTTGAGACAAAAGCGGACTTATGTCGCTGTCAGGGCAATTGACACCGCATGAGTCGTCGTGCTTGGTCCTTGCCATGTTTATAGCAATTGCAAAGCAGAAAAGCTCGTCGTATGACATACGCCTGAGCGCATTCTGTATAGATAAATCGTCTTGCGGGAAGTGTAGGCTTCGCAGGGCGTATGCAAGTGAGGGGAGTTTGTTTTTTCTGCGAATCTCTTCGGGCAAATGCTCCTGAAGGCTACCCTCGCACATGTTCAAAGCGTCCTGCACCGACTTGGAAATCAGCTTGTTCGTAAGCCCGGAAACCAACGGATAACGTGAAATAAATTCGGGCAGAGCCTTATTTGGCATAACACTTTCGTATTCAGGCGATGTAATCTGATACTTACCCTTTGACTGTGTCAGCTTTCCCCAAAAGCGAAATTCAGCTCCGACTGAAAAAACATCCTTGACATAATTCTGATTGAAAAAAACTATTTCGACTGCGCCACTATCGTCAAAAGCCTTGAATTTTGTTATCGATATTCTGCCCTTGAGCGTGACACTTTTAGGCATTGATGCGACAGTAAGCACAAAGGCGTGTGTCTCGCCATCAAGCCCCTCGTTCAGTCTTTTTACGTCTCCGCGGTTTTCATATGCTCGCGGAGTATGGTATATCAAGTCCTTGAGCGTGAATATTCCGAGTCTGCTGAATGCTTTTGATTTTGTTTCGCCTATGCCCGAAATGGCGGTAACGGGCAGATGTAACGGATTTTTCAAATCAGGCTCCTCGCTTCAAAATTATGTGGGTGTTTATGCTTTACCATACCATTGTACTATAATTTTTTTATTTTTGCAAGAAAAATTGAAGCTTTTTTCGGCATTTGTTCTAAAAATGAGTAAAAATCTTGTTTTCTTATTTACTTTTTAATGTTTATCTGTTATAATATATCCGTTATATTATACTATAGTAACAATTTCAACATTGCATAGCGCACTTTTTGTGCGACTGATGCCTTGGGGGGTATTGAATACATGAAAATAAGAGAAAGAAGTAAATTAGCTACACGGCTCGATATAGCGGTTGTTATTATCCTTACCTGTCTTGTTGTTCTTGCACTTGTTTTGCTTGAAGAATTTACAAGCCTTTCGTATGTTTACAACTGCATGATATCCTTGCTTGCATACCTTGCCTTGCTCGGATTGTGGGCAGATATAAGGACAAGACGACAGACTCTGGCGACATCAAAGACGCTTGACGTGATTTTCGACAGCGAGCTCGGTAGCGCTATACTTGCAATGCACGCACCTGTCCTTCTTTGCGATGAATTCGGAAAGATATACTGGTGCAACAAGGCGTTTGTCAGAAAGACAAAATGCAAGAGAATAACAAGCTTGGCACACGTGAATGATATTTTCGACTTTGACATTTTGCTCGAAGGCGAGAAAAACAAGGACCCGCTTGTCTATATCGGTGAGGACTCCTTCAGGTGCGACAGCCTGCCTTGCGAGGTGGACGGAAAGAAGTATCTCTTCGTCGTGCTCGAGGAGCGCTCGGATTATTTGGCACTCGAAAAGCTCTATAACGATGAGTGGCCTGTAGTTGCATACGCCATTGTCGACAACATTGATGAAATTGCGCAGTACGTTCACGCCGACTTTGTAAAGACCATAAACGAGGTAGAGAACAAGCTGAAAAAATGGGTAGGCGAAATGAATGGTATCATTCGTCTTTATGAGCGAAATAAGTATTTCATAATGTTCAACGATCTGAATCTTCGCAAGTGTATTGCGGACAACTTTTCTATCCTTGATGAAATACGTGAGGTGCGCGTGGGTGATGGTATTTCCATTACTGTATCTATAGGTGTTTCCGATGCAGGTGACAACCTGTCTGAGATAGAGCGCTCGGCGCAGAATGCGCTTGATATGGCGCTTCAGCGTGGAGGCGACCAGGTCGTTTATAAGAAAGAGGATGAGACGATTTATTTCGGCGGAAAGACCAAGGCGAGCTTCAAGCGCACAAACGTCAGAGCGCGCGTTATGGCAAATCAGCTTGTTTCCTTGTTTGGAAGAGCGGACAATGTCATTATTATGGGACATCGTATGGGAGATTACGACTCGTTCGGTGCATCTGTGGGCATGGCGAGAATGGCTATGAACTGCAATATGAAGGTCAATATAGTAGTTAACCGAAACGACCCCAATCTGCAGAAATGCTTTGAGAAGATAGACGAAATCGAGATATACAGAAATATTTTTGTGGACAGCGCAGAGGCAGTAGACCTTCTCACTCCCGACACGCTTGTCGTTCTGGTCGACGTCAACAACTTCAATATTGCAGAAGCACCCGAAATATTGAAGAAGGCGAAAAACATCGCAGTCATTGACCACCATATCAAGTCTGCGGAGTTCGACTCCTGCGTCAAGCTTGAATACATTGAAACCACCGCTTCTTCGGCATCAGAGCTTATTTCCGAGTTCTTGGAGCAGGTAATGACTACGAGAAACCTGCTTCGCGAGGAGTCTGAACTGCTTTATTCGGGAATTCTTCTTGACACCAAGCAGTTTACAAGAAATACGGGAACTCGTACCTTTGGCGTAGCGCAGTTCTTGCGCGGCGAGGGCGCAGACCCTGGAAAAGCTCAGGAAATGTTTAAGGCAGACGTTGACGAAATGATACGTGAGGCTCAGTTTAACACAAACGTTACGATATACAAAAAGCGCTTTGCTATTTCCTCGTGTGATGAGGAGTTTGTCGATCCGTCATACCGCACAATTGCTGCAAAGGTATCCGACAAGCTGCTTTCTCTCAAGGATGTAGAGGCGTCGTTCGTGCTCGTAAACATAAACGGAAGCATACACATTTGTGGACGTTCCAACGGTACAGTAAACGTGCAGAAGATACTTGAGCGCCTCAATGGTGGCGGACACTTCGACGTAGCGGGAGCGCAGGTTTCCGACGAATCTATGAGAAATGTCGTTAGCAGACTTCAGGCTGCAATTGATGAAAATATTGACTATTGATAGCACAAAGGAGATGTTTATATATGAAGGTTATACTTTTGAAGGATGTAAAGGGACAGGGCAAAAAGGATCAGGTTGTCGAGGTCTCTGACGGATATGCAAGAAACTTTTTGTTCCCCAAAAAGCTCGCTATAGTTGCTGATGCAAAGGCTACAAATGAGCTTAAGGGTAAGGAAGAATCAAGACAGCACAAGATAGACGAGGAGCGCCGCGCGGCAAACGAGCTCGCTGAAAAGCTCGCAGCTACTACCCTCAAGGTAAAAGCGGCATCAGGCGCAGACGGCAGACTTTACGGCGCCGTTACCTCCAAGGATATTGCAGAAAAGCTTGACGCTGATTTTGGAATAAAGGTAGACAAAAGAAAAATCAATCTCAGCGATCCTATAAAGACACACGGAACTTATTCTATCGAGGTAAAGCTTTATGCGGAGATATCCGGAAAGTTTACCGTAGTCGTACACGAATAAGCAAGCAAAGGAGTTTTTTATGAATGGTGATATTGTAAGGAATCTGCCTGTATCGGTAGAGTCCGAGCAAGCAGTTCTTGGTTCAATTTTGTTAAAGCCGTCCTGCTTTGACGATATAGCAGGGCTTATTACCGAGGACGATTTCAATATAGAGGAGCATAGACACATATTTTCCGCTATGCGCTCTATGTATATGCAGAGCAGAGAAATAGACCCCATTACTATCATTAACACCCTTGTCGAGAGTGGCGTTTATAACGAGACGGGCGGACGAGATTATATTATGCTTCTTGCGAATATAGTTTCAACCCCTGCCAACATCAAAGACTACGCCAAGATAGTAAAGGACAAGGCAATGCTTCGCAAGATAATCAGCGTGTGCGACGAACTTTCCTCTATTGCCTACTCCGAGCAGGGAAAGGCAGAGGATATTGTCGACCTCGCTGAGCAGAAGATTTTCGATATAGCTGAAAAACGCTCTTCAAAGGAGTTCCGTCACATCGGCGACATCATGAACGGCGTGTATAAGGGCTTGGAGGCGCTCTCTGACAACAAGGCGCAGATTACAGGCTCAAGGACAGGATTTTCTGCACTCGATAAGGCGCTTGTTCAGATGGGACAGGGAGATCTTGTCCTTGTTGGTGCGCGTCCTGGTATGGGTAAGACGAGTTTTGTAATGAACATTGCAGTCAATGTGGCAAAGCAGACGAAAAAGACAGTGTGTGTTTTCTCTCTGGAAATGCCCGGTGAGCAGCTCGTTACAAGAATGCTTTCAAGTGAAGCGCTCGTGGATAGCTACGCCCTCAGAAGTGGCGAAATAAAGCCTGACGACTGGACCAGGCTTGCTACTGCGGCAGGCGAGCTTGCAGGCTGCGAGATACTTATCGACGACACATCTGCAATCACTATAACTGATATGAAATCCAAGCTTCGCAGAGTTAAAAATCTCGGGCTTGTCGTTGTCGATTACCTCCAGCTTATGCAGAGTGGTAGACAGATAGACAACCGCGCTATCGAGCTTGGCGAAATATCGAGAAACCTCAAGATTATGGCAAAGGATTTCGGTATTCCGATACTTTGCTGTGTTCAGCTTTCGAGAAATACCGAAGGTAGAACTGTCAAAAAGCCTATGCTTTCCGACATCAGAGAATCAGGATCTATCGAGCAGGACGCAGATATCGTAATGTTCTTGTATCGCGAGGAGTACTACAAGGATCAGTCCGACGCAAAGACGCTTGAGCAAGAGGCGAATACGGCAGATGTCATAATCGCTAAAAACCGTCATGGTGCGCAAGGCACAGTCAAGATGGGCTGGATAGGACAGTTTACAAAGTTCAGAACGCTCGACGAAGAAAGCGGAGGACCTCCGTCGTGATCGTCGAATTTGATGCAGAGAAGCACTTTGGCACGACCTACAAGGAGTTTCTTCGTTGTGTATCTGATTATGATATGATGGAAAAATTTGCTTTGGGCGTGGTTGTTGCCTTGTCAGGAGGAGCGGATTCCGTATTCCTCCTGCTTTGCATGAATGCGCTTGCAAAAAAGCATAATTTCCCCATATGCGCTATGCATGTAAATCACAATATTCGAGGAGCGGAGGCAGATCGCGATGAAGCGTTTTGTCGCGAACTTTGTGCCACATTCGGCATTGAGCTTCATTCAAGATGGGCAGATGTGCCCGCTATCGCCAAGCAAAACGGCGAGGGACTTGAAGAGGCGGCGAGAAACGTGCGATACGGATTTTTCAAGGAGTTTGTTGAAAAAAACGATGACTATTCCTATGTAGTTACTGCGCATAACGCTACCGATAATACGGAAACTGTGATTTTCAATATTTTGCGAGGCGGAGGCACACAGGCTGTATGTGGTATTCCCGTCGTGCGCGACAATATTTTGAGGCCTGTGATCTACGTTTCGAAAAAAGATATACTCTTCACGCTGGAGCAGAATGGGATAGAATTTGTCACAGACTCCACGAATACCGACATAAATTACAGCAGAAACTATATCAGACATGAGATTTTGCCTCATCTTGAGCGCATCAATCCATCGTATGAAAATGCCATCAGGCGCTTGAACAATAACGTGAGCGCAGACAATGAGTACATTGAAAAGCAGCTCGACAAGCTATGCCGTGAGAAGAGCATAACGAGTGTGGCAGACAGAAAAGATGTTTCCTCTCTTGATTATGCGCTTCTTTCAAGAGTGCTTGTCAGAATGTATAAATGCGCTTGTAATGGAATTTCGGATACCGACCTTGAATATAATCATATAAGGAAAATTTGCTTCTTGCTCAAGGGTGGCAAAAGCTTTTCTTATGATATTCCGTCGGGTTTGTCCTTTTTTGCAGATAGAGAAAAGGTGTATGTAGCTCAAAAAAAGCAAAAAGAGGAAGCAAGAGAATTTTCACAAAAGCTTTCCTTGGGAGAAAACCTGATACCTGGCGTTGACGGTGTTGTATATCTCTCAGAGGATAAAAACGACGCTTACGTATCAAAGTTAATAAATATTTACAAATTATCAATACAAGGTGTTCTTGTATTTGATAGAATATGTGGTGAGCTATACATGCGAAACCGCATAGACGGTGATAAATACCGATACGGCGGAATGACACACAAGCTTAAAAAGCTGTACATCGACGCCAAAATGTCTGCATATGAAAAGGCGGCGCGCCCCGTTATCTGCGACGACAAGGGTGTGCTGTGGGTCCCTGGATTTGGGGTAAGAGATGCAGAGGACGACTCAAAGACTACAGACAAAAAAATATATGCTTTGTATTGTTGCAATGGAGGATAAAATGCATAAGGACGTTGGCAGAATTTTGTTGGACGAGGTCCAGATTGATAAAATTGTTACAGAGGTGGCTTCTCGCATTGATGAAGATTACGCCGACAGCAAAAAAAGAGTGGTGCTCTTGGGAATACTCAAGGGATCTGTTGTGTTTGTGGGAGATTTGATGAAAAAGCTCAAGACTCCTGTGGAGATAGAGTTTATGAAGGTTTCTTCGTACGGCTCCGACACAAGGAGCTCAGGAGATATCAAGGTGCACCTCGACTTTCAGAGAAAAGATGCTGGCGAGTGCGATGTAATAATCGTGGAGGATATTATCGACAGTGGCAGAACCCTGTCGCACCTCGTAGAATACCTCTGTGCAAAAGGTGTCAATTCCGTAAAGACCTGCACGCTCCTCGACAAGCCATCACGCAGAGTAGTGGATTTCGCTCCTGATTACATAGGAATAGAGATCGAAGACGAGTTCGTAGTAGGCTACGGTCTTGACTATGATGAAAAGTATCGTTCATTACCCTACGTTGGCATTTTGAAGCCGGAAGTGTATTGCTGATAGCTTTTTCACAACACCAGAAAGGAAATGGTTAAAACCTGAATGAAAATCAATATAAAAAACGTCATATTCTTCGGGCTTTTGATTTTGTGTTTTATATTGGCAGCCGTTGTTTTTTCGGATATGATGGCCGAAAAAGAGGAGTTTACTTACAGCGACCTGCAGGATATGTTCAACAATCAAGAGGTGACATCCTTCTTTGTAGATACCGATGGATATATAACTGTAAAAAACAAGGATGGAAACAGTTACACCTATCGTCTGAGCTATTCCTTCCAGTATGAATGGATAGACGAAATAGCTACCGAGCAAAAGGCTGCGGGAATTATAGAGAGCTATAATTTCGAGGAAATCAAGGACGCTCCTTGGTTCCTTTCGTATCTGCCGTATATTATAATCTTCGTTTTGTTCATTGCGTTCTGGTTCTTTATGATGAATCAGACGACCGGCAAGGGCAAGATGAACTCCTTTGGACGCTCAAAGGCAAAGCTCAATGTCTTGGAGAAAAATCATATACGCTTCAGCGATGTAGCCGGCGCAGATGAGGAAAAGGCAGAGCTTCAGGAAATAGTAGAATTTTTGAAGGACCCCCAGCGCTTTACAAGACTTGGCGCAAAGATCCCTCACGGCGTGCTCCTGATGGGCCCTCCCGGTACGGGTAAGACGCTTCTTGCAAAGGCTGTTGCGGGTGAGGCAGGAGTGCCTTTCCTCTTCACGTCAGGCTCCGACTTTGTAGAAATGTATGTCGGTATGGGTGCGGCTCGTGTAAGAGATTTATTTGAAACAGCGAGAAAGAGCCCTGCAAGCATAATCTTCATCGATGAGATAGATGCCGTCGGTCGTCACAGAGGCGCAGGCCTTGGTGGTGGTCACGACGAAAGAGAGCAGACGCTCAATCAGCTCCTCGTTGAGATGGACGGCTTTGACAAGCACGAGGGAATAATTGTTATAGCAGCTACAAACAGACCTGACATTCTCGATCCTGCTTTGTTGCGTCCCGGGCGCTTTGACAGACAGGTTACAGTAAATTATCCCGACCTTAAGGGCCGCGAGGAAATACTCAAGGTCCATATGAAAAACAAGCCTCTTGAGGATAGCGTAGACGCCAAGAAGATCGCACAGACTACTGTAGGATTTACAGGCGCAGACCTTGCAAACCTCTTGAACGAGGCGGCATTGCTTGCGGCAAGAAAGAACAAGCACCTTATCGGTATGGACGAAGTCGAGGAGGCTACTCTCAAGATAATGGTCGGTACCGAAAAGAAGAAACTGAACTTTACAGAGGAAGAAAAGCGCAAGACCGCATATCACGAGGCAGGTCACGCCATTCTTGCTCACCTTCTTACCACCCAGGACCCTGTCAGCCGTATATCCGTTATACCGAGTGGAAGAGCTTTGGGGTATACGCTTAATCCTCCTATTAAGGATAAATACAGTGTTTATAAAAACGAGCTCAAGGAGAACATCGCAATGCTCCTTGGCGGACGCGTTGCCGAGAAGATTATTTACGACGACGTATCCGGTGGAGCCTCCAACGATATTCAGCGTGCTACAAGCATAGCTCGCAAGATGGTCACTCAGCTTGGAATGAGCGATGAGCTCGGCACCATCCAGTTTGGCGGAGAGCATAACAGCGACGAGGTGTTCCTCGGAAGAGATTTCAATTCACAGAAAAACTACTCCGAAGCGACCGCTTCTGTTATTGACAGCGAGATAAAGAAGATTATCGACGAGGCATTTGCCAAGGCAGAAAAAATTCTTCGCGACAACATCGACAAGCTTTATTTTATTGCCGACTTCCTTGTTAAATATGAGGTTATGGATCAGGCACAGTTTGAGGCGGCGATGGACAACGATGCGACCGAAGAGGATCTCGTTGCCATGAAGCAGGAAAAGAATAAGCGCAGCGAGCAGGAAAACGAAAAGGCAGCGGAGGCGATCAAGGAACGCGAAGAGGATTTGCGCCGTTCTGCCGAGGAGCTTATGAGAAGCGTTGGCGTGGATATTCCTTCCACAGAAGAAGCTTCAGACGAAAGCTCTGGCGAAGACATCTCACAGGAAAACGAATAATACAAAAAACACACATAGCTGAATGGCTATGTGTGTTTTAATTTTATTTAGAATTGAGAACGACGGAATTTTTCGTCGAGATTTTCACAAGACCGATATATGTCTTTCCTCGATTGATTTCTATCGTCGCTCCGTTTTTATCGCAGAATTTAAGGTTTGAGTTCTCGTCTCTATACCATATTATATCGACGTATTTTCCATCTGAAATATAGTATCCTGTTCCACCGCTATGCACGTCTATGCTTATTTCTGTTCCACTCGCCTTGTCATACGTTACAGTATCGCAGAAAAGTATAAACAGATTTGTGTAGGTGAGCGCCTTTCCCGTTTTTGCATCAGTGTGAATAGAGCCAAACTGATAGCGCGTATACGTCTTTGAAGCGGAGTCATACTTGAACTCCGTTGTGTGCGCTGAGGAATAGGGAATTCTCACGTATAGCGAGTCGTTGTCTGACAAGGTGGCACGCCCAAAATAGTTGACAAACTCAAAGGGGTATTCTGTAGGCGTGTAGGTCGTTCTGTAGCCCTGTAAAACAGCACTTGAAGTAAGCCTGCTTGCTGTAGTCATTATATGATGCGGCGCATTCCTTTGCGGATCGGTGTAATATGTGTTCGTGAGATTCTGGATTATGTAATCCAGCGTATCTACGCCCGAAATCGAGGTGGAAGCGCCTGTATCACTCGTGCCTGCATAAGCGTGTATGGCGTCAAAGTCGCCTGCTATATCTGCAAGGTATTTTCTCGTGGAGCGAACTGACCCAACAATGTCGTTGTCGGCATATTCACACGAGAGGAGCAAAAGCCTTGTAATTCCTCCCTCGACAGGAGCTTCTACAAGAATATCTGCCATACCTACGCCGTATTGTGGCATTGATGCGGCGGTGTTTCCTACGCTTATGGCAAGCGGTCGCTTACCGGAAAGCTCTTTTGTTGTCTGTGCTCCTGTCAACGGGTTTAAAAACTCGGGGACCTGTGGAGCGGTTGTGGTTACTACTGTTGTCGTGACAGGAACTGTAGTCGTTACTGCAGGGAGTGTAGTGGTTACTGTTGCGCCATTGTCACTTTCCCATGCCAAAGCATTTAGCTCACATCCTGCGCACGACGTCGA
Source organism: Eubacteriales bacterium (assembly GCA_045649925.1). GTDB lineage: Bacteria > Bacillota > Clostridia > Oscillospirales > CAG-272 > UBA1740. Next base: position 84,188 of record JAZRQS010000021.1, on the reverse strand, counting down.
AATTATGATTATCAGAAGTGAAAATCCGACAACCATAAGTCCGACCTTTGTGCGATTTTTGTTTTTCATTTTGTTTACCTCCTCGGCTAAAAAGCCACATAAATGAAAACTGATATTAAATTAAGCTCTGTTTGCTCTCTCGAGCCATGCCATACCGAGATCGAACGCCTCGCTCAATCCGCTGACAATGTTCTGTTTTTCTACCTTTCCGCTACCGGAAGTGGGGAGTATTTGTACCATTACCTTATCAGGTACCTGCGTTCCGAGCTTGTCAAGGTTTTTGTAGTTCATAATCATCATAAAGAGGTAGAACTTTTCAGCCATATCTCCGTAATAAAGCTCGTTGTCAATTCTTACGAGAGGCTGTCCCTTGAATTCGAGGAATTTTCCTTTGATGCCTGTTGCCTTCATTTTTTCTCCTTTCGTTTTTGTGCGAAAATGACGTAACGTCCCTTTCAAAAACAATATACCTTAATTACCAAATATTGTCAATACATTCGACATATTTAGTGTGCAAAAACATATCGTGAAAAAACGCTATTTTTTGCAGTATGGCGTGGAGCGTAAAAACTCAGCGCCTGACGAAGAGACGGGCTTGGTGAGGGAAAAGATCAGATTTGCGCGATTTGACGCTTCTGCTTGTGACTTTGCATCACTCGGTAGAAAGACATAATCTGCAGGCTTCGTCAATATAGATATAGTTGACGATTTTTTCATTTCCTTCAGTTTTTTTCTGCCACGTTCGTCCATCGCAAGAACTTGGGTGTAGCAAGGAAGCTTTCGTACATCGGAGGAGGTAATTCCAAAATACGAATTCCAGATAGCTCTCCTTATTCTTGCATTGGTATACCTTTTGGTAGAGACCAGTGTAATCAATTCATCCATATCCTTCGCCTTGAGAGCGCAGGAACGTAGACGATGCTCGATACCACCGACAGAATCGGCTGTATCGTGCGCGGGGGGATTTATTCTCAAAAATGCCAAGACGGCATTAGAAAGACGATTTGAATCAGTGGGCATATTACCCGACTTGTATGACTGCTCGCATATCTGCGCCGAAAAATCGGGCAAAAGCGACAATGCTTTTTCTATATCATTGCCACAGAAAAGCTCTCTTATGGCAGATGCAGAGGCATATTCATCAGTCGCGGGCGCGCTGTCATTGTGAGATGCATACTTTCTTTTGAAGGTGTGTATCTCTGTTTCTTTTTTTGATGTGTTGAGTGCCTTTATATATTCTATTCCAAGCAGGTTGTTAGGCTCTTCGAGAATTTTTGCATCGTTGGTGTCGCCGAAGGCAATAGCATACGCCTTTTGGGAAAGTGAAGCGTGGCCCGATGACTTATCGCTTGCGGAAAGCGACTTGAAGGCGGACACATACTCGTCTGATGCCATATTGAGTGCCACACGGCTGAGCGCTTCTGCATCACCACATTCGCTTCCAAAGGATATGACGTCGCTATTTACGGCGTCGGTGATTATCTTTACTGCTGATGAAGCAAAGAATTCTGCGCTCTGCATTGAAAAGGGAAAGGGAAGCTCCAGAACGAGCGATGCTCCCTCCATCACTGCAATTTTTGCACGAGTAAACTTATCGACTATCGCAAAATCTCCGCGTTGGGTATAGTTTCCACTCATAACTGCGACAATGCACACGTCCTCGCCAAAATCCTCTTTGATTTTGTCAAGCTGATACTTGTGTCCGCGGTGAAAGGGGTTGTATTCACACACTATAGATACGGTTTTCAAAATATCAGCTCCTTTTTAAAAAATAAGAGAATTTGGTGTTGTAATTGTCCGTAATATGTTGTATAATATGAATGTAAAAACAAAAAATGGAGGATTTGGAAATGAATGTTTTGGTAGTAAATGCCGGAAGCAGCTCACTCAAGTATCAGCTCTTTGATACTGACAAGAATGAAGTAAAGGCAAAAGGCCTTTGTGAGCGTATCGGCATAGATGGTAAGATTATACATAAGGTAGCAGGAAAGCCTGATTATGTCGCAGAGCTTGAGATGAAAAATCACGCTGATGCTACACGTATTCTCGTAAACACATTGACCGACAAGGAGGTCGGATGTATCTCTGACATGAGCGAGATACAGGCGGTCGGACACAGAGTTGTCCACGGTGGCTCGTACTTCACACAGTCAGTGCTTCTCAGCGATGAGGTTATGGAAAAGCTCGAGCTTTGCCGCGAGCTTGCACCCTTGCACACACCTCCCACTCTTATGGGAATCGAGGGATGCGTAGAGGCAATGCCCAACGTTCCTCAGGTGCTTGTATTTGATACTGCATTCCATCAGACAATGCCCGAAGAAGCATATTTCTATGCGGTCCCTTACGAGTACTACGACAAATACAAGATTCGTAAGTACGGCTTCCACGGAACCTCTCACAGATACGTTTCTGCAGAAATGATAAAGCTGCTCGACAAGCCTGCAGAGGAGACCAAGATAGTCACCTGCCATCTCGGAAACGGATCTTCTATATCCGCAGTAAAGGGTGGCAAGGTCGTCGACACAACCATGGGCTTCACACCCCTTGATGGTGTTATAATGGGCACTCGCTCTGGTAATATAGACCCCGCAATCGTGCCTTTCCTTATGGAGAAGGAAAACCTCTCGGTTAAGGAAATAAACGATATACTCAACAAGAAGAGTGGCTTCCTCGGTGTCAGCGGAATTTCTTCCGACTGTCGCGATATTTCAGAGGCAATGAAGGGCGGAAACAAGAGAGCTGAGCTTGCAATAAAGATTCTCGGCTATCAGATAAAGAAATACATCGGTGCATATGCCGCAGCAATGGGCGGACTTGATGCGATAGTATTTACCGCAGGTATAGGTGAAAACACACCCTTCATTCGTGAATTGGCTTGCGAGGGACTTGAATACCTCGGTGTAGAGCTTGACACAGATGTAAACAACAATGTGCCCAGACCTATCAACACGACTTGCCTTTCAAAGAATGGCTCAAAGGTCAAGGTATATCTCATACCTACAAACGAGGAATACGTTATCGCAAACGATACCGCAGAAATCGCAAGCAAGCTTTAATTTCGAAGGAGTGTCCGTAAGGGCACTCTTTCTTTGCTCTTGTTGCATTGAGAAAGCGTATAATAACACACAGTAATTATATCACAAGCACTTGTATATGTCAATAAAGTAAAGAGTTTATAATGTTAAATTTTTTAAATAGATTGACAACAAAAGGTGATTATAGTATAATAAAAAGAGATTTATTTTCTTTTATCGGAGGTGAGGGCGTGAAGGTCATAGGCTTGTGCGGTGGAAGCGGAAGTGGCAAGGGTCAGGCTTCGCTATGCTTTGCAAAAAGAGGCGTGCCGTCTTTAGATACAGACTCGCTCTATCATTCTATCATTTCACGAGATAGTGAGTGTACACGTGAAATTGCCTCTGTTTTCGGTAGTGGAATTTTGGATAGTAATTGCGGAGTAGACAGAAAAAAACTGTCGTCAATAGTTTTTTCTGATGAAAGCGGAGAAAAGCTGCAGCTTTTGAATACAATTACTCATAAATTCGTTTTGGACGGATGTCGCAAATGGCTTGACGTACAGAGGCGAAACGGATGTCGTGCAGCAATAATCGATGCGCCTCTTTTGTTTGAGTCCGGATTTGACCGCGAGTGTGACGTCATAATTTGTGTCGAGGCAGATGAAAAAACGCGTATAAAAAGAATAATCGACAGAGATAACACCACAGAAGAAATGGCAAAATCCCGAATAAACAGCCAGGCAGATGACGATTTCTTGAAAAAACATTCTGATTATATAATCGAGAACAGCGCAGATGTCTCAGCCCTTGATTTACAGGTGGAAAAAATTTGCCGTTTGATTTTGGAATAAACGTATATAATAATTTAAAAATGATTCGGAGGCAAAGCATATGTCAGAACTTACTATAGGCCAAAAATTAAATGAGGAGCTTTCCTTTACTAAAAAGAGTGTGTACGAACAGTCAAGCGAAGAGAAGATCGCAAAAATGATGTCGTACGCAGACGAATACAAAAAATTCCTTGACGTAGCAAAAACCGAGAGAGAGGCCGTGAAGGAAAGTATAAAAATGGCAGAAGCCAACGGATATACAGAGTATTCATTCGGAGATGCACTCAAAGTTGGCGATAAAAAGTATTTTAACAATAGAAACAAGTGTGTATATCTTTTCAAGATAGGCGAAAACAACATTGAAGAGGACGGTATTCGTATAGCTGCCGCTCACATAGATTCTCCCAGATTAGACCTGAAGCAGAATCCTCTCTACGAGGATAGTGGCATGAGCTTTTTGAAGACGCATTACTACGGTGGAATCAAAAAGTATCAGTGGACGGCTATTCCTCTCGCATTGCACGGAGTTGTGGTAAAGAAGGACGGCGAAATCGTTGAGGTCTGCATAGGCGAGGACGATTCTGATCCTGTATTCTATATAAACGACCTTCTCCCTCATCTTGGCGCAGAGCAGTCTGCAAAGCCTCTTGGAACTGCAATCCCCGGAGAAACACTTAATATTCTTTTTGGTGGACTTCCTTTTGGCGACGAAAAGGCTGATTCTAAAATCAAGCTCAACGTACTCAAGATGCTCAACGATAAGTACGGAATAGTCGAGGAGGACTTTATCAGCGCCGAGCTTTGCGCAGTCCCTGCATTCAAGGCGCGTGACGTAGGATTTGACAGAGCCTTTATAGGTGCATATGGCCATGACGACAGAGTGTGCGCTTATCCTGTGCTTACTGCACTTTTTGAATGTGATACGAACGACAGGACAGTTATTTCTATCCTTGCAGATAAGGAAGAAATAGGAAGCGAAGGCAATACAGGTATGCAGAGCTACGTTTTGCTTGATCTTATCAGCGAGATTTCATCTTCTTTGGGAGCAAATCCTGTTCGCGTACGTTCTAAGTCCAAGTGCTTGTCCGCTGACGTAAACGCGGCGTACGATCCCAATTTCGCAGAGGTATACGAAAAGAGAAACAGCGCGATGATCTCCTGCGGTACTACAATGTCGAAATATACAGGCGCAAGAGGAAAGTCTGGTACTAACGACGCCTCCGCCGAGTACGTAGGATTTATAAGAAAGCTTTTTGCAGACAACGGCGTACAGTGGCAGACGTCAGAGCTTGGCAAGGTAGACTGCGGTGGCGGTGGAACTGTCGCTATGTATATTTCAAAATTGAACATCGACACGGTAGATCTTGGCGTCCCCGTTATATCCATGCACGCACCTTACGAAGTGATTTCAAAGGCAGACCTTTATACTACGCATGAGGCAATGCTGGCATTCTTCAAATAATTAAAAACGGAGCATTTTGATGTTAGACAAGCTTGAAAAAGCAGAACAAAGATTTTTATACCTTGAGGAGCAGATTTCCGATGCTGACGTTATCAGCAATCAGGAGGAGTACCGAAAGGTCATAAAGGAGCATAACAATTTGCTCCCTATAATTGAAAAATTCAGAGAATATAAGCAGGCAGAAACGGAGCTTACAGACGCAGACGCTATAATGCGCGATGCAGACTCCGATGCTGATATCAGGGCTCTTGCCGAGGATGAGGTCAAAAGCCTGAAAGTAGAGCTTGAAAAGCTTCGCGAGGAGCTGAAGGTTTTGCTTTTGCCGAAAGATCCCAACGATAGCAAAAACGTTATCGTCGAGATACGCGCAGGAGCAGGCGGAGAAGAGGCGGCGCTCTTTGCATACGTGTTATACCGAATGTATAATATGTACGCTGAGTCGCAGAGATATAAGGTAGAGCTTGTGAACGTCAACGAGACGGAGCTTGGTGGCTTCAAGGAAGTGACGTTTATGATAATCGGTGAGGGTGCTTATTCAAGACTCAAGTTTGAAAGCGGAGTTCACCGTGTTCAGCGAGTGCCTGAAACCGAAACGCAGGGAAGAATTCACACGTCTACTGTTACAGTCGCCGTTTTGCCTGAAATGGAGGACGTGGAAATCGAAATCAACCCTGCCGACTTGAAGATAGAGACTATCAAAAGCAGTGGCGCAGGTGGTCAGCACGTAAATAAGACGGAGTCTGCAATTCGACTTATCCACAAGCCGAGCGGTATCGTCATAGAATGTCAGGACGAGCGCAGTCAGTTCAAAAATCGCGATAAGGCTATGAAGCTATTGCGCACAAAGCTCTATGATATGAAAGAAAGGGAGCAGCGCGAGCGCATTGCCTCCGAGCGAAGAAGTCAGGTCGGCACGGGCGACAGAAGTGAAAGAATCCGCACCTACAATTATCCGCAGGGGCGTGTTACCGATCACAGAATAGGATTTACTCTGTATTCACTTGAGAATTTTCTTAACGGCGCTATAGGTCAGATGATTGACGCTTTGCTTACCGCAGATACCGCCGAAAAGCTAAAGGGCGATGAGTAATTATGGAAACTTATTCAGCGAAAATTTTTGATTTATCATTAGAAAACAGCAAAAAAGATATAGAAAAAGCAGGGCAGATTATCAAAAACGGCGGTCTTGTGGTGTTTCCCACAGAAACGGTTTACGGACTCGGAGGAAATGCAACAGACTCAAATGCCGCGCAAAAGATATACGCGGCGAAGGGCAGACCGTCCGACAATCCGCTCATCATACACGTAAGCGAGCCTGATGACGCCGAGCTTTATACATACACAAACGACCTTTATTACAAGCTGGCAAAGGCTTTTATGCCCGGACCTATCACTGTCATACTTAAGGCAAAAGATGTCGTCCCGAAAACCGTTACCGCAGGTCTTGATACTGTGGCGGTCAGGTGTCCGTCTCACCCTGTAGCACGAGAGTTTATTCGCGCATCAGGTGTTGCAATTGCCGCCCCGTCTGCAAATCTTTCGGGGAGTCCGTCACCTACCTGCTATCGCTATGTTGCAGAGGATATGACGGGCAGAGTTGATATGATAATCGACGGTGGAGATTGTGATATTGGTCTTGAGTCTACGATAGTGAAAATAGAGGACGACTCCTCACTCACCTTGTTACGCCCAGGTGCTATAACTGTGGAGGACTTGTCACAGCTATGCGAAAGGGTCAACGTAGCTGATGCGGTGCTTGATTCTCTTAAAGAGGGCGAGGTCGCGCTTTCTCCGGGAATGAAATATCGACATTATGCGCCGAAATCTCAGTTTTGTCTTTTAGACGGAGATTTTTCTTTGCGCTATGATTATGTATTAAAAAACAAAGAGAACGCCGCTGTGCTTTGCTACGAGGAGGAAGTTGACGCCTTTTCTCAAGCTTTGTCCAAGGAAAAGGTTTTCAATATGGGTAAAAAAGAGGACAAGCTTTCTCACGCGCATAAGCTATTTACCTTACTTCGCGACGCCGACACAGAAAATGCGGAGGTAATCTATGCGCCTCTGCCGACACTCGACGGTATAGGAATGGCACTTTACAACCGAATGATAAGAGCAGCAGCGCACAAAATTATAAAACTGTAATTTCAACATCTTTGAAAGGATTTAAAATGGCAAGAAAGAAATCCACTTCCGAAGTAGAAATTTTGCCTCAGGCAGAGGTAACGATACAACCCATTACGGAGACTATAGAGAAAAACTATATGCCTTACGTAATGAGTGTAATTATTTCGAGAGCACTCCCTGAAATTGACGGCTTTAAGCCATCACACAGAAAGCTCTTGTTCACTATGTATAAAATGGGACTTCTCACCGCACAGAAGACCAAAAGTACAAATGTCGTAGGCCAGACAATGAAATTGCATCCTCATGGCGATGCGGCTATATACGAAACTCTTGTCAGACTTACACGTGGACATCAGGCACTTTTGCACCCATTCGTTGATTCAAAGGGTACATTTGGTAAGCATTACAGTAAGAACACTGTGTATGCGGCTTCACGTTACACGGAGGTCAAGCTTGATCCGTTTTGTAACGAGCTTTTCAGAGGCATAGATAAAAATGCGGTTGACATGGTGCCAAACTATGACAACACAATGGAAGAGCCTCTTCTTTTGCCTACCACGTTTCCGAACATTTTGCTTTCTCCAAACCTCGGCATTGCAGTCGGTATGGCGTGCTCTATATGCTCGTTTAATCTCTCGGAGCTTTGTGACGGAACGATAGCGCTCCTGAAAAATCCGAGAATAACTACTGACAAAATGATGGAGATTATAAAGGCTCCTGATTTCCCCGGTGGCGCGCAGATAATTTACGAGCGCGACAAGATGAAGGAAGTATTTGAAACCGGTTACGGAAGCGTACGCATGAGAGCGAGATATGCCTACGATAAGGCGAACAATTCACTTGACATTATACAGATACCTTATTCCACTAATATCGAGGCAATAATCGATAAGATTACAGACCTGATAAACGCCGGCAAGCTCAAGGAAATAGCGGATATACGCGATGCTATGGGCTTGAATAGTGGAAAACTTATCAACATTGACCTTCGTCGTGGCACAGACCCCGACAAGCTCATGGCAAAGCTTTACAAGCTTACTACACTCGAGGATAATTTTGACTGCAACTTCAATATACTTGTAAACGGAGCACCTAAGCAGCTTGGTGTTGTAGACATTCTTCGTGAGTGGATCACCTTCCGAATAGGATGTGTGCACCGCGAGCTTTCCTTCGACCTGCAGAAAAAGAAGGACAAGCTCCACCTGCTTCTCGGTCTTGCGCAGATACTTCTCGATATCGACAAGGCGATCAGCATAATCAGAAACACTGAGAAGGAAGAGGACGTTGTTCCAAACCTTATGGCTGGATTTTCTATCACGCAGATACAGGCAGAGTACATTGCGGAAATCAAGCTTCGTCACTTGAATCGCGAGTATATAATGAGGCGTGTATCCGAGATAGAGGAGCTCCAAAAGGAGATTGCCGACCTTGAGGACCTGCTCGGTGACGAGCTGAAGATAAAGGCGTATATAGCAAAACAGCTTCAGGAAATCAAAAAGAAATATGGTCAGCCGAGAAAGACACAACTCATAGGTGCTGACGATATAGTAGAAATGGATACAGAGGAGCTCGTCGAGAATTACAACGTTCGCATTGTAATGACTCGCGACGGCTACTTCAAAAAGATAACAATGCAGTCCTTGAGAGGAAACGACGAGCAAAAGCTCAAGGAAGGTGACATTATTATCTATAGCGAGGACACCGACAACAGAGGAGAGCTTGTCTTCTTTACAAATCAGTGTCAGGTTTATAAAGCAAAGGTGGCGGATTTTGAGCCTCAAAAGGCGTCTGCTCTCGGCGACTTTATACCCGCCAAGCTCAAGATGGACGACGGCGAGTATCCTGTAATGGCAAAGGTGATATACGAATACAATCCCAAGCACAACGTGATTTTCATTTTTGAAAACGGCAAGGGCTTGCGCGTATCAATGCCCACATACGAAACAAAGTCGAACAGAAAAAAACTTACAGGCGCATTTTCGTCGGCTTCGCCTATAGTTTCTGCCATCTACGAGTCTGATACCATGGATATAGGAATTGTAAACGATCAAAAAAAAGGCATATTGATTTCATCGTCCCTGATACCCATGAAGGCATCAAAGACCTCCCCCGGATCTTCCATCTTCACCTTGAAAAAGGGACAAAAGATAGTCGAGGTCATCACAGATGCAGAGAAAATCAAAAAGCTCGGGTCCTGCAGAAAGAGAAAAATTCCTACGACAGGAAGCTCATTTTAAAAAAATATAGCAAATCGAGGCGTAACAAAAATTACCTTGTTGCGCCTCGATGTATTTTTTATAGGCAAAGAGAAAAAACTATTTTCAAGCAATTTTTTTGTTTGAAAGGATTCAAAAATGAAAAAATATAGATTTTTGGCTTTGCTGATGTGTGTATTGACGTTGTCATTTGCTTTGACGTCCTGCAAAGAGAAAAAAGACGAGATATACTACCTCAATTTCAAGCCCGAGGTGGCGAGTGTCTATAACGACATAGCCAAAGCCTATGAAAAGGAAACAGGCGTAAAGCTGAGAGTAGTGACTGCGGCATCCGGCACTTACGAGCAGACCTTGAAGTCGGAGATAGGAAAAAAGGATGCCCCTACAATTTTTATTGTAAATGGTCCTACAGGATATGCTAGCTGGCGTGAATACTGCGCCGACCTCAAGGACACAGAGCTCTACAAGCATTTGAGCGACAAAAGCCTCGCCATAACTGATGGGGACTCTGTATATGGCATACCTGCCGTTGTCGAAGGGTATGGAATAATCTACAACAAGGAGCTGACCGACAAATACTTCGCTTTGGATAACAGGCAGAAAATAGTAAACTCCATGGAGGAGATATATAGCTTTTCTTCCTTGAAAATTTTGGTCGAGGATATGACTGCTCACAAGACGGAGCTTAGTATTGACGGTGTATTTGCCTCCACGTCGCTCAAATCGGGAGAGGACTGGAGATGGCATACCCACCTTGCAAACCTGCCTATATATTACGAGCTTTTAAATAAAAACGCAGATTTAAACGATTCCGCCGAGACAAAAGAGATAGAATTTCTATATAGCGATAATTTCAAAAGCATATTCGATCTCTATATAAACAATTCCACCACAGAGCCTAAATTGCTCGGTAGCAAGCAGGTGGCAGACTCGATGGCAGAGTTTGCGCTCGGAAAATGTGTAATGGTGCAAAACGGAAACTGGGCGTGGAATCAGATAAACGATGTGTCGGGTAATGTGGTAAAGGAAGAAAATATAAAGTTCCTTCCTATTTACACAGGCATAAGCGGTGAAGCGACACAGGGACTCTGCATAGGTACAGAAAACTTCCTTTGCATAAACTCGCAGGCAAGCGAGGAAAAGCAAAAGCAAGCGGCGGACTTTTTATATTGGCTCTATTCAAGCGAAACAGGCAAGGAGTTTGTCACCCAAAAGCTCAACTTTATTTCTCCTTTCGACACCTTCGGGGAAAACGAAGCACCAAACGATCCACTTGCAAAGCAGGTAGTCGAATGGCTCAACAAGGATAATATAAAGACGACACCTTGGAATTTCACGATTTTTCCAAGCCTGAGCTTTAAAAATGATTTTGGCGCAGCCCTGCTTCAATACGCTCAAGGCACACTTTCGTGGGAAGAAGTGAAGAACATCGTCGTCACTCGTTGGGCGGAGGAAGCAAACTCTTAAAATGCGCGCAACACTAAAAAAATACTTCCCGATATTCATTCTGCCGACCTTTATTGCTTTTTTAGTGTCGTTTTTGGTTCCTTTTTTGATGGGCGTGTATCTCTCGTTTACGGAGTTTACTACAGTAAGCAATGCAAAATGGGTAGGAATACAAAACTATATTACCGCATTTAACGGGAATGATGATTTTGTAAATGCCTTGTTTTTTACAGTAAAATTTACAGTAGTGTCGGTTTTGAGTGTAAATTTGATAGCGTTTATATTTGCGCTTTTGCTTACACGCTCTATACGCGCGAGAAATCTTTTTCGCACACTATTGTTTATGCCAAACCTGATAGGCGGAATAGTGCTCGGCTATATATGGCAATTGATAATAAACGGCGTGCTTGCCGGTATGGGCGTGGATATAACATTTTCGGCAAATTACGGGTTTTGGGGCTTGATAGTGCTTACAAACTGGCAGCTCGTCGGATATATGATGATAATATATATTGCAGGCATACAAAGTATTCCTGCAGAGATGCACGAGGTGGCGTCAATAGATGGCGCAGGATATTTTCAGTCCCTGCGACACATTACGCTTCCTCTTGTAATGCCGTCTGTCACAATTTGCACTTTTTTGACACTCACCAACTCATTTAAAATGTTCGACCAGAATTATGCGCTTACCTCAGGAGCGCCCGGAAAGTCCACCTCCATGCTCGCTCTTGATATATACAATACCTTTTACGGCAGTGTAGGAAGCGAGGGTGTAGGCCAGGCGAAGGCTGTGATTTTCTTTATAATAGTGGGAATTATAGCATTCATTCAGCTAAAGCTGACATCAAAAGGGGAGAAGTCGTGAAATGAGAGAGAAAAGGTCTACAAACGTAATAATTTGCATTGTCATGGCTATTATAACTGCACTTTTCATTTTGCCCGTAGTTATAGTCGCGATAAATTCCTTTAAAGGACAGTTTTATATTTCCGACTCGCCTTTCTCCTTGCCGACAAGAGAGACCTTTGCAGGACTTTCAAATTACAGGAGTGGTATAGAAAAAACAGACTTTTTCAGCGCTTTTGCATACTCACTTTTTATTACAGTTTTTTCTACAGTCGCTATAGTTATATTCACCTCAATGACGGCGTGGTATATAGTGCGAATGCATAGCAAAATGACTTCTGCCATATATTATCTCTTTGTTTTTAGTATGGTGGTGCCTTTTCAAATGGTTATGTTCACTATGTCAAGGCTGGCAAATGTATTAAATCTTGAAAATCCCGTAGGTATAATTTTCATATATCTCGGCTTTGGTGCGGGACTATCCGTGTTCTTGTTTTCTGGGTTTATAAAAACTCTGCCTGTCGCCATCGAGGAGGCGGCAGAGATAGATGGCTGCGGACCCTTGAATATGTTCTTTAGGATAATATTTCCCATATTGCGACCTACAGCCGTCACAGTCACTGTTTTGAATGTGATGTGGATATGGAATGACTATCTGCTTCCTTATCTGGTTATAGGCTCAAGATACAAGACCATACCTGTAGCAGTACAGTATTTGCAGGGTGGATACGGCTCGCGCGATATGGGGGCATTGATGGCGATGCTTGTGCTCGCAATAATACCGATAGTTGTTTTTTACGCCGTTTCACAGAAATACATCATAAAAGGTGTAGTAGCAGGCGCAGTAAAGGGATAAAAAAGTCCTGACCGAGTGGTCAGGACTTTTACTTTATAACTTTCAGACATTTAAAAGCAGGGAAATTATCGGCATTGTGATAAGCGAGCAGATTGTAGTGATTGACACCAGCTTTCCTGCATACGAGGTGTTGCCGTCAAATATTTCAGCAAACATCGAGGTTGCAGTCGCTGTAGGGGTAGCGGCACAAAGCAAAATTACCGTCATTGTTGTCGCATCGGTGTAGCCAAAGAGGGATATTACCTTCAGCATAACCCAGACTATAGTAGGCAAGATAAGCATTCTCAGGAAAAGGAATTTATACATAGCAATATCGCGGAAAGCTTCCTTCAGCTTCATATTTGCAAGCTGAAGACCTATAATTATCATAGAAAGCGGAGCTACCATATCCTTAAAGCTGACGAGGAATTTCATTACAAGCGAGGGAAGTGTGTTTATGGGTGATATGAAGATCAAAATTCCTATGATTGTCGAGATGGTCGCAGGATTTAATATTGCTTTTTTCAAGGAGATGTATTCTTTGTTCTCAGTGAATATAAAGCAGCCGACTGTCCACACAAAAACATTGAAAACAATAACGTAAATAGAGGCATAAATTGCGGCAGAATCGCCAAGAATGCTACAAATCAAGGGAATTCCCATATATCCGGCATTGGTAAATATAGTAGCAAAGCGAAGCACCTTCGCAACGTCAGGTGTGTGCTTTTTGTAGAGAAGGAAAGCAAACAAGGTGAATATAAGGTGCGCTGCGATGGCTAACGCAAGCACTATCAACGCGCGTAGCATCACTTCCTTGTCATACTCTCTTACGTAGGCGTGTATTATAAGAGCGGGCTGTGTTATATACAAAATAAGGTTTGAAATGCCTTTTCCTATCTTTTCGGGTGCGAGCTTGAACTTTGACATAAGAAAACCCGGAATTATCATCAGAAGCAAAAGGGCGACGCTTTGAAAGAGGATAAAAATATCTATCATTATTTCCACCTGTTATAAAAATATTACGTTATTATTTTAGCACAGAAACAGAAATTAGTCAAACGATATTATGAATTTTTGCTATTTTGTTCTCGTAAAATAATATAGGGAATTCGAGTAGTGGATTTTTGGCAAAAAAATATAACAAAATTCATATTTTCTCTTGATTTTTTTATTTAAATGTATTATACTATGTGTAGTTTTATATTTGGTAAGCGATGATGAAAGCTATCATTTTCTACCCCTTGCAGAGAGCTGTCGTATGGTGCAAGACAGTATGGGTGTTTGTGTATCCACTTTCGGAGCTTTTGATGAAAGTCAAAGGGAGTTGCCCTTTATAGCAACGTTCGAGTGGCTGACATAGGTCGGCAATTTGGGTGGCAACACGGAGTTTTTCGTCCCATAATGGTGGCGGATACTCTTTTTTTATTTTATAAATAATTTTTGGAGGATAAATAAATGCTGGATTTGAAATTTTTAAGAGAAAATCCTGAACTCGTAAAGGAGAATATCAAAAAGAAGTTTCAGGACAACAAGCTCGCTCTCGTTGATGAAGTAATAGCTCTCGATGAGGAAAACAGACGTATAAAGAAAGAGGCGGACGACCTCAGAGCGAACAGAAACAAGTATTCCAAGATGATCGGCGCTTTGATGGCTCAGGGCAAAAAGGAAGAAGCAGAGCAGACAAAGAAAAATGTCACCGAGCAGTCACAGAAGCTCGCTGAGGCCGAAGCTAAGGAAGCTGAGCTTGATGAAAAGATAAAGAAGATAATGATGGTTATCCCTAACATCATTGATCCTTCCGTTCCGATAGGAAAGGACGATAGCGAAAACGTAGAGGTACAGAGATATGGCGAGCCTGTAGTTCCTGACTTTGACGTTCCTTATCACACCGATATAATGGAGAGATTCTGCGGCATCGACCTTGATAGTGCTCGCAGAGTTGCAGGAAACGGATTCTACTATCTCATGGGCGACATCGCTCGCATTCATTCTGCAGTAATTTCTTATGCTCGTGATTTCATGATAGACAGAGGATTTACCTACTGTATTCCTCCTTTCATGATAAGAAGCGATGTTGTAACAGGCGTTATGAGCTTTGCTGAAATGGAAGCAATGATGTATAAGATAGAGGGCGAGGACCTTTACCTTATCGGTACAAGTGAGCACTCCATGATAGGAAAGTTTATAGACCAGATCGTTCCCGAGGCAGAGCTTCCTTACACTCTCACAAGCTATTCCCCCTGCTTCAGAAAAGAAAAGGGCGCTCACGGACTCGAGGAGAGAGCCGTATACCGTATTCACCAGTTTGAAAAGCAAGAAATGATAGTCGTATGTAAGCCTGAAGAAAGCCCCGTTTGGTTTGATAAGCTCTGGCAGAACACGGTAGACCTCTTCAGAAGCCTTGACATTCCCGTAAGAACTCTTGAGTGCTGCTCAGGCGATTTGGCAGACCTCAAGGTCAAGTCAATAGACGTTGAGGCGTGGTCTCCCCGACAGAAGAAGTATTTCGAGGTAGGAAGCTGTTCTAACCTCGGCGAAGCTCAGGCTCGCCGCCTTAAGATACGTGTAAACGGCAAGGACGGCAAGTATCTTGCTCATACACTCAACAACACGGTTGTCGCTCCTCCGAGAATGCTCATCGCATTCCTTGAAAACAACCTGAATGCAGACGGATCTGTAAACATTCCCGTTGCGCTCAGACCTTACATGGGTGGCATTGAAAAGATAGTTCCCAAAAAGTAAAAACAAATAAAAAACAACGCCCGCGAGGGCGTTGTTTTTTTATATCAAAGATTTACATATGTATCTATAAGGTAATCTGCAAATTCGTGGCAGGTCGCTCCGCTGCGATTTCCTGTAACAACTACCTTCTTTTCACTTTCTGTACAAATGCGCATTGCGTGATCAAGCTTTTCTGCATAGGCGACAGAGCCTATATGACGGAGAAGCATTCCGACCGCTACAAAAATGCTCGACGGATTTGCATACTCGCCGATACCCTCAGCTATCATTCTAGGTGCACTTCCGTGGATAGCCTCAAACATCGCATACTTGTCGCCGATATTTGCGCTACCTGCAGTTCCTACGCCACCCTGAATCTGCGCAGCTTCATCGGTTATAATATCGCCGTAAAGATTGGGGAGGAGGATAACCTGAAATGAGCTCTGAATAGCCTCGTTTATAAGGTTTGCACACATAATGTCAATGTACCACTCGTCTGCCTGAATATCGGGATATTCCTTTGCGACCTCGTGGCATATACGACTGAACTTTCCGTCAGTTTTTTTCATTATGTTCGCTTTTGTAACGATAGAAACTCTGTTTTTGCCGTTGTTCTTTGCATACTCAAATGCGGCACGAGCGATTCGCTCCGTTCCTGCATCTGTAGTTACCTTGAAATCCATAGAGAGCTTTTCGGGAATGTCGATACCCTTGCTTCCGAGGGTGTATTCACCTTCGGTGTTTTCTCTGAAAAATGCCCAGTCTATGTTTTTATCCGCTATATTGATAGGACGGAGGTTGGCATAGAGGTCAAGCTCACGGCGCATAGCCACGTTGGCGCTTTCCATAGTTCCGCCATTCGGAGTAGTGGTAGGACCCTTCAGCAAGACGTCACATTCCTTTATTTCCTTGAGCACATCATCGGGTATTGCCTTGTTGCACTTTTCACGATTTTCAATGGTGAGGCCTTCAATTTCCTTTATCTTAACCTTGCCTGATGCAATTTCGTCTTTAAGAATGGTGCAAAGCAGTCTTTCAGCCTCGCGGCAGATTATCGGGCCTATTCCGTCACCTGCGCATATTCCTATAGTTATAGTATCGAGCTTAGAAAAATCCTTTTTTTCTTTGTCGTTTTCCATTTTTTCCACTCTCAGAAGCTGCTCACTCAAAAGTCGGCGGAAATGCTCGGTCGCCATTTCAATGTATTTTTCCATTTGTCTATCTCCAAAAATCAGTTGTCCTTTGTGTATTTGAGAAGTCCGCCTGCAAGCAGGATATCACGCTGACGCTTTGTAAAGCTACATTCAAGCTGAATATCAGTCTTGCCCTCGACGGAAAGCGTTACCTGACCACCTTCAAGGCCTGCAAAGAGGTTTGAGAGCGTGAGCTTGTCACCTTCTTCGAGGAAATCAATATCATCAGGATTTTTGAACGTAAGAGGAATAATACCTGCGTTTATGAGGTTTGCCACGTGTATTCTCGCAAAGCTCTTTGCAATTACTGCTCGAACTCCGAGATAAAGCGGAACTAGCGCGGCGTGCTCACGGGATGAGCCTTGTCCGTAGTTTGATCCACCTACTACAAATCCGCCACCTGCCTGCAAAGCTCTTTCTGGGAATGTCTTGTCACATACACCAAAGCAGAACTGGGAGAGGAAGGGGATGTTTGAACGATAGGGGAGGATTTTTGCACCTGCGGGCATGATATGATCGGTAGTTATATTGTCGCCGACCTTGAGCAAAAGAGGCGCAGAAATTGTATCTGTAATGAGCTTTCCTTCAGGGAAACTCTTGATGTTAGGACCTCTGCAAATTTCAAGGGAGCTCGCTTCCTCTGCAGGTGCAGGCTCGATTATTGCATTGTCATTTATTTTGAATTTGGAGGGCATTTTCACCTTAGGCATCTTGCCAAGCTCTCTCGGATCGGTGATGTATCCTGTAAGAGCGGCAGCAACGGCCGTTTCGGGAGAAACGAGATATACCTTTCCATCTGCCGTTCCGCTTCTTCCTTCAAAGTTGCGGTTAAAGGTTCTCAGGCTTACTCCTGCGGAGTTGGGAGAAAAGCCCATGCCGATACAAGGACCACATGCGCACTCGAGAATTCTTGCACCCGATGCGATAATATCGGAAAGCGCTCCACAGTCGGAAAGCATCGCAAGCACCTGCTTGGAGCCGGGCGAGATTGAAAGGCTTACCGAGGGAGAGATTGTCTTGCCCTTAAGTAAAGCGGCTACCTTCAGCATATCGAGAAGGGAAGAGTTGGTGCAGGAGCCGATACACACCTGATCTACCTTGATGCCCTTGAGCGAGTCTACGCTTACAACATTGTCGGGGCTGTGAGGCTGTGCTATCATAGGCTTGAGTGAGGACATATCTATATCGATAATCTTGTCGTAGATAGCGTCTGCATCGCTCTCAAGCGGCACAAAGTCACATTCTCTGCCTTCTGCCTTCAAAAATGCCTTTGTTATTTCATCTGAAGGGAAGATTGACGTAGTAGCGCCAAGCTCTGTTCCCATATTTGTGATAGTAGCTCTTTCGGGAACCGAGAGATTTTTGATTCCATCGCCGCCCCACTCTATTATTGCGCCGACACCACCCTTGACGGAGAGGATTCGCAATATTTCGAGGCTGATATCCTTTGCCGTAACAAAGGGGTTGAGCTTTCCTGTGAGGTTTACCTTGTACATTTTGGGCATGGTGATGTGGTATGCGCCACCTCCCATAGCTACTGCCACGTCGAGTCCTCCTGCGCCCATAGCGAGCATGCCTATTCCTCCACAGGTGGGGGTGTGGCTGTCTGAGCCTATAAGAGTCTTTCCGGGCTTTCCAAATCTTTCGAGGTGGACCTGGTGGCATATACCGTTTCCTGGGCGCGAGAAATATATTCCGTACTTCTTAGCGACGCTCTGTATATACAAATGGTCATCTGCATTTTCAAAGCCTGACTGCAGGGTGTTGTGGTCTATGTATGCGACGGAACGCTCAGTTCTTACTCTCGGAATTCCGATGCTTTCGAATTCCAGATATGCCATTGTTCCTGTTGCATCCTGTGTAAGTGTCTGGTCTATGCGCAGGGCGATTTCGCTACCTGCCTCCATTTTTCCTTCGATTAAATGTTCTTTTATGATTTTTTGTGCAATTGTAAGTCCCATGTCGTCCTCCGTTCAGTTAGCATCAAAAAGATTGAGCATACTTTCTTTTGCATTTCTTATGTGTTCTATTGTCAGTGCTTCCGCTTTTTCGCAGTCGTGATCCTTGAGAGCCTGATAAATGAGCTTGTGCTCTTCGATGGCTTTTTTTGCTCTGTCTCCGTTTTCTATTGAACGCTTACGGAAATTCTGTATTTTCTTGTGGAGCATACAGAGTATCGCATTCAAGGTAGCACTGTGACAGCTCTGATATATAATGTCGTGGAAGGAGGAATCGGCGTTTTTGATTTCGTCGGTCTTTTCCTTTATTGTGTAAAACTCCTGAAGGTCAAGAACGTCGGAGAGCTCGCTTAACTGCTCGTCAGTCATATTCTGCGCCGCCCATCTTGCCGCAAGTCCCTCTATTCGCATTCTTATGTCGTAAATGTCCGAGAGATCCTCATTGCTGACTCCAAGTACGATGACGCCCTTGCCTGATTCGGCGAGGAGATTTTCCTGCTGGAGTCGTCTTATAGCCTCTCTTACAGGAGTACGACTGACGTCAAACTCCTTTGAAAGCTTTGTTTCGGTAATAATTTCGCCTGTGCGATATTTTCCGCTCAAAATATCAGCTTCAAGCATAGAAAATACTTTGTCAGCTATAGATTCGTGTTTTATTTGTGTAGACATTTTCATGCTCCTATTATTTCTTGGGAGGGAAGTTCCCGTTTGTCATAGCGGCTATCTTTTCCTCAAGCTCGGAATTACTAAGCACTGTCTGACGTCCGTCCTCGTATTCGGCATCTACCCATTCCTTCAATGCGATAACCAGAGGATCCTTCTTGCTCACTGCATTGTCGCCCTTGAGTCGATAGTTCTGGTTTATCCAATAGGCTATGCCTGCAAGTCCTGAGGTTTTGCTTACAGTAACTGAAGCAGGTCTGTTGAGGTATTTGTCAGTATCAAAAATATTATATATTTCCTGATCCTTGAGAAGTCCGTCGGCGTGTATTCCCGCTCTCGTGGTGTTGAAATTTCTTCCCACAAAGGGAGTCATAGGAGGTATGGTGTAGCCCATTTCCTTTTCAAAATATTCTGCAATGTCTGTAATAGCTGTCGTGTCCATTCCGTCAAGAGATCCGCGCAGAGAAGCATATTCGAACACCATTGCTTCAAGCGGGATATTTCCCGTTCTCTCGCCTATACCAAGCAGAGAGCAGTTTACAGCGCATGCACCATAAAGCCATGCCGTAGATGCGTTTGCTACCGCTTTATAGAAGTCGTTGTGTCCATGCCACTCTATCATCTCACTGGGCACGTCGGAATAGTGCTGTAAGCCGTATATAATTCCGGGAACGCTTCGGGGGAGTGCTACCTCGGTGTAGGGAACACCATAGCCCATTGTGTCGCACGCTCTTATCTTGACAGGTATCCCTGCATCCTGTGACATCTTCTGAAGCTCGTTTACAAAGGGAACTACAAAGCCGTAGAAGTCAGCACGTGTAATATCCTCAAGGTGACAACGAGGGCGAACACCTGCTTCAAAGGCGTCGGCAACAGTAGCAAGATAGTGATCTATCGCCTGACTACGCTTCATGCCAAGCTTGTTGAATATGTGATAGTCAGATGAGGAAACGAGAATTCCCGTCTCGGCAATTCCGAGGTCCTTGACAAGCTTGAAGTCCTCTCGGTTTGCTCTGATCCAAGTAGTTATTTCAGGGAACTTGAGTCCGAGTTCCATACATCTCTCTACAGCCTCTCTGTCTTTTTTACTGTAGATGAAAAACTCCGACTGACGAATAATTCCGTTGGGACCGCCAAGTCTTGAAAGGAGCTTGAAGAGATCTACTATCTGCTGGACGGTGTAAGGCTCGACAGATTGCTGACCATCTCGCATAGAGGTATCAGTTATCCATATTTCCTCAGGCATCGACATAGGCACGCGTCTGTGGTTGAATGCGACCTTTGGTATGTCGGAGTAGCTGTATATGTCACGATATAAATTTGCCTCGTCTACATCCTGTAACGAGTATTTATATACCTTTTGCTCAAGTAGATTGGTTTTTTTAGAAATTTCAAGCATGATATCACCTCAAATGTGTTTATTGTATACAATTATACAATAAACACTGTTTGTTGTCAATAGACAAAGCAAAAAAACTTCCGAAAAACAACAATTTTTCGGAAGTTTTAATATTATTAAAATGTAAGAATTAAAAGCCCAGATGCTCACCGACAAGAATGACCTTTATCTTTTTAGCAGGTCGGCAAATTCGTGTAGCAACCATGTAAGCGCAGATAGAGTCCTTTGACTTGCAATTTGCACAGCTACCTGTAATCTTGCAGGGAGTATCAATGTCAAAGCGCTGGGTGTTGATAGGCGCAGCGTAGTTTCTCGCTCTCGCTACGGCATCCTGCTCGCTTTTGACTACCTTGTTAATTCCTGCAACAAGAATTACATTTTTAGGACCATAAATCATTGCGGCGACTCTGTTTCCTGTTCCGTCTATATTGAAGAGCTGTCCGTCTTCGGTAATAGCGTTTGAACTTGCGAGATAGAAGTCGGAGAAAAATGCCTGTCGCATCATATTCTGGCGTTCTTCTACAGGCACTGCGTCTCTGTCAAAGAGTGTATAGCTTCCGTTTTTAACGGCGTCTATAAGCCCTATCTGAGAAAGTGTAGCAGAGCCACCCCAAGCTATGCTCGAGCCCTCGGGAATGAGGGAAAGCACGAGCGCCTTGGCGTCCTCAGCATTTTCGCAATAATAAGCATCGAAGTGTCGGTCGTTTAACGCCTTTACAACGCGTTCTCCGAGTTTTTTGTTTCTTGTTGCCTCTGCAGGTGTTACGTTTGCCATAATTATGCCTTGTTGACAGAGCCGAAGAGCTCCATTTTTTCCTTAACCGTAGCCTTGATAGCCTCTACGCCAGGAGCGAGGAGCTTTCTGGGGTCAAAGCCCTTGCCTGCGAGATCCTTACCCTCTTCAATGTACTTGCGAGTAGCAGCAGCAAATGCGAGCTGGCACTCTGTGTTTACGTTTATCTTGGAAACACCGAGGTCTATAGCCTTCTTTATCATATCTGCAGGGATGCCTGTACCGCCGTGGAGAACGAGGGGCATTGTGCCTGTCTTCTGCTGGATCTTGTCAAGAGTGTCGAAAGAAAGACCTGCCCAGTTTTCAGGATACTTACCATGAATGTTTCCGATACCTGCTGCAAGCATTGTAACGCCGAGGTCAGCGATCATCTTGCATTCGTCGGGATCTGCACATTCGCCCATTCCGACAACTCCGTCCTCTTCGCCACCGATAGAGCCTACCTCTGCTTCGAGAGAGATGCCCTTTTCGCCTGTGATGCGAACGAGCTCCTTTGTCTTTTCGATGTTTTCTTCGATAGAGTAGTGAGAGCCGTCAAACATTACTGAAGAAAATCCTGCATTGATGCATGCGAGTGCGGCATCATATGAGCCGTGGTCGAGATGGAGAGCAACAGGAACTGTAATTCCGAGAGTCTCGATCATTCCATTTACCATACCTACAATGGTGTTGTATCCACACATATATTTTCCTGCTCCCTCAGAAACACCGAGTATTACAGGGGAGTTGAGATCCTGTGCGGTCTGAAGAATAGCCTTTGTCCATTCAAGATTGTTGATATTGAACTGGCCTACAGCGTAATGTCCTTCCTTTGCCTTTGTGAGCATTTCCTTTGCTGATACTAACATGATAAAACCTCCGTTATTTTGAAAATGTATAATAATTATATCCTACTTAAATATTATATACTATATTTTCAAAACTTCAAGTATAATATTCAAAAATTTACAAATAAATTTGTTTTTTTGCACAAAAGTCGATTTTTGTCACTACAAAACGCTTATTAATGATTTTATAGTATTGACAAATGTTCTCCTATTTGCTATAATTGAGAAAAATAAAGAAAAGGAGAATATAAAATGCAGACAACCTTTATTCGTCTTTCTACAATTCAGGATGTACGTAAGTTCGTTGACATTGTCAGCGCTTCCGATATTGATATTGATTTGTCATCCGGAAGATACGTAGTAGATGCAAAGTCTATTATGGGTATTTTCAGCCTTGACTTGCTCAATCCTATTAAGCTTACAGCTCACGCAGAGGATTGCACAGCTCTCCTTGCACAGCTCAAGCCTTTTATTGTCGAAGAGTAATAATTGTGGCGTATACGCCATTGACACAAAAAGAGCCTACGGAATTCTGTAGGCTCTTTTTGTATTACACATACGAAGGGCGCAATTTTAATTGTCCGCCTCCGTGAACTTTTCCTTGACGTTGTAGAAGTCAAGTATAGGAATGAGAATGAGTGCGGTAAGACCTGCAGTCAAGCCACCATTATAAAGCACGAATCCTCCGTGCATTGCCAGAGTAGAGGTGCATATTATAGCGCTCATAAAGCCTGCAATGGCTCCGATTCTCCAGCCATACTTTCCTGTAAAGGGGCAAAGTCCGGTAGCAAACGCCAAGCCGTTTATGTAACCCTGAGAGGAGAGTGACCACTGCATATCAAGGCCGATGAGGCTGCAAAGCGCACTCGCAAGCACGTAAAGTGCGGCATATCCCAAAACTATCGGCCACACGTTTCTCGGGTTTTGTCCCGATGCTGAAAAGGTTATAGCGGCAATTGTGACGCCTGCTGTAGCTCCTGTATATCCAACACCCTCAGTAAGAAGAAAGATGATATTGAGATAAGCAAGAATAAGCAAGCCGTAGACACCTATATTGATAAGTGAGGTAGGCACACCATACTTGACCGAGAAGTCGACGCCATGACCTGTGCTTTTCAGCAGTCTGCGGTAGCCGTGAAAGCTTTTTCCGTTCATAAAGTATCCTGCAAGCGTGGAAGTGATAAATATAAACAGAAAAATAACGTTGATATATTTTGCATACGAGTAGTTGTGCGATGCGTAAAGCTCGTTTCCTCGTACCAAAGCTTCTGGCGCAGTCAATCCAAGCGTCTGATACATAAAGGCATATATGAAGCAGCCGAGTAGACCTATGGCAAGTCCCGCCTTATACAAGTTAAAGCCTCTGTGCATCTTCGTAGTGCCAGGCAAAAGGGCAGGCACTATAAAACCTGCGGCAATACCAAACGCTATTGCGAGAGCAAAGCCTGTCGCAGTAAGCTGAACCTTGCCGAATACAAATTTATCCCCAAGCGTGTATCTGAAAAGGAAATCGCTGACAAAAGGTGCAAGGGAAGTGGAAAACATTGCAATATGTAGATTTTCAGAAAACTTTTTTCTTGTCGCTATGCAATATATGTATACACCGCAGAAGGTGGGCCACATATTTACAAGATTAAGGCCATAAAAGCAATGTGCTATTACAAGAAAATATCCTGCAAGAACGCTGGAGGTGGATTTCGATTTTGAGACAAATGTAATCAGATTGCAGGCAAGTCCGCACAAGGCGGCGTTTAAGAGGGTGCTTGCAGGCCCTCCAATATCAAAGTAGTCGGTTACAAGCTTTGAAGGGGATGTAAGTATAAGAAAGAGGTTTTCAAATATATCCCATCCCTCGCCACTTAAAATACATACCACAGGCGCCGCAACAAGAAAGGTAAGCGACCAGAATAGCATATATAAAAACAGTATTTTCGAGTTTCTTTTTTCTTGATTTTCTGCCGATAGCTCAGTGTCTGCTTCGATCGGCGCAATTGTTTTCGTAGCTGTCATAGTGTCCTCAATACTTCAAAACGTTTTCATTTGTTTCGTCATAATTTTCAATATAATCAAGTAATTCGTCGGCAGAAGAGAAGATCCTGTATACGTTTTTACATTCCTCTTTCATAAAGCCTGCTTCGACTGTGAATTCGAGCATTTTTTCAAATTGGTCGTAATAGTTGTTTACGTTGAAGAGGACAAGAGGCTTGTTGTGTTGTTGTAGCTGCTTGAGGGTAAGTACCTCGAAAAACTCCTCGTATGTGCCTACGCCGCCGGGCACAGCGATGAAGGCGTCTGACATGTCCTCCATCATCTTTTTGCGCTCTGCCATCGTATTTGTGAGAATGAGCTGAGTGCCGTCTTTATATAAAATGCCGTCTACATCAAAGAAAGAGGGGGCGATACCTATGCTTTCGCCACCGCTTTCCGTGATGCCCTCGACCACGGCTCCCATCAGTCCGCGAGCTCCTCCGCCAAAGACAAGCGCGTGTCCTCGCTCGGCCATTTTGTTTCCTAATTTTCTTACTTTTTCAAAATAAATCTTATCAATATCGTTACTTGATGCGCCAAAGACACAAATTTTCATAAGATGTGTTCCTTTTTTGTCGTTTTTTATTTTAAATTATATCACATACTTAAAAGCTTTTCAAGATAAATTTTGAATTTATGGGCATCTTTTGCAAGAGCTTTTGCAAGCGCTTCGTATCCTTGAGCATCGTGCTCCGAAAAAGCTAGTTTTTTAGTGTCGACATATAAAGTGTTTGGTGTGCTCGTGACCAAAAAGCTGTCTGTTTTTATACCGTAATCTTCGGCGATTTTAACTATATGAGATATCATATCCGAGCATTTTGCGTCATAGGGGATACAGACGTGTGGTATGCAGTTTTTTACAGACATAATAGTGGAGTGTAGCCTCATGCCAATAGAGAATTGCGCTCCTTGCAGTATTTCTAAAAATTCGAGCGCCTCGATTTTTGAATATAACGTAGCGCCATTGCATTGATGCGCAGCCTCTTTTGAGATTTTTTCATCTTTTTTTGGATGCATCGCCACAAAGTATGGCACAAAACCTGTATCTGAGCTTATTTTATTTATCGAATATACAAACGACTTTATAAATGACGCTCGGTCAGACTTTGGCTCTCTTATCGCTACCACAAAATATTTTTCTTGCGTAGGCTGCGAGGTGGCTACATTCGGACTATACAAAAAGCCGAGGTCAGAGGCGACAACGCTTTCGCTTGCTTTCGATGGGAGCTTATGCAGGTCTTTGTCTGTGCGAAATACAACAAGCTCACACAATGACAGCGTCTTTTCTGCAAAACGCCTCGCCCACTCTCCGTAAAGCTCGCCAATTCCCGACGAAAACAGAACGCACCGAGCGCCTAAAAAGCGAGCAATTCGAGCCATGCTTCCATAGTAAATCAGCGAGCGGTTGCTTGTTTGATTTTGTAGCAGATTTCCTCCCCCAAGCATAAAAATGCCACATTTTTTCAGGCAGAGCAACACCTTAAACAAATCTCTTCTACATATATATGATACGTCGCCTTTTTGCTTTGAGCCTGAAAGATCAGCGCCGATGACATAAATTTCAGGACAAATATCTTCTTTGAGCATTTTGCAAGCGCTTTTTAAAATGATATCATCTCCGATATTTCCGTATCCGTAATAACCGCATATAGCGACGCATGGCTTTTTGCCTTTTATAGTTTTTTTATAAATGTCAAGAGCATCGTCTGTCATTTTTTTGACCGAATAATGCTCTTTTATAAAAGACCTGTTGTATTTTCTCATCTCAAAGAATTCTTCATCTGAATATGATAGGAGTGTGATAATGTCCCGCAACAACTCGTCGCACGAAAGGGCATTCTGACCTCGACAACAGAAATTCGAGAGGATTTCTGTTTCTGCCTTTTCTTCTGAAAAAATACCAGAGTATCCCTCGTTTCCTGCCAAAATTACGGCACAGGAGCACGCCATCGCCTCAAGTGCGGCGCGCGAGACTCCTACAAAAATATCGCAATTCTGCAAAAATATATGAACGTCTGTGCTTCTGCCTAAAAATTTCACCACGTTTTTCTTGCACATTTCATTTGAACTGCCTATTTCGTTTTTCAGTCTTTCCTCGGCGTCGCCCCCACCTATAATTGAGATTTCGATTTCTTCATCATATTTATGGAGATATGGCGCTATTTTTACAAGTGCAAATGCGGCATCAGCTCTCGTTGCGTCTATTCTGCTAACACATACGATGTGCTTTTGTCTTTTTCTTTTTTCGTTTGGCGAAAATACTTCTGTGTCTATTCCGTTTCTCGTAACCGTTATATTTTTTGGATTTGTAGCATAAGTGTTGACGAGATAATCCTTTATATCCTCGCTTACTGCAAGCGTGTTTTCTCCCCATTTGGTCAGCAGCTTTTTTAGCAAGGTGTTTTCAAACACCCAATGCGCTGTCGTGACAAATGGCGTTTTTGTAGATTCTGCCACAAAATGACAAAGCAGGGAGGGAAGTCGCGCGTGAGAATGTATGATGTCAACCCCCTCTTTTTGAACAATGGCTTTTAATTTTCTGTATGATGACAGAATGACAAATGGATTTTTAGAGATCAGATTTATTTTATAGTGTCTTATTCCGTATTCCTTTAGCTTTTTTACATATTCGCCGCCAAACGACACCACGCAAATGCTATGTCCCCGCTTTGCAAGCTCTCTCGAAAGCTCTAAAATGTGAGTTTCTGCCCCTCCTATACCAAACGAGGAGCTGACCATAAGAATTTTCATATATATCTCCACAAAAAGAAAACCCCGTCAAGCAAGCAAAATGTACTACATATTACTTGACATTGAAGGGGGGATTGTGTATAATTCAATTGTGAATATTACACCAAAGCGACGTCGCCTTGTTCTTCTTTTTCCGCCTCTTGTGCGGCAACAAGCTGCACGTTATAGGCGTCTATCACAGCATTTTCGAGCTCAGCCCTGAATTGCGCATTGATCGGGTGCGCAATGTCTCTGTAAGAGCCATCGGCGTTTTTCTTTGAGGGCATTACAATAAAATACTTATCTCTGGCGTAAATTACTTTAATGTCATGAACTGCAAGCGCATCATCAAAAGTCACAGAAACCACAGCTTTCATAGGGCCTTGATCAAAAAAGTTTCTGATTTTGATATCTGTAATTTGCATAACATGTCCTTTCATCAAAAGATATATTTTTTCATTATACTTATGTTATTATCCTTCAGAAATATTAATAACATATGATAATCATAAATAATATTTTGTTAATAGTGTTCAAAAATGTTTACCGATAATACAATTATATTATATATCTTACATAAATCTTGTACAAACAATAAACGATGAGGTGCTTATATGTCAATAAAAAACACCAACTTTTCATACGAGACGATAAACGAAATCCTGCAAAACAAATCCTTCGTCTATTTCATAGGAATAGGCGGTGTGAGCATGTCCTGCCTCGCGCAAATGACACAAAAGCTTGGATATACAGTAGCAGGCTCTGACAGAGTAGTCTCTCAAATCACAA
Organism: Eubacteriales bacterium; assembly: GCA_045649925.1. Lineage (GTDB taxonomy): Bacteria > Bacillota > Clostridia > Oscillospirales > CAG-272 > UBA1740. The sequence goes on along the minus strand of JAZRQS010000021.1, from coordinate 56,316 downwards.
AAAAGCTAGAAGCGCAAAATATTAGAGTTAATTACAATCATTCCCCTGAAAATATTATTGACTACGACGTCATTGTTTATACAGTTGCTATAGCTGAAAACAACCCCGAATATGCATGCGCAATGAATGAGGGCAAGCCTTGTATATCGCGCGCAGATTTTCTTGGTTATCTTATGACACATTACAAAAACCGAATCGGCGTTTCAGGCATGCACGGAAAGAGCACGACTTCTTCTATGATTTCCGAGGTGTTCCTTTCTGCCGAGCTTGATCCCACCATTGTTCTGGGAGCAGAATTACCTACTGTGGGAGGATGCTACAAGGGGGGATGCGAGGACTGGTTTATTTTCGAGTCCTGTGAATATATGGATTCCTTCCTTTCGTTCAATCCCACCTTGGCTGTGATTTTAAACATCGAGCTCGATCACACCGATTATTTCCCATCGCTCGATGCAGTAAAAGATTCATTTGGCAGATACCTGAACATAAAATCTGTAGACGCTGCAGTCCTCAACTACGATGACGAGAACGTCATTGAGGTAGCAAAATCCTTTACAGGTAAGATTATAAGCTACGGAATAGAAAACACCGATGCAGATTTTTGTGCAAAAAACATCACGTACGAAGATGGAAAGCCATCGTTTGATTTATTTTTCAAAGGGATAAACCAAGGCAGAATTTCCTTGTCTGTATACGGAAACCACAACGTATCAAATGCACTCGCCACCTGCTGTGTAGCATATGAATATGGAATAGATTTTGAGAGCTTGTGCGAGGGCATAAAGAGATTTACAGGTGCAAAGCGCAGAATGGAAAAACGCGGAGAGCTTTGCGGAGTACAGTATTTTGAGGACTACGCCCACCACCCGACCGAGATAAAGGCGACACTTGAGTCGGCAAAGACCTTTGCTTCGGGTGACGTATGGTGCGTTTTTCAGTCACATACTTATTCTCGCACGGCTGAGCTGTTCGATGATTTCGTCGACACGCTCAAAATCGCCAGTAAGGTCGTGTCACTCGATATTTATGCCGCACGAGAAACCGACACCAAGGGGGTCAGCGGTGAGCTTTTAGCTCAGCGAATAGGAGATAGCGCTGTATATGTCGAGAGCTTTGAAAAGGCGGCTGAGTACGTCAAGGCTAATGCAAAGGCAGGAGACATGGTAATAATTATGGGAGCAGGAGACGTTTTTCACGTATTTGATTACATTACATTCGAATGAACGGAAGTATAAATGAACAACAAAAATAAATCGTTTTCAAAAAAACCGAATAGGCATACAAATAATAAAAAGCCTGTCGAAAAAGCGAATACGGGCGCAAAAACGCTTCACATTGAGGTCGACAAGCTGAACATAGACCTCTTTGGCGTCACTATAATCAACGACAAGCCTCGCCTCGTAAAGAATGCAATTCCATTTGAGCTTATAGAAGCAGAAGAGGAATATGTAAATGGCATAGGCAAGGTGTATAAGCCTGTAAAAATTATAGAGCCGTCCGAATTCAGAGTTACCCCCTTGTGCGACAAGTTTGAGCAATGCGGAAATTGTAACCTTTTGCATATGCAATACGAGCGTCAGCTGCGAGAAAAGACAATAATGCTAAAAAAGCATTTGCGCAATGTGTGTGATGTGTATATAGACGACTGTGTGGCCTCAAGCAACGTGGAATGGCGCAATAAAGCGCACCTCGTTTTCTCCAAAAAGGGAAAACGCACTGTTGTCGGCTTTGTAAACGAGGAAAGTCACAAGGCGCTCGAAATCAGTGAATGTAAAATGCACGGAGAGTGGTTTTCTATCCTTGCGAAAATTCTTGTAAAATGGGCACAGAGCAATGCGCTTGAGCCTTATATTCCCGAAAAGCACGCAGGAATTCTTCGTTTTGCTGTGGCGAGAAAAATAGGTGATGCAATCATGCTCACTATAGTATCGACAACGGACATAAGCGGAAAAATGGACGACCTTTATTCCGCCTTGTGCGATAGCTTCAAAGGTGTTTCGCTTTATAACAATATAAACAATCAGAAAAATAGTATGGTTTTTTCCGACAAGTTCGTTCACGTTTGCGGAGAGGAAAAGCTAAACGGCAGTCTGCTCGGAGTGAAATATTCACTCAGTCCAAACTCTTTCTTGCAGACAAACGAGGGAGTGACGGAAAAGATATATTCGAGAATACTTGATATTATCAACAAGTCGGGAAGCAACACAGTTATTGACCTCTATAGCGGTATAGGCATAACTAGTATTCTGTTTGCAAAATCAGGAAAGGATGTCATCAGCATCGAAAGCGTCAAGGCGGCCGTCGAGGATGCCAAGCTGTTGGCGGAGCGAAACGGCGTGGCAGGAAAAATAAAAATGTATTGCGGAGACTGCAAGGAAATTCTGCCTAGAATTAAGGCGAGAAATTCAGTGTTTTTTGTAGATCCTCCTCGTCGTGGCTTGGGAGCTTCGGTATGTAACGACATAATAAGGTTTTCGCCAAAGACCTTGGTCTACCTGTCCTGTAACCCGGAAACGTTAGCAAGCGACCTGTCATTGCTTACAAGAAAGGGCTACAGAATAAGCTCTGTAACTCCGTATGATATGTTCCCGAATACGCGCCACGTAGAAACTCTTGTGGTTTTGTATAAGGGGCGCGCTTGATTCGATCAAGAGGGAGATTTTTATGTCAGCAAAAATGTTTTTTAGCGCCTTGGCAAAGTTTTTTCTTGGCGTTGCGTTGATAGGTCTGCTAATTTTTATCCCTGCAGGAACTATTGCATTTTCAAACGGAATTCTTTTAATGTGCATTTTGTTTATCCCTATGTTTGTCGCAGGGCTTGTAATGATGGTGAAAAATCCATCACTTCTGAAAAAACGCCTTAATGCGAAGGAAAAACAAAAAGAGCAAAGCGTTGTTATAAAGCTGAGCGGACTTATGTTTGTCGCATCATTTGTGCTTGCAGGGCTCACTTATCGCTTTTCGTGGTACGCTTTACCTCCCGTAGTGGTCTACATAGCGGCGGCGCTGTTTTTGCTCGCGTATTTGATTTACGCAGAGGTTTTGAGAGAAAACGCGTATCTGTCAAGGACGATAGAGGTCCAAGAGGGTCAGGAGGTAGTTGATTCGGGTTTATATGGCATTGTCAGACATCCTATGTATAGTGCTACCTTGCTACTGTTTTTGTCCATGCCTCTTGTGCTTGGCTCAATATATTCGTTTATAATAATGCTCGCATATCCTGCATTGATAGTATTTCGTATCAGAAATGAAGAAAAACTCCTTGAAAAAGAGCTTTCAGGCTACAAGGAATACAAAGAAAAGGTAAAATATCGCTTGATTCCATTCGTGTGGTAATTGACGGAAAATATACAAGAAAGGGCGCAAATGAAGGAAGTAGTAAAAGAGCAGGATTTTGTATGTCCTGTATATAAAAAATGCGGCGCTTGTCAGTTAGACGTAGCATATCCACGCCAGCTCAACTATAAAATGCGCCTGATGCACGAGACCTTAGGGCGCTTTGGCAAAATAGAAAAAATCATCGGCATGGATGAGCCGACACATTACAGATGTAAGGTTTCTGTGGCGTTTGGCTATACAAAAAATCACGTTATAACAGGTGTATGGCAGTCATCAAGCGGGAAAATCGCTCAAATTGAGGAATGTGCGCTTGAGGACAAGCGCTCGTATAAGATTATCAAGGCAATACGCATGTTGCTGCCAAAATTCAAGCTTCGCACATATGACGAGGTGACACGCGAGGGATTTTTACGCTTCGTCACAATTCGCATTGGTAAACAGAGTGGTGAAATTCTGGTAGCGCTCGGCACTTCAAAGGGGAAATTTCCGCAGTTGAAGGATTTTACAAAGGCTTTAGTCGAGCTATGTCCCGAAATCACCACAATAGTACGTTGTGTAAGCGTCGGTAAATTAAATCTTTTGCTAGGAGAAGATGAAAGTGTTTTGTTTGGCGATGGATATATCACCGACAAGCTCTGTGGATTTGACTTCAGAATTTCTGCGCGTTCATTTTTCCAGATCAACCCGACACAAACAGAAAAGCTATACTCGACAGCAGTCAAAATGGCCGGTCTTACAGGTAGTGAAAGTGTCTTGGATGCATACTGCGGAGTAGGCACGATAGGAATTGTCGCCTCAAAGAATGCTAAAAACGTAATTTCGGTAGAGCTTAACGGCGATGCCGTAGAAAATGCGCGCGACAATGTAAAAATAAATCAGCTCAAAAACATAAAGGTCTTCAAGGGTGATGCAGGGGACTTTATGACGAATATGGCAATGCGCGGCGAGCACTTGGACGTGGTATTTACCGATCCGCCACGCACAGGCTGTAGCAGAGAATTTATTTCGTCATTGCTCACGCTTTCTCCCGAAAAAATAGTCTACATTTCCTGCAATCCCGAAACCCAAGCACGTGACCTCAGGGCTATTTTGCGCGGAGGATATATAGTAAAGAAAATCCAGGCACTAGATATGTTCCCATATACACGCCACATAGAGTCAGTCGTCCTGCTCCAAAAGGTTAAGAAAACAAGGGAGAGCTTCCAAAATGATTGAACTCAAAACCTACGCCCCGACCGATGCAGAAACGGTTTTATCGTGGATAAATGATGAAAAAACCATGAAAATGTGGAGCAGAAACGTTTTTTCTTCCTACCCCTTAACAGAAGCAGAGTTAAATTCATACTATTTGGCAAAATCCGAGGAATGTGAATTTTACCCGTTGTCATTTTGGGATGACAACACACTTGCAGGCCATGCCATCATCTCAATTGATGGTAATGTCGCGAGAATGGGTTTTATTATTATAGATCCTGCCTTGAGAGGCGCTGGATTCGGCAAGAAAATAGTTTCTCTTGCTCTTGGGTTCGCATTTAGCAAGAGTGGCGTTGAAAAGGTGACGCTTTACGTGTATGACAAAAACATCTCCGCCTACAATTGCTACATAAAGCTCGGATTTACGGAAATGCCTTGTGAAAACGATCTCCATTTTGACTTTTTTGGTGATGGGTGGGTCTTCAAGCTGATGGGCATTTCAAGAGAGCAATACCTTTCAAGCACTAACTAAAAAATATACGCCTTGCATATCTTTATTGATACACAAGGCGTTTTTCTTTTTTATTAAATAAAATAGTCTTAAATTATAGTTTGCTGCTCCTGATCGCCGTATTTCAAGCCGAGGTGGTCGTATGCCAGCTTTGTAGCGCAGCGCCCACGAGGAGTTCGCGAGAGAAATCCTATCTGCAACAGGTAAGGCTCGTATACGTCCTCGATAGTGATAGCCTCCTCACCTGTTGTAGCGGCGAGAGTGTCAAGCCCCACGGGTCCGCCATTGTAATACTTTATTATGGCTGTCAGCATTTTTCTGTCGGTATTGTCAAGTCCAAGCTCGTCTATTTCAAGCATTTCAAGAGCATACTTGGCGATTTCCTCTGTGATACTGCCATCTCCCTTGACGATAGCGAAATCACGTATGCGCTTAAGCAGTCTGTTTGCAATTCGAGGCGTGCCACGGCTACGGCGAGCTATTTCCATAGCGCCATTTTCATCTATTGTAATACCGAGTATGTCTGCGCTTCTTGTGACGATGGTTTTCAACTCTTCGGGCGTGTAAAGCTCCAGCTTGAGTATAACACCAAATCTATCGCGCAGAGGGGTGGTTATCTGTCCTGCGCGTGTAGTAGCACCTATAAGTGTAAATTTCGGCAAGGGAAGACGAATGCTTCTCGCACTCGGCCCTTTTCCTATTATAATATCGAGAGCATAATCCTCCATAGCAGGATAGAGAATTTCCTCAATATTGTGAGAAAGTCTGTGTATCTCGTCGATAAAAAGAATGTCGCCCTCTGCAAGATTTGTAAGTATAGCGGCGAGGTCGCCCTGCTTTTCAATGGCAGGTCCTGAGGTAGTACGTATATTAACGCCCATCTCGTTTGCGATTATGTTGGAAAGAGTAGTCTTTCCAAGACCGGGAGGGCCGTAAAGAAGCACGTGGTCTATTGCGTCTCCGCGCAGCTTTGCAGATTCGATATATACCTTGAGGTTTTCCTTTGCCTTTTGCTGTCCTACGTATTCCTCGAGCGTTTTAGGGCGAAGGCTTGCTTCTATCTCTCCGTCTGATCGGTTATAGTCAGAGGAAACAAGTCGGTTTTCAAAATCAAATTCCGTATCCATCGTTACTCCTTACTTTGTAGCGAATTTTTTCAGCGCCTGGGTTATCATTTCCTCAAGCTCCAGGTCAGGACTTACAGTGCGCAGAACATCGAGTATCTCGTTGCGATTGTAGCCGAGAACAGTGAGTGCATCTGCCGCCTCCGAAAGCTTTGTGCTTTTTTGAGATGACGGAGCGCTTGTATTGAACGAAGAGGAAAGCTTTTCGGGTGTTCCACTTACAGAATCCTTTGAAATCTTGTCTTTCAGCTCGAGAACTATTCTTGCAGCAGTCTTTGCGCCTACGCCTGAAGCCTTTGCAAGCGCACGAGCGTCTTCTGTACATACCGCAAACGAAAATCTATCAGGGGTGAATATCGACAAAATCGACATAGCCGCCTTTGGCCCCACTCCCGAAACACTTATAAGAAGCTTGAAGCACTCAAGCTCCTCATGTGAGTGAAAGCCGTAAAGCTCCATGGCATCCTCTCGCACCTGAAGGTAGGAAAAAAGCTTTATTTCCTGGCCGACACAGTCGGAAATTTCATTGTAGGTGTTTAAGCTGATAGATAATTTATATCCGACACCTCCGCAGTCGATGACTGCAATGCTGGAGTCAGTATAATCAAGCTCGCCTCTGATATGATAAAACATATTTACTCCTCATCTTTATTTTTATAGGTTTTCTTCTTTTCAAAATGTTCAGCGACCACAACGACGGCAAGCACCGTCGCTCCAAACAGGGTTATAATAAGCGCATAAACATATTCCTTGGGCATATATCTCAGCTCAAGTGTGTAATCTCCTGCAGGTAAGTCAAATGCAAGAAGAGCGTCAAGCGCCTCATACGTGGGGATTTCCTCGCCGTTTGCTTTTACTATCCAGCCTCGGTCGTAGGGAATAGTCGTCAAGATAAGGTTGTATCCGTCATCGACAGATATTGTTCCGCTAAAGTAGTGCTCTCTACACTCCTCTATCTCTAGCTGGCGCTCCCTCAGCTGAGAATACACATTCTCTAAAAGCGACTCATCAAGATAGTAAAAATATTTTACGTGACGGTATAGATAAATTCCGTCGGCAGTCAGCTTGAATTTCAGCTCTGCCTGCTCTCCGTTTTTATATCGCCCTACGTAAATATATCCTGTAGTTGCGCCGTTGAAATAACTGCCTATTTCAGTTCCATTCAGATACATTTTTGCGTCCGTGTAATAGAACGTAGGGAAGTAGGCGTAGATTTCCTTATTTTCGTATCCGTCTACGATAAAAGAGACGTAGGAATCACTATTTTTGTCTATAGGGCTTATCGTAGTCCTCGATGTAGATTCCTTCGAGTTTTCCTTTTTCATTGAGTTTGAAAGCTGATTATAAATGGTAGCTTGCTCTCCCACAAAAGAGGATATAAGAGAATTGAGTCGGATAAATGGAGAGTCAGAGGATATCAAGGTCTTTTCCTCGTTTCCTCGCTCATCTTCAGAAAATGTGACCTTCTTTACATCGTTATTAACTCCATATGCAATTGATAGCGCATATGGATTTTTGTACACAGTTACATTCTCATCGGTGTAAATTTTTTCATACAACGAGGAAAGCTCTACGTTGTTTTTCGATGCTATATACTTTACACCAAGTATCATATCGGCGACAGGTGTAGAGCCTGTATAGCGAGATGAGTGTGATGCAGAAATGTAGCCCATGTGTCGAAGGAATGCGACAGTGTGGGCATTCAAGGTGGACGACGAGCCTGAAAGACCGCGATAGCCAAGTGTAAACGAGTCGTTCACCATCTTGTAGTCGGTTTTTTCCGCACGATAAAACTCGGCAGAATCACATTCCTCTATATAGTCAAACGCTCCCGACCAAGTGCTCATGTAATCTCGATAGCCTTTTCTCGACGAGATTACTACATCTGCGTCAAGCAAAAGAGTGTTTGCGAGCCCGCCGAGAAACATTTCAAGGCAGATGGCAAGAAGCAGAAAAGATGATGTAAGCCTGTCTGGCAGATGGCGTTTGTTTATGATGAAATTCAATACGACAAAGTAGAGTATAACAAACCCAAGTGTCGCAAAAACCGTCCAATACAGATTTACATGCTCATACTTAAGCACGCCACATAGGATTGTGAATAACACGATAGCCTCGCAAATGAAGAAGAGAGGCTTTTTGCTCATCTGTTTTATATCAGAAAAGCCCTTTGCCGACATATACACCAAAAAGAACACGAGCATATAGCTGTAGCGATAATTGAGCCAGTTTGGTGCTTGGAAGCCATGCCAAGCCATATCCAACGTGTTGAAGGTGAAGCTTGCGATGAAGAACAGGCACATAAATGATGCGCATATTTTCTCCCGCAAGGAAATTTTGCCACTCAGATAGTAAAACGGCAGAATAACTAGTACTGCAACTCCGCAATAGACGTTTGGTAGCCCTTCAGGACGAACTGTATCGTACGCCCCAAAGAGAAATTTTGTCAAGAGATCAAAAAGATTGAATTTTGAGAAAAAGCTGTAGTCGGGATCGGAAAATGTGCTTTTTCCAAAGGTAAGGGAATAGTATGCGGGAATAGTGATGATAGCGGAAATCAGTATAACTATAGCCGAGAAAAAAGCTATCCTGCAAAGCGATGATAGAAAATGAGCCTTGTACCCATTCGGATTTCGCTCCTCTCTCGTCTCGCTAAAGAACGAATAAAAAAAGTAAAATAACACAAAAATGCAAGTCATATATCCAATATAATAGTTGGACATAATAGACCAAGCGAGCGAAAAGACGAATAATTTATACTTTTTCTCGCGTATAAGCGCATCAATTCCGAGGATAACACAAGGCAGAAGGAACACGTTATCTATCCACATAGTATTGTGTTGCATAACCACAACGTATCCCGACAATGCATATAGCAGGGAGAATGCGACAGTCCTTACATCGTTTATCTTTGCTTTTTCTTTTAGCAGGTATCCGAAAGAGAGACCACACAATCCGCACTTTGTCAATATCATGAGGAGCAGTGCCTCGGTAATCATGCTTTTTGGAAATAGCGCGACAAGGTAGGAAAGCGGGCTCGCAAGATAATACGCGTATATTCCCATAAATTCACCGCCAAGAGCACGCGAAAAGGAATATAGTAGCGACGCATCTCCGTATATAAAGCTCCTCAACGCCTCGAAGAAATACACGTACTGTCCGTTCAGGTCAAGCACGAGAACGGAATTGTTTCCAAACGGGAACACGCCTATAGACGCGTACACTCCGAGCATTATCAAAAATGGAGCAAGAAAGCAATAAAACAATGGTTGCCTGACGATGTATTTCACGTAACGCGATATTGTATCTGACAATCGCCCGAAAAAGCATCGCAAGGATAATTGCTTGCTTGTTTTTGTTTCAAGGTCTTGTAAATTATTCATCCGATTTTTGAGGGATAACCCTTTTCGTGAATTTTTCTACCTTTATTCTGTCGAGAGTGAGATCTCTTCCGCACCCACAGCAGACGAGCCTGACGTCACTGCCCAGACGGACAATTTCGAAGGTGTTTGAACCACAAGGGTGCGACTTCTTTGTTTCTATTTTATCTCCAACAGAAAACTTTGGGATTTTTGCATCACTCATTTTTTGCTTTTCCTCTTTTTCTGTTTTGCGAGCTTTTTAGCCAGTAGCTGTTCTTGCTCTTCGATAATTTCGAGCTCTATAAGGGAATATTCCTTTGGAGTCGCATCACTCGGCATAGGCAAAATAGTATTCAAAATATTGAAAAGTGTGGTACGGGGGATGAGCGAGATTTTGCCCTTTTTGTTGCAATAAACAAACACACAGCCTGCGACCAAGACGAGAAGTGAAGCCACCGACAATACTATTCCCGCAGTATAAATTTGAGGGAAGTAGGTCATTGTCACAGTGTACGTTCCTGCTTCGGGCAGATCAAATGCAAGCAGACAAGCAAGTGTAGCATATGCCTGTACGCGCTCACCATCTACCTCGATGCGCCAGCCCTTGTCATAGGGAATAGTCGTCAGGATGGTTGTACTATCGCCGTCGACTGTTACAGTTCCTGAAATATAGTCATTATCAAACTCATCTATTTTGAGTTGGTTTTCTGAAATCGAAGAGAACGTCTGCTCAAAGGCTGACTCGTCAATATAGTAGAAGCAATTTGCATCCTTGAGCATCAGGAATTCCAGCTTGTTGAGGAAGGTGCTATTGTAGTCGTTTTTGTATTTAAAGCTGAGCTTTACAGATACCGTGTCGCCTGCATTGAAATATCCGAGATTTATTATTGGAGCAACGTTCGCATTGCCGTCATAGATGGAATAAACGCCGATAACAGAGTTTCCATCCTCGTATATAGTTCCATTTCTGTTGACGGCTACGTCACAGCTACGGGGATATACAGTGGGGAAGTGTGCATATATATTTCCGTCTTTTTGCGCCACGAGCTTAAACTCAATAAAGGCGTGATCGGCAGAGCTCAACAGCCACAAATGATCGCTATGAGGTAAGATTTCAAAGCTTCCACTTATATTCGTTCCACCAAAGGTGTAGTCCTCTGTGTTTATCTGCGAATTGTTCGCCCAGATGGTGTACTCCATAGGCATATAGACAGAGCCCTGCGACGAAATCGCAGAGAGTACAGCATTCATTCGGTCAAAAGGATTTGTGTAGGCATCCAGCGACACCTCGTTTATCTTGTGCGATGAAGCAAACGCAAGAGAAAGTGCGTAGGGGTTTTCGTACACTATTGAGTCTTCGTTTTCATAATAGAGGTCGTAAAAGCTGTCGAAATAATAGGAATAAATAGTTTTTTCCTCAAGCTCGTAGTCTGGTGCGAGCATAATGTGCTGATACTGATACACAGGAGTTCCTGCATACAGGCTTCCGTCTTTTCGTGGAGCCATAACGTATCTCACGCCAAAAAAAGAATCTGTGACAGGGGTACTGCCTTTATATTCGGACCAGTGAGAATCTGCTTTGATACCCAAGCTCTTCAAGAGCTTTATCGCACTGGCGTTAAGCGTGGAGGTAGAGCTTGCAATGCCGTTTACGTTGAAAACAAAGGAGTCGGTAACTGTTCTTGTAAACGTTTTTTCAAATCTGTAGAATCTTTCATCGCTTGTCTCCTTTACGTAGTCCACCGCAACCATGTGTGTGTCGTATACGTCGTGATAGGAGTCGTAGGAGGAAATAACCACGTCCTTGTTAAGGCTTGTGATATAGTAAACGCCCGTAAGGAAGGTTTCTGCGCATATCACAAACGCCATGATAATAGCAAAGGTGTCTATTTTTTCCGAATTTGCTCGGTGCTTCGACATAAGGCACAGAATGGAGGCATATACAGCAATGCATATAATCGAAAGCCAGACACCGTTTATATCATCGAAAAACGAGATCATTTCGCCTGTATGCTTTTTGTACTGCGGGTCTAACACCTGCAAGATTATAACCACCGCAAAAAGTATTGATGACGATGTTATAACCGCTTTACAACCAATTTCCCTTATGAGAGTGATAGCCTTGCCGGCAATCATAAGGAGCAGGAACGAGAACATAAAGCTGTATCGGTAGTTGAGCCAGTTTGGAGCCTGAAAACCATGCCACGCCATGTCTATCGCAGGGATATACATGCTTGCAAGCATTATTATCAAGAAGAGTGCTGTACAGAGTTTTTCCTGCCACCTTATCTTTTTTGCGAGGAAAAACAGAGGCAGAACAATCAAAGCCACCACACCACAATACAACCACGGAAGTCCATTCGGATAAACTGTGTCATACGCGCCGGGAAAAAGCTTTGTAATAAAGTCTGCAAAATTTATGTCCTTTGGCACAAAGGAAAACTCCGGATCTGAAAAAGTGCTCTTTCCAAAGGTAAGCGAATAATAAGCGGGAATGAGCATCACAGCAGACATAGCCACTCCGAGAATTGAATACAACGTCATTCTCGAAAGCGAGCGAAGAAAATGCCACTTTTCGTTTATAGGATTGTTTTGTGTGCCGAAATTCGAAAAATAATAGTAGAAATAGTACAGTACTACGAAAATACAGCTCATATAGCCGATGTAGTAATTTGCCATCAAGATCAGAGCAAGAGACAAAACATAGAGGAGAGGCTTTTTGTATTTTATAATTCTTTCTACTCCGAGCGCAAGCAAGGGGAGAATCACAAGCCCGTCTATCCACATAGTGTTATGCTGCATAACTATAGAGTAGGCGCAGAGGGCATATAGTGTGGAAAGCGCAATATTAAGCGTCTTGTTGCATTTCTGGGAATTGTGCAAGTAGATACCAAACGTAAGACCTGCGCTACCGCATTTCAAGACGAAAATGGTGAGCAATGCTTCGAGAATATTCTTTTCAGGAAACAGAGCTACAAGATACGAAAACGGACTCGCAAGGTAGTATGCATAGATTCCTAAAAACTCACCGCCAAGGCTGCGGGCAAAAGAATAAAGCAGAGAGGCGTCGCCGTGCAAAGCCGCACGGAACGCTGCAAAGTATTGTACATACTGTCCGTTGAGATCAAGCACAAGCACCGAGCTTTCTCCAAACGGATAAACTTCTTTTCTTATATAGATAAGGAGCATTATTATAGCAGGAACAAAAAATGCCCATATTAAATACGAGTAGTTGTATTTTGCAAAATAGTCGTCTATTCTGTCAAAAACTGACACTCTTTTCTTGTTTTTGTTTTCGGCGTCAGAGGGCTCCGTCGCTTCTATATTTTCAGAGAACAGTTCTTCTGTTTTTTGGCAAACGTCTTTTTCTTTCGATTTCATTTGCGTCTCCTTGAAAGTAATACAGTAATTATAGAATTTTTTATATATAATTATACCATATCACATAATAAATGTAAATAGTAATAATATAATTTAATATTTTAACAATATATTCTTTGACTATTTGGAAAAAGTGTGTTATAATATGATAAAATAGGTATAATGGTATAAAATTTGCTTGGCGGTGACATATGAGGATTTTAGGAATAGATCCAGGGTTTGCTATCGTTGGCTGGGGCATTATTGATAAAGTAGGAAACAGTTTTATCCCCGTCAGCTGTGGTGCGATAAGAACTCCTGCGCATACGGATATGAATTTACGACTTTCTATGATATACGACGATATGAAGGAAATCATAGAAAAACATCACCCTGACGAAATGGCGATAGAGGAGCTGTTTTTCAACACGAATACTACGACAGCTATCGCTGTTGCCGAAGCGAGAGGAGTAATTTTGCTTTCGGCCTTTCGGCACAATCTTAAAATTGCCGAATATACACCACTTCAGGTAAAGCAGGCGGTTGTAGGCTACGGAAAGGCAGAAAAGCAACAGGTGATCGCTATGGTTACATCACTTTTAAAGCTGCCAAAGCCTCCGAAGCCGGATGATACCGCAGACGCTCTGGCTATTGCAATGTGTCATGCGCAGTCAAGCGCATCATTAGTTTCAAAATACATCAAGTAAGGACTTTTATATGTGGATAAGTAACAACTGGAAAGAATATGAGATCCTCGACACATCAAGTGGGGACAGGCTTGAGAGATGGGGAAAATACACACTTGTCCGTCCCGACCCTCAGGTTATATGGAATCCCGAAAAGAAGAATGAGATGTGGCGTCGTGCAGATGCGATTTACACCCGTTCTCGTTCAGGTGGCGGCGCCTGGAGTAAAAACGATCTTCCTCCCGAGTGGCTAATAAAATACAGAGATCTCAGATTTCGTGTTCGCCCCATGGGCTTCAAGCATACGGGCATTTTTCCCGAGCAGGCTACAAACTGGGACTGGATGTACGATCTTATAAAGAATTCGGGCAGAGAAATAAGAGTTTTAAATCTCTTCGCCTACACAGGAGCGGCCACTGTAGCGTGCGCTCACGCAGGAGCATCCGTTTGTCATGTCGATGCATCAAAGGGAATGGTAGAGTCTGCAAAAGAAAATGCAAGACTTAACAATCTCGCCGATGCTCCTATTCGCTATATTGTAGACGACTGTAAAAAATTCGTTGAGCGAGAAATACGCCGCGGCAAAAAATATGACGCAATAATTATGGACCCTCCCTCATACGGCAGAGGTCCTACAGGCGAGGTGTGGAAAATGGAAGAAAGCATTGACGATTTTGTCAAACTCGTGGCGCAGCTTCTCAGCGATCGCCCCTTGTTCTTCCTGCTCAATTCATACACAACCGGCTTGTCCGCGTCAACCATGAAATACATCACTCAGCTGAGAATAGGCGCAAGCTACAAGACAAAATGCGAAGCAGACGAGCTCGGTTTGCCTGTCACCTCAAGTGGCCAGGCACTCCCTTGCGGTAGTAGTGTGCGCTGCACCTTTATTGATTAAATTCACTTTTCAAGTCAGAAAGGCTTTTTGAATGTCAAACGATAAATTTATTGTAACCGAAGACTTGAGCTTCAGTTATCCTACGGATGATGAAAAATCACCCTCACCCGCATTAAACGATGTTAATATAGATATCAAAAGTGGCGAATATGTTGCAGTCTTAGGTCATAACGGCTCAGGAAAATCCACGTTTGCCAAGCTTTTGAATTTGATAATTTTGCCCACAGGTGGTAAAATCATACTCGACGGAAAGGATTTGAGCGCCATTGACGAAAACGACGAGGATGCGCTCTTTGATGTCCGCAGACGTGTGGGAATGGTCTTCCAGAATCCCGACAACCAGCTTGTAGCAAACGTAGTCGAGGAAGACGTAGCTTTCGGTCCCGAAAACCTCGGAGTTGAGCGCTCGGAGATAAGAAAAAGAGTAGATGACGCTTTGGCTCTGGTCGGAATGTCTGAATATTCCTTGCATGCACCTCACAAGCTTTCGGGCGGACAAAAGCAGAGAATCGCCATCGCAGGAGTCATCGCCATGATGCCTCAGTGCATAATTCTTGACGAGGCCACTGCAATGCTCGATCCCTACGGAAGAAAAGAGGTAATGGACACCATAGAAAAGCTCAATCGTGAGCAGGGCATTACCATAATTCACATAACTCATTATATGGAGGAAGCTGTAAGAGCGGACAGAGTTATCGTAATCAACGACTCCTACGTTTATATGGACGGCACTCCCAAAGAGGTATTTTCCCGCATCGACGAGCTCAGAGGCGTAGGTCTCGAAGCTCCACAAGGCGCAGAGCTTATACATGAATTGAGAATGCTCGGATTTGAGCTTCCTGCAGACTGTATAACAAGAGATGAATGTGTCGAGGCACTCGCAAATTTTTTGAAGGAGTGTAAAAAGGCATGAATATACTTGAATTACAAGGCGTGTCATATGTTTACGGCATAGGCACCCCCTTCAAAATGGACGCTCTCAAAAACATAAATATCGGCTTTGAGGAAGGAAAGATAACCGGGCTCATCGGCCACACAGGCTCGGGAAAATCCACGCTTGTGCAGATGCTGAACGGTCTTATCAGACCTCACGAGGGCAAGATCCTTTTCAATGGCAAGGATATATGGGAGGACCCCAAGAAGATACGAGATATTCGCTTCAAGGTAGGTCTTGTCATGCAGTATCCCGAATATCAGCTTTTCGACGACACAGTAAAGCTGGATATAGGATATGCCCTAAGAAATATGGAGCTTTCCGAGGAGGAGATAGAGCAAAGAGTAGAGTTTGCCGCAAATTTTGTCGGCATAGACAAAACCTTTTATGAAAAATCTCCCTTTGAGCTTTCGGGCGGACAAAAGAGGCGTGTCGCTATCGCCGGAATTGTCGCAATGCGCCCCGATGTGCTCGTGCTTGATGAGCCTGCCGCCGGACTTGACCCCCGAGGAAGAGAAGAAATTCTTTCCCGCTTGAGAGAGTATCAGAACCCCCACAAGGCAACTGTCATACTCGTAAGTCACAGTATGGAGGATATGGCTAAATACTGCGACAACATAGTGGTTTTGAATCACTCTGAGGTACTGCTCAGCGGTACGACAAGTGAGGTCTTTTCAAAAGCGAAGGAGCTTGCGCAGGTCGGACTTGACATTCCCGAAATCGCTCATATCGCCGAGTCCCTGAAGGATGCAGGATTTGACCTTTCAGGAGAGCTTTATACTGTAGATGGTGTCAAAAACGCTATTCTCAAATATATCGGCAAGGAGGTGCAGCCATGCTGACTGACATCACCTTGGGACAATTTTTCCCCGGAAAATCCGTCCTTCACCGACTTGATCCTCGCACAAAGCTCATTATGACATTTCTTTTTGTCGTTGCTATCTTTACGGCAAGAAATATATTCTGCTTTGCGCTTCTTTTTGGAGCAACATTTGCCTTTATATCGCTCAGCGGAATATCGTACAAAACTATACTCAAGGGCTTAAAGCCTATAGTTTTTGTCGTCTTGTTCACAATGGTTCTGAACATTTTTCTGACAAAATCAGATGCAGAGCCTATTTTCCACTTTAAATTCATAGAAATCTACGAGGACGGCATCTGGAGAGCCTTTTATATGGCTATCCGAGTCATCATTCTTGTTATGGGTACCAGCCTTTTCGTCTCATACACCACCTCTCCCATTATGCTGACTGATGCTATCGAGACCTTGTTTTCACCTTTAAAAAAGATAAAGGTGCCTGTCCACGAGTTTGCAATGATGATGTCTATAGCGCTGAGATTTATCCCCACTCTTATAGAAGAAACCGACAAAATAATGAACGCACAAAAGGCACGAGGCGCCGATTTTACTAACGGAAGCCTTGTGAAGCGTGCAAAGGCGCTGATACCTATCCTTATCCCGCTTTTTGTTTCCTCGTTTAAGCGTGCAGAGGATCTCGCAATGGCGATGGAATGTCGTTGCTACAGAGGTGGCAAGGGAAGAACCCGACTTACAAAGCTGGAGTTCAAGGGCATTGACTTCTTGTTTATGTTTGTTTTCGTCGCTCTCATTGCTTTGGTTTTGCTTATAAACCGATATGTACACATCGGCTACACTATTTGAGGTGAAACGTGAAATACTTTGCTAAAATAAGATATGTAGGAACGGACTTTTGTGGTTTTCAGGTGCAGCCCGACAAGCGCACAGTACAAGGCGTTTTAAACGAGGCCACACGCAGCCTCTTTGGCACCGAATGTAACGTGACTGGATGTAGCAGAACAGATAGTGGCGTGCATGCAAACGAGTTCTGCATCACTATCAAGCCGACAGATCCCCTCGCTCCGCATATTCCTGCAGAAAAAATTCCAAAGGCAATTGCGATATATTTGCCGAGCGACCTTTCATTGTACGAAGCGCGCGAGGTCGATGACGACTTCCATCCAAGATATGATGTAAGGAGCAAGGAATACAAATATATAATCTATAACGGCGAGGTAAACAATCCGTTTTACCACAATCGTTCTTGGGAAATGTATAGAAAAATCACCGACGAAGCGCTCGGAAGAATGCAAAAAGCGGCTGACAATTTCTTGGGGACTCATGATTTTACCGCCTTTATGAATACCGACTCGGATATCGAGGATAGGGTGCGGACAATATACAGCTTTACTGTAAAGAGAGTAAATGACGAGGTGGAATTTTGCGTTTCTGCCGATGGATTTCTCTACAATATGGTTAGAATTATGGTCGGCACGCTTGTTTCTGTAGCATTTGGTAATTTTTCTCCCGAGGATATCACCTTGATGCTGGAGAGCAAATCACGCACAAAAGCAGGCATGACCGCACCTCCCGAAGGATTATACCTCAACAAAGTTATTTATAAATAACATTTTTGGCAATCATTAATAGTAATCGCATCGCATTTTTGAACCAAAATAATAATGTAATTATTATGAGGAAAATGCGATGCTTTTTTGCATCGTGCTATATTGCTATATAATGAATAAAAAAACTACTGCAAAAAGGATTTTTGCAAGGATAGGAATTTCTATTTTGTCGCTTTTTGTCATATCTGTAATAAGCGGTGCCGTGATTTTGATAAGCACAAGCAGAAAAATAGATTACTCGTCAGATGTAGAGCTTTTTTCAATGTCGAGAGGCTCAAAAACCACAAAGATATATTGCAACGCACCGGAAAATTCATCAATTTCCGAGACTTTAAATATCGGCAGAAGAGTGTATATACCAAAGGAATTAGAAAACGAGAGAGTTTTTGGTGCGGAAAACGGCATATGGTGTACGTATGATAATATCCCTCAAAACTTAAAAAATGCATTTATTGCTATAGAGGATCGCCGTTTTTTTGAGCACAAAGGAGTAGACTGGCTAAGGACAGGAAAGGCAGTTGCGAACTATGTCTTTGACTTTGACTCGCGTTTTGGCGGATCTACCATAACTCAGCAGCTTATAAAAAATATAAGTAACGACAAGGAAATAAGCGCATCACGAAAGCTTCGCGAGATTTTGCGAGCTATCAATATAGAAAAGAATTTCACCAAAGAAGAAATCCTTGAACTATACCTGAACATCATTCCTATGTCAGAAAACTGCGTGGGTGTTGGCTCTGCTGCCGAAACTTATTTTGGAAAAACTGTAGAAAAATTAACTCTTGTCGAATGTGTGTGCCTTGCGGCTATAACAAACTCCCCCACGCGTTACAACCCTATAAGCAACCCTGAAGACAACCTCGCAAGAAGAAATTTGATACTGTCCGAAATGAAAGTGCAGGGATATATTTCCGATGAGGATTTTGCCATTGCATACAATGCCCCGCTTGAAGTGTTGAACAAAAAAGATAAAAAGCAAGCACCTCACTCATGGTACACAGAAGCAGTTTTGGCTGATGTTATATCCGACCTGATGGAAACAAAGGGCTATAGCTACGAAGTGGCGTATCGCACAGTTTATTCGGGTGGCTTGAAAATCTACACCTTGATGGACGAGCGCGTGCAGGGCATTCTTGACACCTATTTTTCAAATGAATGGAACTTTCCGTATGAATGTAGGGCGAGGGGAATGCAGATGGCTATGACGGTAATCGACACAAAAACAGGAGATTTGCTTGGAGTTGTCGGTGCTGTAGGAGCAAAAGAGGCAGACAGGGTGTTATCATACGCAACAGAGGCAAAAATGCCTCCTGGTTCTTCGATAAAGCCCTTGTCAGTCTACGGTCCTGCATTACAGGAGGGACTTATCACGTGGGGCACAGTAATCGATGACACGCCTGTTTCTTTTTATGGCAAGACTCCTTGGCCTAACAATTATCCCGCTATTTACAGCGGCCTTACCGACATCAACACAGCCTTAACACTTTCAAAAAACACAGTAGCTATAAAGGTATATTCAATGCTTGGTGCAGAGAGGTCGTATTCCTACCTTGTGAACAAGCTCGGTGTTCGCAGTATCGTGAGGAGCGCCTATGAAAATGGAAACAAAGTCACCGACCTCGCATCTGCGCCACTTGCGCTCGGTCAGTTGAGCTACGGCGCTACCTTGCGAGAAATGACAAGCGCATACACCTCATTTTACGACGGAAATCACAGAGAGTGCAGGTCTTATATTGCCGTTTATGACTCACTCGGAAACTTAATTTTGGAAAATGAAGCGCAAGAGGAGCGCGTGTGGAGCGAGCAAAATGCCTCAATAATGACACAAATGCTGCAAAACGTGACAAGTCACGGCACAGCCAAGGACATTACCTTAAAATACACAGTCGATACCGCAGGAAAAACAGGAACGTCAGGAGAAGATCGTGACCGGTGGTTTATAGGCTACACGCCATATTATACTGCGGGCATCTGGTGTGGTTATCCCGACCGAGATAATTCGATAGGCGAAATCAAGAAGACTCACCTCGACGTATGGGACGAGGTTATGAAAAAAGTACACAACGTTGTAACGAGTGACACCACAAGGCAAATAGAGGACTTCAGAATAGCAGACGGAGTTATACAATGCACGTATTGTAAGGACTCCGGCAAAATCCACACCTCCACCTGTGAGTGTGACCCCAGAGGGAACAGAATGGGCGTTGGCTATTTTGCAAGCGGTACTGCGCCTCGAAATATATGCAATTCTCACGTTTTAGTGGACTATGACGTAGATTCAGGCGGAGTAGTAGATCTATCAAAAGACGAGGAAAAGGAATATTATTCTTTGGCAGAAAACAAAGATAAACTAAAAAAGATAGCACTTGTAAAAGAGTATAACCGTAGCTTTCCACATCAGATATATATAACTGATGCAGAATATATCTATCGTGCAATAGAAAAAGAGCCTACCCAAAAAAGCTGGTCTCTGCCTTTCTTCGCCGACACTATAACAAAAGGAAAATATGTCGGCATCACCTACAAAAAGGACGGAAAGCAGTTCAACGCCTTTTGTTTTGAACACAAGCAGGACGAAGAGCTTGACTACGAGGATATAGAGGAGCTTCAAGGCAAAGATGATGAAGCAAACGAGAAAGAGCCTCAAAGCACAGGAGAAAAAGAAACAAAAGACGAAATAGGAAAAAAAGACAAAACAGAAATGTTCGAAAGTGAATTCTTTGAGGACGAATAAAAAATTCATCAGCAGAACAAAAGACACAGAGAGTTGGCAAGGACCTTGTCTCTGTGTCTTTTTTATTTTTGCAAATCGCCTTGATAATACAAAATACGCCAAAGCTATTGATTTTACTCCGATAATATGGTAAAATAGGACATAAGTATTTTTAATCAAAGGAAATGACTGTATGGAAAAGAAAAACACCCGCCGTCGTTTTGGTGACAGAAGAGACGGCAGAAGAGTTCGCACACTTCCTCCGATGGTCCAGATGACGCCTTATATAATGAAGGTCCGTTCTGATTCGCAAAATCACTTCGAAGATATTATAGATATTACCAATATCGAGAGCTATCTTCGCGAAAAGCATCAACAGGGCTACAAAAATATGGGCATATTACATATTTTCTTGGCGGCCTATGTTCGTGCCATTGCAACTCGTCCCGGATTAAATAGATTTGTAGCAGGACAAAAGATTTATTCAAGAAACAAGATCGAAGGCGTAATGACCATAAAAAAGCAGATGTCAATTGAAGCGCCTGACACTACCATAAAGGTAGAATTTGAACCCACAGATACAGCAGTCGACGTATATGAAAAGTTCACCAAGGTGGCAGAAGATGCATTGAGTGCAGACAGCGACTTTGACAAAACTGCAGGCGCTCTCATCAAAATACCTGGTCTTATTTTGAGATGCGCTGTCGGCATCTTGAGATGCATGGACTATTTTGACATACTCCCGAAGGCTTTGACAAAGGTCAGCCCCTTCCACGGCTCGTTTATCATAACCAGCATGGGCTCTCTCGGTATAAATGCTATATACCATCACCTCTACGACTTTGGAAATCTTCCTGTATTCCTCTCTTTCGGCAAAAAGTTTACTGATGTTGTTATAAACGATGAGGGAAAAGCAGAGAAGCGCCACTTCGTTACTTTCAAAGCAGTAACTGATGAGAGAATTTGCGATGGTTATTACTATGCATCAGCATTTAAGATAGTAAAGCGCTATCTTCTCAACCCGAAGCTCCTCGACGTAGCTCCCGAAGCTGTATTAGAGGACATCGACTAAATCAAACAAAAAAGCTATGGACTTTCGCAAAAGCGTTGCCCATAGCTTTTCTTTATTCAGTTGTCTTTTTATCAGCAGCAGAGGAAGCTTTTTTTGCCGTTTTCTTTATTATTTTCGGTTTTGCATTTCCTTCTACAAAGTCTTTAGTGAATATTATCTTTTTCACATTTGTCTGACTAGGGATTTCATACATAGGCTTTATCATGAGATTTTCAAGAATTGAACGAAGTCCTCGAGCACCTATATTTCTCTTTATGGCAAGGCTTGCGACGGCCTTGAGCGCATCGTCCTCGAATTCGATCTCCACACCATCATATGAAAACAGCTTTGCATACTGTCTGCACAGCGAGTTTTTAGGCTCCTTCAGTATTCTGACAAGCGCCTCCTCGTCGAGATTTTCAAGAGCTACTATTACAGGTACACGACCGACAAGCTCGGGGATAAGTCCATATTTCACGATATCGTGGGAAATGACATCCTTATACATTCCGCGCGCGAGTTTTTCCTTCTGCCCCTTAATTTCTCCGCCAAATCCTATGGTCGAGCTGCCTTGGCGAGCTTCAATTATCTTTTCAAGTCCGTCAAATGCGCCACCGCAGATAAAGAGAATGTTCTCCGTATTTATCTGTATAAACTCTTGGTTGGGGTGCTTTCGTCCGCCCTGTGGAGGCACATTTGAAACTGTACCCTCAAGAATTTTGAGAAGCGCCTGCTGAACGCCCTCGCCCGATACATCACGAGTGATAGAGCGGTTTTCGCCCTTGCGCGATATCTTATCTATCTCGTCGATGTATATGATACCTTTTTCAGCAAGTGCGACGTCACCATCTGCCGCTTGTATAAGTCTGAGCAAAATGTTTTCTACGTCCTCGCCGACGTATCCTGCCTCTGTAAGAGTGGTAGCGTCAGCGATAGCAAAGGGGACACGAAGAGTTTTTGCCAATGTCTGAGCAAGATATGTTTTTCCCACACCCGTAGGGCCTAGGAGCAATACATTGCTTTTTTGAATCTCCACGCCTTCAAAATCGGGAGCAGCACCTTCCTCGTCTTTTTTTGACTCCTTTGACAAAATTCTCTTATAGTGATTGTAAACAGAAACCGAAAGGACTGTCTTCGCCTCGTCCTGACCTATTACGTGCTCGTCTAGTATTTTCTTTATCTCAGACGGCTTCGGCAGGTCGGCAAGAGTCAGAGCGTCAAAATCTCCTGTTTCCTCCATGCTCTTGGGCATATGCTCCTCTATAAGATCCGCACATTCGTGGACACACTCGTCGCATATATACACGCCTGTAATAGAGGGAATAAGGAACATCACCTGATGCTCGTTTCTTCCGCAAAAGGCGCAAAAGGGAGTGTTTTTGTTGTCAGAATTGTTTGCCATTATTTATACCTTCATAAAAATATTGAAATAGGGCAAGAAACTTGCCCCATTTCATAAAACTAATTTAAATTCTTTTTTCTATTACCTTATCGATAAGACCATACTTTGCAGCTTCATCGGCAGAAAGGAAGTTGTCTCTTTCTGTATCTCTGTTAATAACATCGATGGGCTGACCGGTTCTTTCGGCGAGAATAGCATTGAGCTTTTCTCTTGTTCTGATTATGTGGTCGGCATGTATTTTGATGTCGGTAGCCTGACCGCGTGTGCCACCAAGAGGCTGGTGGATCATAATCTCGCTGTTGGGAAGTGCCAAGCGCTTTCCTTTAGCACCTGCCGCAAGCAAAAATGCGCCCATGCTTGCCGCCATTCCTATACAAATGGTAGATACGTCGCACTTAATGAAATTCATTGTGTCATAAATTGCCAAGCCTGCTGAAACAGAGCCTCCAGGACTGTTTATATAAAACGAAATGTCCTTATCGGGATCCTGCGCCTCAAGATAAAGCATCTGCGCAACAACAAGAGAAGCGGTAGCATCATTTACTTCGTCTGCAAGAAAAACAATTCGGTCATTCAAAAGGCGTGAGTAAATATCAAACGACCTTTCGCCTTTATTTGTTTCCTGTATGACCATTGGTACAAGCGCCATATCATACCTCCTATTAAATGTAGTAAAATTCAGTATTTAAATTATTTTGCGATAACCGCATTGGCCTTTACAAAGTCCATAGCAGCCTTAACCTTGAGATCTTCCTCAATGCTCTTTGCATCAACCATTTCCTTAACCTGATCTACAGGAACATTGTAAGCCTCAGAAATTCTTGTGTACTCAGCGTCAACGTCCTTCTTGTAAACCTTGATACCCTCGAGCTTAGCGATCTTTTCAAGAGCAAGTCTTACCTTAACCTGCTTTTCAGCCTGAGGACGAAGCTGCTCACGAAGCTGATCAAGGTTCATACCTGTATACTTGAAGTAAGTAGAGAGGTCAAGGCCCTGCATTCTGAGACGGCTGTCGTAGTCACGAACATAGTTCTCAGTTTCAGCATCAAACATAGCGGCAGGAATATCTGCATTGAGTTTTTCGATAAGAGCATCGAGAAGCTTGTTCTCAAACTCCGCATCTGCCTGCTTTTCGTTTCTATCCTGGATTTTTGCCTTAATATCTGCTTTATATTCAGCAATAGTATCGAATTCGGAAACATCCTTTGCAAACTCGTCGTCAAGCTCGGGAAGCTCTACCTTCTTGATAGCGTTGAGCTTTGTCTTGAATACTGCAGGCTTACCTGCGAGATTTTCTGCATGGTATTCAGCGGGGAAGGTAACGTTTACGTCAAACTCTTCGCCTGCGTTCTTTCCTACGATCTGCTCCTCGAAGCCGGGGATAAACTGACCGCTTCCGAGCTTGAGGTCAAAGCCTTCGCTCTTTCCGCCGTCAAATGCAACGCCGTCAACATATCCGTCGAAGTCGATGTTTGCAATATCGTCCATTTCAGCTGCACGATCTGTAACGTCTACTGTTCTGGAGTTTCTTTCACGAACACGGAGAAGCTCTGCATCGATATCCTCGTCAGTAACTTCCTTTACATCCTTTGCAGCCTCGATGCCTGCATAGCCCTCGATCTTAACGTCAGGCTTCACGTAAAGCTTTGCTGTAAGGAGAACTCCCTCGTCGTCGATAGAAACAACGTCGAACTCAGGTCTGCCTACCATATCAAGCTTGGACTCCTTGAGAGCTGCCTCAAATGCATCGGGAATGCACTCGTTTATTGCCTCTTCGTAGAATACGCCCTTGCCGTACATCTTTTCGATGATGTTGCGAGGTGCCTTACCCTTTCTGAAGCCGGGAACGTTTATCTTCTTAACTTCCTTAGCGTAAACCTTGTTCACCGCAGCATCAAATGTCTCTTTCTCCACAGAAAACTCTATGGTGTAAAGATTTTTCTCGGTCTTTAATTTTTCCTTTTTCTTAAAACTCATTGGTTTTTCCTCCAAAAAATGAATACATATATTAATTTTTAATTCACTATGATATTGTACCTCACAAATTCAATAATGTCAAGATATAAATATTAAAAATGACAAATAAATGCAACAAAATTCAGCATTTTTGATTTTTTGTGAGTTTTTATTGTGGCAGAATCAATCGCGGGGCAAATTCAAGGTAATCTGCCGACACAATTATGAAATCCACACCCTCGTGCTCTACATATCTCGGCGCTGTGTAATTTCCGTGTATGTGACCGAAATAGCAACGCTTGACTCCGTATTCCTTCAAAATATCAATAAACTCACGACACTCGAACCTGTTCCAGAAGGGAGGGAAGTGCATAAAAACTACCAGCTCCTTGTCAGTATGCTCCTCTTTAAATTTTTTCCCCTCATCAAGACTCAATTTGAGCCTGATACACTCTCTGGCAATTATCTTTTCATAGTTATTGTCTTGACGCGCCTTTTCGTTGTCGTTGTCCTGATACCATCCTCTGCTTCCGCACAGAATGAAATCCTCGACTATTAGCGCATTGTTGTACAGAAAGTCTATTGTAGTGATTTCGTTTTTTTCAAAAAAGGCGTTCATTTTGGAGAGTGTAGACCACCAAAAATCGTGATTACCCTTTAAGAATATCTTCTTTCCCGGCAAAGCGTTTATGAATTTCAAATCCGATTCGGCTTCCTCAAGGCTCAATGCCCACGAAATATCGCCCGGCACTATGACTGTATCGTCCGAATTTACTATTGATGTCCAGTTTTTTGAAATTTTATCGATGTATCCGGACCAGCGTCTGCCAAATACCTCCATAGATTTGTTGGTACTGGCAAGGGTGGATAAATGAAGATCCCCCATTACAAATACTGACATATTATACTCCGTTCGATGAATATAAAAAATAATTTGAGTTAAAATATATTTAGTTCGCAAAGAACTATAAAAACTACGAGGAGTTTAAGCATGGAACAGAACAAAAAAGCAATTAGCGGAATTGTTTGCGATGTTTGCAATTGCACTTATCATGACAAGGACAACAAGTGCCACGCCGAATGCATCGCAGTAGGCCCCAGCTACGCCCAGAGCAGTAGTGAAACAGTTTGCGCCACATTCAAACCAAAGAACGAGTGCGAGGGCGAAGGCTGCAATTCAGCAAAATAATCTATGCCTGCCAAAATGGCAGGTTTTACATATTGCTTTGTAATCTGCCACGTTTTTTGTGGTGTTTTTTCACTAATTTTTTATTTCTTTGCAAATTCGATAACTGTATCCTTCATATCCTTCGCATCACATACTGCGGAGAATCTTACAGTACGACTACCGATGTTTTTAATAGGTGCAGGAATTTCCCACTTTGTCTGCGCAGAAAGCAAATCAAGCGCCAAAAGCTCATCGCTCGCCTTTTCGCCGTTAAGCGCCTCGTAGACATCACATGCAAACTTGAAGGGGCTGGCAGTAGAAGCGAGAACGATCTTTCTCTTTGCACCATTTTCCTTAATGTACTGTTTAGCGGCGCTATAGCCAACAGATGTATGTGTATCTATCAGATAATCAAGCCTTGAGAACGTGTCACAGATAGTGTTCTTCGTCTCATCTTCATCTGTGAAATATCCGATGAAGTTCTCCTTGATTTTGGCGAGCTCGTCGTCTGCCAATGAATATTTTCCGTTTTTGGAAAGCTCGTTCATGTAGTATGCGGTTTTCTCACTTCCGCAAACAAGATACAAAAGCCTTTCAAGATTGCTTGAAATCAATATATCCATAGAGGGCGAGATAGTAGTATAGAAGCTGCGATTTCTATCATAGCTTCCACTCTGGAGAAAGTCTGTCAAAATGTTATTCTTGTTCGATGCGCATATAAGTTTGCATATTGGAAGGCCCGCCAGCTTTGCGATATAAGCGGCAAATATGTTTCCGAAGTTTCCGGTAGGAACGCATACATCAATTTCTTCACCGAATTTTATTTCGCCCGCTTTCACCATATCACAGTATGCAGATACATAGTAAACCACCTGAGGAACAAGTCTGCCCCAGTTTATCGAGTTAGCGCTGGAGAGGAAGATGCCCTCTGAGTCAAGCTCCTGCTTGAATTCCTTGTCAGAGAATATTCTCTTGACGCCATTCTGCGCATCGTCAAAGTTTCCATAAATAGCGCACACGTCTACGTTGGAGCCCTCCTGAGTAGCCATCTGGAGCTTTTGTACACGGCTGACACCATCTACAGGGTAGAATACCTTTATCTTGATTCCGTCTACGTCCTTGTATCCCTCGAGTGCCGCCTTACCTGTGTCACCGGAGGTCGCTACAAGGATCATAGCTGTCCTTTTTTCTTCCGTTTTTACCAAAGCGCGAGAAAGCAATCTCGGCATTATCTGGAGCGCCATATCCTTGAATGCGCATGTAGGACCATGCCAAAGTTCAAGGGAATATACGTTTCCGTCAATATTGTGTATAGGAGCAGCTCCACCAGGGAAGCGATCCTCGCCATAAGAGATCTCGCAGTCTGACAAAAGCTCGTCGTATGTATAGTCGGAAAGGAAAGCTCCCATAACGAAAGCAGCTCTCTCTGCATACGTTTTATCAATGAGCGACTTAATGTCCTTCTCGCTGAAATGAGGTATGCTTTCGGGCATATACAAGCCTCCGTCGGGCGCAAGTCCGTTTTTGATCGCTACCGCGGAAGCGACTCCTGAATCATTTGTGCATCTTGTACTTCTGTAGTTCATAGCTATATCCTTTATTTTAATATTTTACACTCTGAATGCATCGCAGATATGTACTATATCTGCCGTTTTGTTTTCGTCTTGATTTTCGAGGAAAACCTCGATAACATCAAAGCGAATTTTTTTGTCGGTTTTGTTTTTTGCAAGATAGTACCTTGCGGCACTCGATATATGCATTTGCTTTTCTTTGTTGACTGCATCTCTCGGTCTGCCATATTTTTTCACAAGATTTTCGTTTGTTTTTCGAGTTTTAACCTCACAAAACACTAAGAAATCCTTGTTTTTCGCTATTATATCAATTTCCTTGCCGAGCGCAACGTAGTTACGTTCAAGGATTTTGTAGCCGTTTTTTCTCAAAAACTTCGCCGCCTCGCACTCTCCGAAATCACCTACAAGCTTTGTAAAGGAGGGAGACTTGTCTTTCTTTTTGAAAAGGTCAAGAATTCTTATCATTGTTCAAAAACTTCAAAAAGCTTTTTCTGTGTATGGGGCAGGGGCCATACTTCATAACGGCCTCCATATGCTCCTTGGTTGAATACCCCTTATGCTTTGAAAAATTGTATTCGGGATATTTTATAGCGTCCTCAAGGCATATTCTGTCTCGAGTTACCTTGGCGAGAATGCTCGCCGCCGCTATCGAGCAGGATATGGAGTCTCCCTTTACAAGCGTTTGTGTAGGTATGATAAACCCTCTTGAAACATTTCCGTCTATCAGCGCAAAATCAGCAGAGGGCGCAAGCTGTTCAAGCGCTCTGTGCATAGCGAGCATAGTCGCATTTAAGATATTGATGCTATCTATTTCCTCAGGCGACGCCATTCCTATGCCGTATGTAATTGCATTTTCCTTTATTACGTCGAATAGCTTTTCTCGTTTTTTCTCTGTCAGCTTTTTTGAGTCGTTCAAGTCGTCAATAACCAGATCGAAGGGAAGTATGCAAGCCGCTGCAACGACAGGTCCTGAAAGAGGACCCCTGCCTGCTTCATCTATTCCACAAATATATTGATACCCCTTCAGAGCAAGGGCGTGCTCGTGTTCAAAGCTTGGCATTTTATCTCCTTACCTCTTTGGCTTTTCGAGGGTGATTCTACCCACAGTAGCGCTCCTGAATTCGTTCAAGAGCATTTCTGCCGTTCTTCTTGAATTCACATCGCCACCGCTGACAAGCATTCCTCGCTTTCTACCTATCGCCTCAAACAAGTCGTAGGCATCGAGTGAAAGTGCATCATCGTCTATCTTGTATCGCTCCTTGAGCAACAGAGGATACATATCACGCAGGCGTGCGCACAGTATCATCGCTATTTCTTCAATATCGAGTATTTGATCCTTTATCGCACCTGTGATGGCGAGATTCTCACCCACCACCTGATCGTCGAATTTCGGCCACAAAACTCCGGGCATATCCATAAGGTCGACACCTATTGATGTGCTCACCCATTGCTTGTCCAGAGTAACGCCGGGGCGGTTTTCGACCTTCGCCTTTTTAGAGCCGGAGAGCTTGTTTATGAGCGAGGACTTTCCTACGTTTGGAATTCCCACGACCATTGCGCGCAGCTTCTTGCCCGTCATACCTTTATTTTGGTATCTCTCTAATTTTTCCGAGAGAATATCCTTTACCGTATCGGATATTTTATCCACGCCCTTTCCAGAGGCGCAATCTATCGCGATACAGCGATTATTTTGCTTGGTATAGTAATCGCACCAAAGGGAAGTCAAAGACGGGTCCGCAAGATCTGTTTTGTTTAAAAACGTAAGAATAGGCTTTGTTCCGACAAGCTTGGCTATTTCGGGATTTCTCGAGCTTAAAGGAATTCTCGCATCAAGCACCTCGAAAACTATATCTACCTGAGACAAGTTCTCCTGTATCATGCGGCGAGTTTTCGCCATATGCCCAGGGAACCACTGAATTACGTTAGATGGCATTTTTACTCCTTATCATATAGGCTTCCAAATTTCGAGAGCGGTGCAATTCTCAATATAGCCTTTCCCAAAATCAAGCGTTCGTCAATTTCACCGATATATCTGCTGTCGAGCGAGCTGTTTCTATGATCCCCCAAAACAAAGACACATCCGTCAGAAACTGTAATCTCCTCCATATCCGATGCCCAGTCCAAGCCGTCAGAATACTTGTAGTCCTCGACCATTGCGACGTCGTTTACAAATACAGTTCCGTTTTCAATTCTCACTCTGTCGCCGCCAAGGGCCACTATTCTTTTAATTATAGCCTCCTTGGGTGACAGCTCGCGCGGGCGAGATTCTTGCTGCTCGTCAGACACCTGACACACAACTATATCGCCCACCGAAGGGGAATACATAAAGCTGCTTATCAGAAGATGGTCTCCGTTTGCAAGTGTTTTGTCCATCGAGCCCCCGACAACGAGAGAATGACGGACAAAAAATATCGAAATGAAGAATATTATTCCAAGACTTATTGCAATAAGCTCGACAAACTCAAACACGCTGCCAATTCGCTGGATTTTCTTTGCCTCGTTTGAATTATCGCGCTTTGCGCCGTTTATCACGGACATATATGTCTCCCTTTATTTTTATTTGCCGTTTACCAGCATATTCATGAGAAGAGTTCCATCTGCCACATAGTTACCACAAGAAGCTGCCGTATCCTCTGTAAGCGTGTCAACTCCTGAAAATTTTTCGTTTGAGGAGTAGATCATAAAGGGCACAGGCTCCATACTGTGCGTACGTATCTCTATGGGCGTAGGGTGGTCGGGAAGAGCCATTATCTTGAAATCCTCGCCACACTCGGACAAGTACTCATAAAGAGGCTTGAGAATCTTCTCATCTATGTACTCTATAGAGAGCACCTTGTTTTCTATTTCTGCGCGATGACCACACTCGTCGGGCGCTTCAACGTGGATATAAACGAGATCCTTACCACGCTTGAAAGCGTCTATAGCGGCATCAGCCTTGCCCTTGTAATTTGTATGAACGTTTCCTGTCGCGCCTTCTACGTCGATGGATTCCATGCCTGCACAGAGAGCAATACCCTTGATAAGATCAACAGCAGAAATAACAGACGCATCAAGTCCCCACTTTTCCTTGAATGAGGGAAGCGCCGGCTTTTTACCAGGGCTCCAGAGCCATGCGGAGTTTGCCACTCTCTTTCCGTTTTTACGTCTTTCTATATTGACAGGGTGATTTGCAAGTACATCATAACTATCTCGCATCAGCTGATAGAAGGGCGCGCCCTCATCGCCACTTGGAAGATATTCCTTTATGCAACGTTCAAGAATATCATGAGGGCGTGCGAAGTTGTACGTATCGCTGGAATTCTTCCACAAAAGGCAATGTCGATAGCTCACGCCCGTATAGAAATGTCTGTTTTCATTTCCGAGCTTTTCCTCAAGAGCCTTTATAAGCACGTCTGCCTCTTCTGTCGTAATTTCGTCAGAGCTGTGATCGAGAATTATCTTGTTATCATAGTCCTCGTCGTCTGAAAGTGTAACGAGGTTGCATCTGTAAGCAGTTTCATCAGGCTGCATTGTAAGCCCCATGCTCACAGCCTCGAGAGGAGAGCGCCCCTTTGAATATACCTTAGGATCATATGACATTATAGCCAGATTTGCCGTATCGCTTTCAGGCACCATACCCTGAGGCACATTTGACACAGTGCCGCAAAGTGAGACCTCTGCAAGACGATCCATATTAGGCTTTTTAGCTACCTCCATAGGAGTTTTGTTTCCAAGTGCGGGGATTTTTCTATCCGCCATTCCGTCATATACTATGATTAAATACTTCAAAATATACTTCCTACCTTCTCTTGAAAAGTTTAATGTTTATACAATATGTTATTATAACATAATATAATCGATTTTACAATAACAAAACATAAAATTAAGTTATAAAATAAGTCAAAATAATTCAAAACACAAAAAATATCAGAAAAAATTCAAAAATATTTCAAAAATGTATTGATTTTTCCTGATAGATATGATATAATCCCTATGTTTGCGGACTTGTTTGTCCATCAACATTAAAAACGACATTCCTCTGCGATATGCTCCGTACGAATGTCTAGGTAAGGAGGAGCCTCAAATGGAAAAGATTCAGGCTTTTGTAAGTGAGCAACTTAAGAAAGACGTACCTCAGTTCGAGATCGGTGATACTGTAAAGGTTCACAATAAGATCAAAGAGGGCGCAAGAGAAAGAATTCAGCTTTTTGAAGGAACAGTTATCGCAAAGCATAACGGCGGTATTTCCGAGACCTTCACAGTAAGACGCGTTTCTTACGGTTGTGGTATCGAGAAGACATTCCCCCTTCATTCTCCCAACGTTGAGAAGGTTGAAGTAGTGCGTTCCGGTAAGGTTCGCCGTGCGAAGCTTTATTATCTTCGTGACAGAGTTGGTAAGAGCGCTAAGGTTAAGGAAAAGATCTAATTTTAGTACTTTTACAGAGAATCAGCCGCTGGTCTACAGCGGCTGTTTTTCTCTATAACGAGCAAATAATTCACAGGAGAAGCTATGTCAAAAAGCATTTGTCTGCCAAAATATCCGGCAGAAGAAGATATCTGGAAGAAAATTTCAAAATCAAGCACCCCCATACTCGTGTACGGAATGGGAAACGGAGCTGACAAGCTGATAGCTCAGCTTGCGCGCATTGGCAGAGAAGTCTCGGACTTTTTCGCAAGCGACGGATTTGTGCGGGGTCACTCCTTCCAAGGCAAAAGAGTTTTGTCCTTTTCCGAGGCAAAAGAAAAATATAAGGACTTTATAATACTCGTTTCCTTTGCGACAAGAATACCGGATGTAATGAAAACCATTTCCGACATCGAAAAAAGCTACGAGCTTTACGTACCCGATATGCCGGTAGTCAACGAGGAATATTTTACATCAGAATTTTACAACGCTCATTATGAAAAAATCAAAACGGCGTACGACACCCTGTCAGACGAGTACTCCAGAAACCTCTTTGCCTCAATTGTAAACTACAAACTCACAGCAGAGGTCAAGTATCTTGAGCAATTCACCTCTACAAATGACGAAATGTACGCTTTGTTGAATTGCGAGGAAATAGAGTGTGCTGTAGATGCAGGAGCTTACAATGGCGATACTGCAAAAGAAATGATTTCGTATTTCCCTCGCTTGAAGGAGCTTTTTGCCTTTGAGCCCGATCCAAAAAACTGTAAAAAGCTTAGAAAATTAGCAGACGAGCTTACATCTTGCAAGCTCACTATATTTGAAAGTGCATTGTGGAGCAAAGACGGAGAATCAAGCTTTTCAAGTAGCAATAACAGAAATTCCTCACTCTCAAACGCATCTTTTGAAAGCCAGTCGGTAAAGGTGTGTATTTCTGCTCTCGACAGCAGGATAACAAAAAAACCTGACTATATAAAATATGACGTAGAGGGCGCTGAAATGGAGGCGCTGAAGGGAAGCGCAAAAACGATTTTATCAGCAAGACCTTGTCTGCTCGTTTCTGCTTACCACAAAAGCGAAGATATTTTCTCACTTTTGAACTACCTCAACGACGCACTCTCGGACTACTCTTTCTATTTGAGAAGAAAGGCTTGTTATCCCGCGTGGGAAATAAATCTCTACGCTATACCAAATGAAAAAATCAAAGACAAAATATAACCAAACATATTGAAGTAACGTGGCTGATATGCTATAATTATAAAGTAAACAAAGCATATCAGCCAAACATCTTTCAAATAACAGAGGAAAAACAATGGCAGAACTTCTTTCTCCAGCAGGAAATTTTGAAAAACTGAAAGCCGCTATACTGTACGGCGCAGATGCCGTATACATGGCAGGACAAATCTTCGGAATGCGCGCCGCCGCCGACAATTTCACTTTAGACGAGATGAAAGAGGCGGTAGAATACGCACACAAGAGAAATGTCAAGGTATATCTTACAGTAAATACAATGATACGTGAGCACGATTATCCTTTGCTTGAAAAGTATTTTTCAGACATAAAGAACGTGGGCTTTGACGCGCTGATAATTGCAGATATAGGCGTTATGTCGGTGGCAAAAAGAATACTTCCCGACATTGAAATTCACATATCAACACAGGCAAATACAGTCAGCTCCGCCGCATGTGAGGAGTGGCACAGACTTGGCGCAAAGAGAATAGTGCTCGCACGAGAGCTCACACTTGAAGAAATCAAGATGATAAGGAAGAATATCTCGCCTGAAATAGAGCTTGAAGCATTTATTCACGGCTCCATGTGTGTTTCCTATAGCGGCAGATGTCTGCTTTCAAACTATCTTATAAACCGAGATGCCAACAGAGGAATGTGCGCTCAGCCATGCAGATGGAATTACAAGATAGTAGAGCGCGAATTTGACCTTATAGAAGAAAAGCGCCCTGACATTCCGATACCCGTCAGAGAGATAAACGGCGAGACATTTATAATGAGCTCAAAGGATATGTGTATGATAGATCACATTCCCGAGCTTATGGAAAGTGGCATAAACAGCTTCAAAATCGAAGGCAGAATGAAAAGCGCTTACTATACAGCTGTAGTAACCAACGCTTACAGAATGGCTATCACCGAATATGAAAAGGGGAATTACACATATAATCCCCTGTGGCTGAGAGAGCTTGAAAGCGTCAGTCACAGAGAATACTCCACAGGATATTTCTTTGACAGATCCGAAGAAGAAGCAAAGGTTTGCAGCGATACAGGTTACCTGAGAGAAAAATCATATCTTGCGACAGTTTTGTCATATAATGCAGAGACAGGCGAGGCTCTTATGATACAACGAAACAAGGTATCCTTAAACGACTCTATTGAATTGCTGACACCTGCAAGGGTAGGAGAGGCAATGACAGTAATAGAGCTCTACAACGAAAACCACGAACCTATTGAGAGTGCACCTCACGCGCAGATGAAATTCTATATGAAGATGACGCACGAGGTCAAGGAAGGAGATATCATCCGTTCTGCAGGATGATCGAGCAGATGTTTATTGAATTTTTAAAATCAATTTTTCTTGGAATAGTTCAGGGAATAACAGAATGGCTGCCTGTAAGTAGTACAGGACATATGATACTCGTAGACGAGTTTTTGAAATTCAAGGCAAGCGAAGCCTTTATGGAAATGTTCATGGTAGTCATTCAGCTCGGCTCAATTCTTGCCGTTCTTGTCCTGTATTTCAACAAGCTAAACCCATTTTCCCGATCAAAAACAACGGCAGAACGCAAACAAACCATAAATTTGTGGGTAAAAGTGCTGATAGGCGTGGTTCCTGCCGCATTGATAGGCTTTGCACTTGACGACTGGTTTGACGACAACTTTTACAACTTCATAGTAGTTGCGATCGCTTTGATAGTTTATGGTGTAGCATTTATTTTAATTGAACGCCTGCGCAGAAAAAACAATGCTTTGCAGCCAAAAATTCAAACCGTAGATGAAATCACCTATAAGGATGCGCTCGCCATCGGATGCTTCCAGGTGTTGTCTCTCATCCCCGGAACATCACGCTCAGGCTCTACAATAATAGGAGGTATCCTTTGCCGAGTTTCAAGAGTGGCGGCATCAGAGTTTTCATTCTTTATGGCGATCCCTATCATGCTTGGCGCATCGCTCCTCAAGGTGTTGAAATTCTTTTCAGAGGGGAATACAATTTCAGCAAATGAGCTTCTCATTTTGCTTGTTTCCGTTATCGTCGCATTCGTTGTGTCCGTTATTTCTATAAAGTTCCTTATAGACTTTGTAAAGAAGCACAGCTTCGAATGCTTTGGCTGGTACAGAATAGCATTGGGAATTATCGTGCTTTCATATTATTTTATCAGATATTGATATTACGGTTATATAAAACAAAAAAACTGCCTTTTCAGGCAGTTTTTTGTTTTATTTTAGGTTTTGTCGCATTATTTCATATCCCATTATAGTAGCGGCTGAAGCAGCGGACAGGGAAGCGTTAAACTCTCTTGAATAGGGAATTTTTACTACAACATCCGCCTTTTCAAGCAAGGCACGAGAAATTCCTCGTTTTTCGCCTCCTACTATAAGAAAAACAGGAAATTCGAGGTCGCTTTTGTGAAGGTCGGCGTCGGTGTCGATGTCTGCGCAGACCACCTTGTATCCCAAGCTTTTGAATATATCTGCTGCCACAGTGGCGTCGCAGGTATATATGTCAAAAAGCTCAGAAGCTCCTGCTGATGAGCGACAGACAACTCCTGCTGCACTCATCCAGTTTCTTTGGGGAAGTATCACACCTTGTGCGCCACAGGAATAAAGAGAGCGGAGCGCATAGCCAAAATTGTATGGATCTTCAACACCTTGTATCATGACGTAAAATCCGTCTTTTTTTATGTTTTCTATACATTTATCAAGGCAAGGGATATCTCGCGCGCTACACAAAGCCACAATGCCCCCGTGTGTGTTTCCGAGGCAAAGGGAAGATATTTCATCCTCATTTGATTCCACGACCTCGTAGCCAAGCACATAGCCTTTTGCTTTCAAATAATTGACTTCCTTGTATATTTTACTGTATCTTTCAGCATCATACAGTATTTTTTCTATTTTTCTGTTGTTGGTGTTATATTTATCAGATTGCGCCTCCAAAACCGCTCTTATAGAAGTCATGCCTTCTATAATGTTAGATGCGACAAATTTATCTGCTTCTTTTTGCATTGTTACGAAAAACCTTTCATATATTAGGGATATAGTATAAACTTTGCGGAGGGTAGATATATTTATGAAATACACAAACAGCAAGGAGCGCTGTGAAATTCTCGCCGAATATTTAGTAAAAAACAACGAAACTGTAAGAGGAGTCGCACAAAAATTCAACGTAAGCAAAAGCACAGTACATAAGGACGTCACGATATGCTTAAAGGACATAAATCCCACACTTTACGCACGCGTGAAGGAAGTCCTCGAAAAGAATAAATCCGAACGCCACATAAGAGGCGGGGAAGCAACTCGCAAAAAGTACCTGTCCAAGAAGAAGTGCTTTTACATATTGTAATTACTACAAATATAATAGCAAATTTGAAAGCGTTTTTCAATACCATAGATTAAATAATTTGCACAGGTAGCTATATTATTGTATATTTTTGTTTGTAAGTATTGACAAAAACGGGCATTTGCGATAAAATATAAATGTTGTATGAATTGTAGGGCATAAACACTTTTTTTCGCATCTCTATCCAAATAATTATACAAAATGCAAATTTTGTATAATTTGGTGTATAGAAAAGCGGGTTTTTCAGGGTGTTTTGGTGTGATTTTAGCTTTTTTGGCAAAAATCAAGCTCTATAGCGTTTCAATCAATATTAAAAACGACTGTGCTGCTAAAGCTACAGTTTTTAGGAGGAAAACAAAATGAAAATGAAAATGCGCGTACTCACCGCAACAAACAAAGGTAAGCTTCTCACAATCGCAGATACCATCTCTGCCGAAAAGTCCAACTACAAGGCTGACATTATTCCCCCTGCTTACCCTTGCGAAACCGAAAGAATTGTTATCATTGTAGCTACAGCTGCTGCAAAGTACTCTACAGCCGTAGAAATCTTCTGCAAGAATCTCAACAAGTCTCAGGCTCAGAACATAGCATTTATCATCGATGGTACACCCGAAAAGGCTCAGTATCTCATCGATCTCGTTAAGGGCGCAGGCTCTCATGTTTGCGAGGATGTCCTCTACATCAACGGCGGTCTTCCTTTCAAGTTTGCCAAGAAAGTAAGCGACGAGGAAAAGGCTATGGTTTCCGAATGGCTCGAAAAGACACTCAAATCCTTGGCATAAGCTACATAAAATTATACAAAATAAAAAGCAGAACGGCTGTTCTGCTTTTTATTTTTTCGTTTATTTGCTCATTATGTAGTCATCTATGGCCTTGGCGGCGTTTTTTCCTGCCCCCATAGCAAGTATGACTGTCGCAGCGCCTGTCACGGCGTCTCCACCTGCGAAAACACCCTTGCGAGAGGTTGCTCCGGTAGCCTCATCGGCTATAATTCCTCCCCACTTCTGTGTCTTGAGTCCTTCAGTCGTAGACTTTATAAGGGGGTTTGGCGATGTTCCTATCGACATGATGACACAGTCTACGTCAATTACAAAGTCGCTTCCCTCTTTTTCCACAGGTCTGCGCCTGCCCGACTCGTCAGGCTCGCCCAAAACCATTTCTACACATTTAATCCCTGTTGTGTATCCGTTTTCGTCACCTAAAATCTCTATAGGATTTGTGAGCAAGCGAAAGATTATATCCTCTTCCTTTGCATGCTCGACCTCCTCTAAACGTGCAGGAAGCTCCGCTTCAGAGCGCCTGTAAACGATATATACGTTTTCTGCGCCAAGTCTTTTTGCAGAGCGCGCTGCATCCATAGCGACGTTTCCGCCGCCTACTACAGCCACGTTTTTTGCTCTGTAAACAGGGGTTTCGCTATCCTCTCTATACGCTTTCATGAGATTTACACGTGTGAGGAATTCATTTGCTGAATATACGCCCTTAAGGTTTTCACCGGGGATATTCATAAATTTTGGCAGGCCAGCTCCGCTTCCTATAAACACAGCCTCGTAGCCCATTTCATCCATAAGCTCGTCTATTGAAATTACCTTTCCTATAACCATATTTGTAGCAATTTCAACGCCTAAGCTCTTGAGAGTTTCTATCTCTTTTCTGACTATGTCCTTCGGCAGCCTGAATTCAGGAATTCCATACACAAGAACGCCACCTGCAACGTGCAGTGCCTCAAATATAGTAACCTTATATCCACGTCTTGCAAGGTCGGCTGCACACGCGAGACCTGCAGGTCCTGAACCAACGACAGCCACCATATGTCCGTTTTGTTCAATTGTAGGTGTTTCTGCAGCTTCTTTTGCATTATGATAGTCGGCAACAAAGCGCTCGAGTCTCCCTATAGCTACAGGCTCACCCTTGATGCCTCTTACACAATAGCGTTCACATTGAAGCTCCTGAGGACATACTCTTCCACACACTGCAGGCAAAGAGCTTGACTCAGAAATAATATCATAGGCTCTGTCAAACTCTCCGTTTGCGACGGCGCTTATAAAATCGGGTATTCTTATCTGAACAGGACAACCGGAAACACAGGGCTTGTTTTTGCAATTAAGGCAACGCTTTGCTTCATCTATAGCCTGTTCCTCGGTATATCCCAGAGCGACCTCGGAGAAATTTTTGTTTCTCACATCCGGTGCTTGCGTAGGCATAGGGTTTTTAGTGTTAGACATATTAGCCATCGTTTCTCATCTCCTTGAAAAGATTACACGCATCATCGTGCGCCTTTCTCTCAAAGTCACGATACATGCTTGAGCGCTTCATGGCTTCATCAAAATCTATCTGATGTCCGTCAAATTCAGGCCCGTCAACACAAGCA
This sequence comes from Eubacteriales bacterium, assembly GCA_045649925.1. Classification (GTDB taxonomy): domain Bacteria; phylum Bacillota; class Clostridia; order Oscillospirales; family CAG-272; genus UBA1740. The sequence goes on along the minus strand of JAZRQS010000021.1, from coordinate 17,301 downwards.
AACACAGTCTTGCCACCGACAGTAAGTCGGCATCCACCACACATTCCTGTACCATCTATCATAATAGGATTCATGCTCGCGATGGTCTTAATGTTATATTCTGCCGTCAATTTACACACGAATTTCATCATTATCAAAGGTCCAATGGTGATTACCTCATCATACTTTTCGCCACCTTCGATCAGCTCCTTGAGTGCATCGGTAACCAAGCCACGCTTTCCTGCGCTACCATCATCGGTCATAAGCACAAACTTGTCACTCGACTCTTTAAATTCATCCTCAAGGATAACAAGCTCCTTACTTCTGAAGCCAACGATAGAATGGACCTCTGTACCGAGCGAATGGAATTTTTTAGCTACAGGATATGCAATAGCACATCCAACGCCACCTCCAACGATGGCGACCTTCTTCTTTCCGTCTGTGTTTGTTGCTCGTCCAAGAGGGCCTACAAAGTCGGAGATATAATCTCCGCTTTCCTTTTGGTTGAGCTTTTCTGTAGTTGCGCCAACTATCTGAAAAATAATTTTTACAGTGCCCTTTTCTCTGTCAAAGTCGGCGATGGTGAGCGGTATTCTCTCGCCATCTTCGTTTACTCGCAGGATTATAAATTGCCCTGGCTCTGCTTTTTTAGCCACAAACGGCGCATATACATCCATTGCAGTAACCGTAGGGTTTAATACTTTTTTAGAAACTATCTGATACATTTTATAACCTCTTGATTTAAAAAGTAGCGACCTCTTTTTCGGGCGCAGATGTAAGTTCATAGCCTATAACGTCGAGTATAGGACCTTTTGTGCGATACATCTTATGCGATCTTATCGAAACCTTAGCCGTTATTTTTATCCAGTCCTTCGTTTTGAGAGGACATTTTTTCTTATCTACGCTTATAATACCCTTAAAGAAAATGTCGTCAGCACAACAAGTCATAACATGACGACCGAGCACGAAAGAATTTTCGTCAAGTCTGTCATCGCGTGCGACAATGCCTCTGAAAATTACAGTTTTACCATCGTATTTTTCAAACCCCTCTACCAAATCACGATACCATATAGCGTAATCATCGTCGTTTATTTCTATAACATCTGCATTCACGTCAAAGGGCAAGGGGTCTTCGATGTCGTCATATTCTATTCTGCCATCAACATATTCGTAGGCGATATTAACGTTTCTGTTTATAGCTCGTGCTATTTTATGAAACTCAAGCTTGTCGTATTCAGGCTTGAAGCGATTAAACACTACCATTTCGCATCCGTTGAGCTTGTCAAAAACAAGGCTCCTCATGTTGTTGTTGTATGCAAAAAACGTGGTAGCATCAACAAGTAAAAACTCTTGATACACGAGGAAATTTTCAGGCAGAGCCTGATAAAAGGCATCTATCTGCCACATTCCATTGTACTCGACAATTATGCGGGTAGCACCATGTTTTCTCTGCAAAGCTGAAAGCTTGTCAGGATTTATCTGCTCTATTCGTGAAATATACTCTATTGCAAGGTTCTTGCCATCATTTGCGCAAGAAAAGGGAGAAAACTCCTCCTCGCCCTCCTCACACAGAATGACGAGCATATTTTCTCGTCCATCATTAAAAGCGCGATCCTGAAGTGTTTCTTGTATAAGGCGCGTTTTTCCGGACTCAAGGAATCCGGTAAACAAATAAATCGGAATATCCATCATTTCTCCTTAAATGTCAAACAGCTCTGAAATTTTATCTTCGTCAAGCTTCGAGCCGATAACACAAATTTTTCCACACACATCGGCTCTTCCGTTTCTGACATCGGGTTCTCCGGGCACGTAATCGAAGTATATCCAGTCACCATCGACGCCCTCTACTATACCTTTTGCTCTGAGCACGATGCCAAACTCTTCGTGATGTGTGAACTTGTCGAGAATGGATTTTATCTGTTCTGCCGAATATTTTTTGGCGGTTTCTACGCCCCAGCTTGAAAATATGTCATCTGCGTGATGATGGTGATGCTCGTGGTCATGGTCATGGTCATGGTGGCATCCGCACGTACATTCCTCGGAATGCTCATGTCCATGATGCTCATGCTCATGGTGATGCTCGTGCTCATGGTGATGCTCGTGCTCATGGTGATGCTCGTGGTCGTGGTCATGGTGGTGTCCGCATGTACACTTTTCACCGTGATGCTCATGCATATGCTCACACTCAAGCGAGTGAATTTCTTCCTTTATTCCACCCCTGCCCTCGATAGCTCCGAGAATAGCCTCTCCCGAAAGCGCATCCCAGTCGGTAGTGACTATGATCGCCTCATCGTTGTGCTCCCTCAAAGCCTTTATGCACGCCTCTATTTTATCCTGAGTGGAGGTCTGTGTATGGCTGAGTATAATGGTAGCCGCACATTCGATCTGGTTGTTGAAGAATTCACCAAAATTCTTCATATACATCTTACACTTGTTTACATCAACAACAGTTGTATATGAATTCAAAACTGCCTTTTCTGATGCAACAGATTCGACAGCCTTTATTACATCGCTCAGCTTACCAACGCCCGACGGCTCTATAACAATTCTGTCGGGTGCAAACTCGTCAAGGACCTTTCCCAAGGCTACGCCAAAATCACCCACCAGGCTGCAGCAGATACACCCCGAATTCATCTCGGTGATTTCCACACCTGCCTCGCGTAAGAACGATCCGTCGATGCCTATCTCGCCAAATTCGTTTTCGATAAGCACTACCTTTTCGTTTGTATAAGCTTCTTTTATAAGCTTCTTTATCAAGGTCGTTTTTCCTGATCCCAAAAAGCCTGAAAAAATATCAATTTTAGTCATTTTCAACACTTCCAATACACTTTATTTCAATAATAAATTATACAACAAAAAGTGGCATATGTCAATGATATAGGGGCATTTTAACATATTTTTTATAGACAAGCAATAACACCGACGGTGCAAGACTGTCGGTGTTATTTTTATAAAATTACTTGAAGTACTTAACGGCAGATTCGAACATCTTGATGTCGAAATCTCCCTCAACATTTTTATACAAGCCTGTACCAATTCTCTCGGAGTGTCCCATTTTTCCTATTACATGACCATCAGGTGAAGTAATACCCTCGACAGCGAGACAGGAGTTGTTGGGATTATATCTTATGTCATAAGTAGGCTTGCCTGAAAGATCTACATACTGTGTAGCTATCTGTCCGTTTTTAGCAAGCTCAAGAATGGTAGCGTCATCAGCAAGGAATCTACCCTCGCCATGAGATATCGGCACTGTATATACATCGCCTACGTTTGTAGAGGAAAGCCAAGGCGACTTGTTTGAAGCAATTCTTGTTCTGACAAGGCGCGACTGGTGTCTTCCTATGGAGTTGAACGTAAGAGTGGGACAATTTTCATCTGTGTCAATAATCTCTCCGTAAGGAACAAGACCAAGCTTTATAAGAGCCTGGAATCCGTTACAGATACCACCCATAAGACCGTCGCGTACACGAAGAAGCTTGTTGACTGCTTCCTTTACCTCTGCATTTCTGAAGAATGCAGTGATGAATTTACCAGATCCGTCAGGCTCGTCTCCTCCGGAAAATCCTCCGGGGATAAACACGATCTGTGAGTTGTTAATCTTCTCTGCAAATTTTTCTACAGATTCCTTTATGCCGTTTGCAGTAAGGTTTTTGATAACGAATATCTCAGCATCGGCACCTGCACGCTCAAACGCCTTTGCCGTATCGTATTCACAGTTTGTTCCCGGGAATACAGGAATAAGCACCTTAGGCTTTTCACACTTGAGAATAGAAGCACTTGTGCTTTTAGCAGTATAATCCAAGGAAGGAATTTCACTTGCACATTCCTTTGCATTTGTCGGGAATACGCTCTCAAGCTTTGACTCATAGCTTGTGTAAAGCTCGTCAAGCGATACCACGTCGCCGTTGTAGGATATTGCCTTGTCGTCGGTAGTAACACCGAGCAAAGTAAATCCTGCGGGCACTTCCCCATCAAGCTCTACGATAATAGAGCCGTAGGAATAACCAAAAATGTCATCAAGATAAACTCCACTATCATACTTGAAGCCTATATCGTTTCCGAAACACATCTTCATGATAGCTTCTGCAACACCGCCGTATGTGGGGGTGTATGCAGCCTTAACAGCACCCGCCTTAACAAGCGCATTGACCTTGTCAAAGTTAGCAACAAGAGATTTAGCATCAGGCAGATTGTCAGAATTATACTCAGGAGCGATGATGGCAACCTTGTGACCTGCCGCCTTGAATTCAGGCGAAAGAACGTGAGGTATCTTGTCCACAGTAACTGCAAACGATACCAAGGTGGGAGGAACATCTATGCTTTCAAAGCTTCCACTCATGGAATCCTTACCACCTATGGAGGCAATTCCAAGCTCCTTCTGAGCCTTGAACGCACCAAGCAGAGCGGAAAGTGGCTTGCCCCATCTTGTAGCTTCTTTTGCAGGCTTTTCGAAATATTCCTGGAACGTGAGATATACCTCTTCAAAGGAAGCTCCTGTAGCGATGAGCTTTGAAACGGACTCAACTACCGCAAGGTATGCTCCATGATAGGGGCTCTTTTCAGAAATGTAGGGATTGAAGCCCCACGCCATCAATGAGCAGGTGTCCGTATCAGCAGACTCAAGAGAAATCTTATGAGCCATTGCCTGTATAGGGGTGCTCTGATTTTTACCACCGAAGGGCATCAATACTGTTCCTGCGCCGATGGTGGAGTCGAACCTCTCGGAAAGACCTCGCTTTGAACAAACGTTGAGGTCAGAGGAAAGCTTCTTCATTCCGTCCGAGAAATCAGAAACAGGAACTTTGTCATATGCCTTTGGGGCTGCTGCCTTAATTTTTATATGCTTTTCTGCGCCGTTTGAGTTGAGGAACTCGCGAGAAATATCGACGATAAGCTTATCGTTCCACTTCATTCTGAGTCTGGGCTCTTCGGTTACAGTAGCAACTACGCTCGCTTCAAGATTTTCCTTTTCGGCAAGCTCGCAGAACCTTTCTACGTCCTTCGCTTCAACAACGACAGCCATTCTTTCCTGAGATTCGCTTATTGCAAGCTCAGTGCCGTCAAGACCATCGTACTTTTTGGGAACTGCGTTGAGGTTTATATCCAAGCCGTCAGCAAGTTCTCCGATAGCGACAGATACGCCGCCTGCGCCGAAGTCGTTACATCTCTTGATAAGGAGTGACGCCTCTTTACTACGGAAGAGTCTCTGGAGCTTTCTTTCTTCAGGTGCGTTACCCTTTTGAACCTCTGCACCGCAGGATTCGAGCGACTGAAGTGTGTGTGATTTAGACGAGCCTGTAGCACCGCCACAGCCATCACGACCTGTTCTTCCACCCAAAAGAATAACCTTATCTCCCGGCAGAGGGACTTCTCTACGTACATTTTCAGCGGGAGCAGCTGCTATAACAGCGCCTATCTCCATTCTCTTTGCTACGTATCCGTCGTGGTAAAGCTCATCCACCTGACCTGTAGCAAGACCTATCTGGTTTCCGTACGAGGAATAACCTGCAGCTGCAGTAGTAACGATTTTTCTCTGAGGAAGCTTTCCGCTCATTGTTTCGGAAACAGACTTGAGGGGGTCTGCTGCACCAGTAACTCTCATCGCCGCATATACATATGAGCGGCCGGAAAGAGGATCTCGGATAGCACCACCGATACAAGTCGCCGCACCACCGAAGGGCTCGATTTCTGTCGGGTGGTTGTGCGTCTCGTTTTTAAAGAGAAGCAACCAATCCTGAAGCTCGTTGTCTACGTTTACCTTAATTTTTACAGTACAAGCGTTTATTTCCTCGGATTCATCAAGGTTAGGAAGCTTGCCGTTTGCCTTTAGGTATCTTGTAGCTATAGTAGCTACATCCATGAGGTTTATCGGCTTTGTTCTGCCAAGCTCACGACGAACTGCTATATATTCTTCATAAGCATTCTGCAAAAGTTCGTCCTCAAAGGCAACATCGTCAATTGTAGTTAAAAACGTGGTGTGACGGCAATGGTCAGACCAGTAAGTGTCTATCATACGAATTTCCGTGATAGAAGCATCTCTGCCCTCCTGCTTGAAGTAGCTCTGGCAGAAGGTGATATCATCAAGGTCCATAGCCAAGCCGTATTCAGAGATAAAGCTCTTCAGGCCGTCGATATCGAGATTGATAAAACCATTAAGAACTGCAACTGAATCAGGGAGCGCATACTGTGTAGCAAGAGTGTCGAACTTTTCAAAGGTCGCTTCTCTGCTTTCTACAGGATTTATCAAGTACTTCTTGATGCTCTGAACGTCGCTCTCGGAAAGATTTCCGTAAAGCTTGTATATCTTTGCAGTCTTTACTACAGGACGCTCGCCACAAGAAATGAGCTGAATACACTGAGCGGCGGAGTCTGCTCTCTGGTCAAACTGACCCGGAAGATACTCGACTGCGAAGTCAATGCTTCCGTCGTTTTCATATTCGTAAGAAACATTGTCAAGCTGAGGCTCTGAAAATACGGTATTTACCGAATATTCGAACAGCTTCTGCTCGATTTTTTCGACATCATATCTGTTGAGTATGCGAACCTTTTCCAAAGAATTTATCTGCAGAAGGTTTCGCAACTCATTTGTCAAGGACACCGCGTCATTTGCGGCACCTTCCTTTTTTTCTACATATATTCTATATACCATTTTTCCTCCAAATAGGCTTATTTAAGAGCCATCAAGGCTTTCTTGCCGATGTCCTTACGATAATAAGCATTGCCAAAATGAACTCGCTCTACATTTTTGTATGCATTCTTGATAGCGCCCTCAAGCGTATCTCCTGTCGAGGTGACTCCAAGAACGCGTCCGCCTGCGGTAAGAAGCTTGCCTTCGCTAATCTTTGCGCCTGCGACGTAAATTTCCGCCTCGCAGTCACTATCAATTGTTATCTCGTATCCGTTTTCATATTTCTGAGGATAGCCGTTTGAAGCCATAATAACGCAACAAGCAGCGCCATCAGAAAACTTAATATCGAGATCTGCGAGTGTACCGTTTGCGCACGCCTGCATAACTGTAAGAAGGTCAGTCTTAAGCAAGGGTAAAACCACCTGGGTTTCAGGATCGCCAAATCTACAGTTATATTCGATAACCTTAGGTCCGTCCTTGGTAATCATCAATCCAAAATACAGACAACCCTTAAAGGTTCTGCCCTCAGAATTCATAGCGTTAATCGTCGGCAGAAAGATTTTTTTCATACATTCCTTTGCAAGCGCATCGGTGTAGTACGGATTTGGAGCAATAGTTCCCATTCCGCCGGTGTTCAAGCCCTGATCGTTATCGCCGATTCTCTTGTGGTCCATAGAAGAAATCATAGGAACTACAACCTTGCCGTCAGTAAAGGAAAGAACGGAAACCTCAGGACCCTCCAAAAATTCTTCGATAACTATTTTGCTTCCGCTCTCGCCGAACGCCTTGTCTTGCATCATGGAGCGAACTGCATCAAACGCCTCTTCTCTTGTAAGCGCAATAACGACGCCTTTTCCAAGAGCAAGGCCGTCTGCCTTTATTACAGTGGGAATAGGTGCGCTCTCAAGATATTTGAGCGCGGAGTCAATTTCAGTAAATACCTCGTACGCCGCTGTAGGTATGCCGTATTTCTTCATAAGATTTTTTGAAAATATCTTACTCCCCTCAATTATAGCGGCATTCTTGCGAGGGCCAAAGCAAGGGATTCCTGCTTCCTCGAGCGCATCTACTGCGCCAAGCACCAAGGGATCGTCGGGTGCTACAACAGCGAAGTCTATCTTCTGTTCGAGAGCAAATGCCTTTATTGAGTCTATATCCTTTGCGCCTATATTGACACAAACGGCATCCTTAGATATTCCGCCGTTTCCGGGAAGTGCATAGATTTCAGCAACTGAAGAGTTTTCTTTTATCTTTTTTATTATGGCGTGTTCTCTTCCTCCACCGCCAACAACCATTATTTTCATCAAGTGTTCCCTTTCAAATAAATCAGTGATGGAAAAGTCGCATTCCTGTAAATGCCATAACCATATCGTAGTTATCGCACGCTTCTATTACATTGTCATCTCTGATAGAGCCGCCGGGCTGCGCAACGTAGCTAACGCCACTGCGACGAGCTCTTTCAATGTTGTCACCAAACGGAAAGAATGCATCACTTCCGACAGAAACGCCCGAGATAGTGTCGAGGTACTGTCTCTTTTCCTCAGCGGAAAGAGGCTCGGGCTGAGTAGTGAAATACTTCTGCCAATTTCCGTCTGCAAGAACGTCCTCGCTCTGCTCGGATATATAAACGTCGATGGTGTTGTCTCTGTCAGGTCTTCCAAGAGTATCAAGGAAAGGAAGAGCCAAAACCTTGGGATGCTGGCGCAAATGCCATATATCAGCCTTGTTGCCCGCAAGTCTTGTACAGTGAATTCTCGACTGCTGACCTGCGCCTACGCCTATCGCCTGTCCGTCGTATGCATAGCAAACAGAGTTTGACTGTGTATACTTGAGCGTGATAAGAGAAATTATCAAATCACGGATAGCGGACTCAGGCATGTTCTTGTTTTTGGTAACAATGTTAGCAAGAAGCGCTTTGTTTATCTCAAAGTTGTTTCTTCCCTGCTCGAATGTTATTCCATACACCTGCTTGCGCTCTATCTGCTCAGGCACGTAGTTGGGATCTATTTTTACTATATTGTAATTGCCCTTTTTCTTTGTCTTCAGAATTTCAAGAGCCTCGTCGGTATATCCGGGAGCGATAATTCCGTCGGAAACCTCACGCTTGATGATGGTAGCTGTAGTAGCATCGCAGACATCGCTAAGTGCTATCCAGTCGCCAAAAGAGGACATTCTGTCAGTGCCTCTCGCCCTTGCATAAGCACAAGCAAGGGGTGAATCGTCAAGCCCCTCAATATCGTCCACAAAGCAAGCCTTTTTAAGAGCGTCGCTAAGGGGCAATCCTACTGCTGCAGATGTAGGGCTAACGTGCTTGAACGAGGTCGCACAAGGCATACCTGTCGCTTCTTTAAGCTCCTTTACAAGCTGCCAGCTATTGAATGCATCTAAGAAGTTTATGTATCCAGGTCTGCCACAAAGAATTTCTATGGGCAGCTCCTCGCCATTGCTCATGTATATTTTAGACGGCTTCTGATTAGGGTTACAGCCGTATTTAAGCTCAAATTCCTTCATTGTAATTTCCTTTCCCCGAGTATTACTTGTTTTTGTTTATCATACGATTGACGACTTTTCCGTCCTCAAGAGAAACGTATCTCACATAAAGAGAAATCTTGTTGTTCTCGTTGAGTGAGTTCCACACAAGCTGTGTAAACTCATCGATGTCATTGACAGTCGCTACTCTTTCAGGCTCGCCTGTAAAAGTAGGAATGGGGTTTCCATCACAATTGTATGTGTGAATGAAATGGCCGAGTCCCGCAAGCGACTTGTATGAGAAGGTGTATCTGTTGCACTCACTACCTGCCTCATCTGCGCTCTTAAGAATGCTCATCTTATATGTAAAGTTGTTTTCAGCAAAAGTGAGTATACCGCTGATACGGGGAGTAAAGTTTGGAGCATCAGGCTCAAAGCAACGGCTCTCAAGCGACTCCTCAAAGCTCTTGCCGAGCTTAAGACCGTCATATACTGTATCGGTCTGATCTCCGTTTGTAACTATAAGCTTATCATCGTACTTTCTGATAGGAAGATAGATTATAAGTGAAGGATCCTCTACCTTTGACGCATCGAACGGATGAATAACAACGTCATCGCCTGACTCGACGAAAACTCTGTTTCTGCTATTCTCACTTCTTCCCATAATGAAGTATGCAATTACTGCATTCTTTTCATCAGGAGTCTTTCCGACAATAATACCTCTGCCGGGATATGTGTTATCCAGCAAAAGCTTGTCAATATTGTTTATCTCATATACGCTCATTTGTTTTCAGCCTTTCTCTTGGTGATAATTTCCTTTGCAACCATGTCGACTGCACGAGGAAGCATCTTCCACTCTGCCTGCTCCATAACTCTGCGCTGCAAGCTTTCGGGAGTGTCATTTTTTCTGATATTAACGCTCTTCTGGAGAATGATCTCGCCACCGTCAGGAATTTCGTTTACATAATGAACAGTTGCGCCTGTGACCCTTACGCCATACTCAAGCGCCGCCTCATGCACCTTAAGACCGTAAAATCCCTTTCCGCAAAAAGAGGGGATCAAGGATGGATGAACATTGATTATTCTCTTTTCGTAATGGCGAACAAAGTCCTCGCTCAATATACTCATAAAGCCCGCAAGAACTATGAAATCTATCTCGTGCTCCTCTAAAGCGAGTATAATCTTTTCTTCAAATGCTTTGCGCGATTCGCAATCCTTGAGGCAAATGACACTTACGGGAATCCCCGCATCATTTGCTCGTGTAATTGCATAGGCGTTGGGGTTATTGGAGACAACCAATGCAAGCTCGGCGTTAGGAATCTTCCCTGCCTTTTTTGCATCAATTATCGCCTGAAGGTTTGTTCCACCGCCTGACACGAGTATCGCGCATTTCGCAATATTGTTTTTCATCGCTTTATCCTCAGCAGATAACGACGCCGTCGTCAGAAGCGATTACTTCACCTATAATGTAAGCGTCAACGCCGTTTGCAGCGAGCACGGAAAGTGCCTTGTCAGCATCTTCCTTGTTAACTACTGCGCTCATTCCTACGCCCATGTTGAAGGTGTTGAACATATCTCTTTCGGGGATGTTGCCGGTCTTACTGAGAAGATCGAAGATAGGAAGAACGCGAACTGCAGACTTTTCAATCTTTGCGCTGAAGCCGTCAGGAATACTTCTCGGTATATTCTCATAGAAGCCGCCACCCGTGATATGAGATACAGCCTTTACAGTAACCTCGTCAAACAAAGCGAGCATAGGCTTAACGTATATCTCTGTAGGAGCGAGCAAGGTCTCGCCAATGGACTTTCCACCGAGGAAATCGCAGGGAGTCTTGATGTCGTTCTTCTCTACGTCAAACACCTTTCTTACAAGGGAGAAGCCGTTTGAATGAACGCCGGAGGAAGGAAGCGCAATGATTACATCGCCTGCCTTTACTGCCTTGTTGTTAAGTATCTTGTTGCGGTCAACTACACCTGTTGAATAACCTGCAAGGTCATACTCGTCCTCGGGATAGAAGCCGGGCATTTCTGCAGTTTCGCCACCGATAAGTGCGCATCCTGCACGAACACATCCTTCAGCAACACCGGATACGATCGCAGCTATTCTCTCAGGCACGTTCTTTCCGCATGCAATGTAGTCAAGGAAGATGAGGGGCTTTGCGCCACAGCAAATAATATCGTTTACACACATAGCCACGCAGTCAATACCAACTGTATCGTGCTTGTCCATAAGGAACGCTATTTTAAGCTTTGTGCCTACTCCATCTGTTCCGCTCACCAAAACAGGTCTTGTAATACCTGTCATATCTAATTCAAAAAGACCGCCAAAGCCTCCGATGTCGGAGACAACTCCACTTGTCATGGTTCTGGCAATGTGGGACTTCATCAATTCCACAGCCTTGTAGCCTGCTGTAATGTCAACGCCTGCCGCCTTGTAGCTTTCACTAAAACTCTTCATTTTCGTTTCCTTTCGTGTGTGATTTATATGTTAAATTGTTCTTCGATCTTGGAATTTTTTGCAAGGACCTTGTCTGCGCCATCTTTTCTCGCATCGTCAAGCTTTTTAGCGAGAGTGTCATCGCCAACAGAAAGTATCTGTATCGCAAGCAAAGCCGCATTTGTTGCGCCGTCTATTGCAACTGTGGCAACGGGCATACCTGAGGGCATCTGCACTGTAGCAAGCAAAGCGTCCATTCCTGCAAGGTGTCCCGACTTTATCGGTATTCCGATGACGGGGATAGTCGTGTTTGCCGCAATTGCTCCTGCCAGATGAGCCGCCATTCCTGCCGCTGCAATAATAGCGCCGAATCCGTTTTTACGAGCCCCCTCTGCAAACTCCTTTGCCTGGAGGGGTGTTCTGTGAGCAGAATATACGTGTACCTCATAAGGAACACCATACTCCTTCAAAGTATTGATCGCTTTCTCGACGATCGGAAGATCGCTGTCGCTTCCCATCAAAATACCAATTTTCTTCATTTTGATTCCCTTTCAGATATTCTATATTTTAAATAAATTAAATTCAAAAAACAACAAAAAAAGGACAGTTTCCCTCCCAGTCAGTGGAAAGAACTGCCCAGGCGGTCGGCAATATTATTCTCTGCTCCCTCATGGTCAATTCCATAAATCCGCCGGTCGCAGAAAACTTCTGTTTCTATCAAAATTCTACATTACATATTATATCACATAGCTCTGTCAAAGTCAATAAATCTTTATACTAAATATCGTTTTTTCTTACAAAAAACGCCGTCTTTTTTTAAAAAAACGGCGCATAACAAAAAAGAGCCCCCGACGAGCTCTTTTTTGCTTGATATATTTAGTTTTTGCGATTTAAAATATCGAATATTTTTGACTTTACGATCTCTTTTTCTTTGCGCTCGATATAGCCCGCCTCTATAACAAAGCTGAGCTTTTCATTTCCCTCGAGCACTCGAAGCTGTCCGTTTTCCTTAGCGTTTGCATATCCGATATGCTCTGCCGTAGCAGGCAATACCATGCCCATTGAATCCTCATTATTTGTGCGAGAAATCCAGCGTACGCCGTTTGTCAACACGTCTGCAGGATGTGACACATAGCATGCGCCGTCGCCCATATCCTGAAGTGTGTAAGCACGGTTATTTTCGTCAGATTCGTACTTTATTCCAAAGCAGATCTCAGGATCGTAGCACTCACCAGAGTGTCCGACCTTGTTCATGATGGAAAAATCCTTTTCGAGCTTGTCGAAATAGTTAAGCAGCTTGTCGGATCCGGGAGAACGGTAAAGCTTGATATGATCGGCATCATACTTAGCGCTGCAAATCAGCTCCGAGCCGTCGAAGGGACGGAAATTGATATGGCACAAATACATATACTCCATAGGATAGGAACGCAAATTCTCTATCTCCACATTAATCTTGAAAACGCTTTCGTTTTCATAGAGCTTTATCTCAGGAGCAAATTTATATTTGCGAACAAACGCCATGTCGTGATTAAGCTCACCACCGAGCAAAATGTACTTCCCGTTTTCGTCCTCGTCACAGACGATATACGCCTTGTCGTAGATGGCGTTGGGTATCTCGCCATGATGAGGATGGGTAGCATCAGGAGCACCAAAGGAAATTATACCGCAGTGGTACAAAAATCCTCCGTAGTTTTCAAGATACACCATAGTATCCTTGGGCTCTTTTACTGTCGTTTGCATCGACAGCTCCTTGCCATCTACGCAGAAATGCCATATCTGCTGTCCCTTAAAGGGCGTAAACACGAATGAGCACTTGCCGTTTTCAATCTTCAACGCCTCAACGCCCGAGGAATAACGAAATGCATCTACCTTAAAGCTGCCATATTCAACAAGCGTCTGCTCATCGGAAGAAAAAAAGTGTTTTTGTAAATTCAGCTTCATTTTTCTCTCCAAAAAAAATCGGTGTCATTAAACAATTTTGTTTTCAAGATATTCAAGAGACTTCGCTACCATAACATCGCCCAACTCACGAGAAGCCTCTGCTGCGCTCTTTGTAAACCAGTGATTGATCTCACCGAGTCTCTCAAGCTTTACAGCATCGGGATAGAGCGCCATAAGAATGGAGCACTCATACTTTCCTGCATGGTCGTAACCAGTAGCGTTCTGCACCTCGGTGCTCATGGTAGGAATAACCTTTATCCAAGAGAACGGATCGTCTCCACCGCCGAGATCATCGTAGTAGTTAGCGTAGTTTTCGCTACCCCACCAGCCTCTGCCCTGTGTTTTCTCCAGATATCTCATGATTGCTCTCTGAGAAGCCTTCATGTAAGAGAGTGTCATAGGCTTAAGATTTTCCTGCTCGAACTGGTGATGGATAACAACGTAAATGTTTCTCAAGCCTGCTTCGAGCATATTTGTGAATATCTGGAAAAGATACTCTTCAAAAACAACCTCGTCAATATGAACAGTTCCGCTTGTTTCGTCAGCAACTGCATAGCTTGAGGGGCTGTAGTAAATTGTGGGTGCTATCATGATTTCTTTCTTTTCAGAGAGCTTCTTGATAAGCCCCTCTGCAACGAGAGTGTCGCATCCGTAGGAGCAATGAGGGCCGTGATATTCTACCGTGCCCGCGCAAATAACGAAAGGAATTCTATTTTCCTTTACGCGATTAAGCTCTCTTGGAAAACTCATATTATATTCCATATCATCATCCTCCCAGAATATTATTCGCAGTAACCGAGAGTTGTGTAATATGCCAGATTGGTCTGACGGTTGTCAAGTCTGCCATACTGCAAAACTATAGGTGTATTGCTCGACACCTTCATAGCATACTGTGTCTCGTAAGGAACTGCAAAGCCGTCCATATCTTCAATGTTGTTCATTCTGAAGCATCTTACACGATTTGCACCTACGTGCCACTTGATGTTGTCGTAGCTGTCCTTATCAGTGAAATATATCTTTACGTCAATTTCTGCGTCAACGTCAGTGTCGTTGACTATAATAACGGACTCATGTCCCTTAAGTACGCCTTCTCCCTCGTAAGGAAGCTCGCAGTCAGGAATGATCCATGTCTTCTTTCCTATTGCCATAGTAAATAATTCCTTTCTGTATAATTGCATAAAGGGGATAGTGTCAAAATCGAAATACATCTTGCCACAATCCCCTTTGTATTAAGTAAAATTAGAAATCAAGCTCGATGAGTCCGCGCTTCAAGTAGTCAGTCATGGAGGTGCAACCATCCTTTGTGATTGCAACGCCCTTTTCCCAACGAACGCCGAATGTGCCACCGGAAATAAAGCTGTCTACCTGGAATGTCATATTCTCCTCAAGCATGTAGTCGGAGTCTGTCTCCATCCACGGCGGTTCAACCTCGATCATACCGGTTCCATGGCAAGGACCGTACACATAGTTGTCCTTAAGACCTGCATCAACGAACATCTTGTAGTAACCCTTTGCAACGTCGCTAGCCATGATGCCCGCCTTGAGCTGATCAACTGTCCAGTCATGAGCCTTGAGACAGAAGTCAACGATGTTTCTTCTCTCACCCTCAAGCTTACCCATAACAACGGGCAAACCGATTGCAGGAGAATAACCATCGATCTTTGCAGAAAGGTTGAGCTGAACTATATCGCCCTTATTAATTGTTCTGTAACCAGAACGGCTGATAGCGTGGCTTGTGGACTTTTCGCTGAATACGTACATGGGAAGTCCCTCGTACTCTGCGCCTTCCTCGTAAATAACCTTCTGTGCTATACCTACCATCTGAAGCTCAGTAACGCCGGGCTTAAGATGCTTGATAACCTCGTCAGTTGCAATATCAACGATGCGGAAGCCCTCCTTGATACAAGCGAGCTCGTTTGCACTCTTGATCTTTCTGAGGTTTACCATGATATCGTTGCACTTAACGATTTCCGCCTTAGGATAGCTGTTCTTGAGGCCTTCATAGATAGGAAGTGTGCACTCAACGTAGCTACCAAGACCAATCTTGATATTTTCGCCAGTAACGCCAATTGCCTTGAATACATCGTTGAATGTATTAGCCTTGAGCTCGGGGTAAGAAGGGTCAGCAGACTCTCTGAACTCTCTGAGGCAGAAAACCTTATCAATCTTTCCTACGTCCTTAGCAAAAATAACGCACTCAGGACCAACAAGCAAAGCTGCTTCGCCGGTAGCGGAAATAGCTACGCCTGCACGCTCGAACAGGGGCCAGAAGCCACTGAAATATCTAGCGTTTGCATAGTCGGACTCGGTAGAACAAACTACCATTACGTCCAAGCCTTTTGCCGCAACCATTTTTGCTGCTCTTGCAATTCTCTCTTTGTACTCGTAATCGGGTATACAAATTCTTGACATAACAAACATCTCCTTTTTTATTTATTTTTGTAACTTAATTATATATCATAATATTATTTATTGTATTTAGCAAATAGTAAATTCTTTTTGCACAATATTAAATTAGTAAAATTTTGTGTAAGATGTACTTGAAAAATTCCCGCAGAGGTGATACAATAAAATAGTTAGGGGGTGTTTTGTGTGGAATTCAGGCTCAAAAGATTTGAAAACGCCATTACTGTCAGCAGAATAGCTAATATACATTACTTTGAATTTACAAAGCAGTATCATACGTTCAAGGACAAGCATTTGTTCCGAGAAATGATATACGTCGATAGTGGATTTATATTAGTCGACTCTGAGGAATATACAGGCGCTCTCAATTGTGGAGATCTCCTCATACACAAGGCAGATGAAACCCATTCGCTCACCTGTCCTGACGACGAAGCGCCAAACGTAATAATCATCGGATTTGAGTGCAATTCACCCGAGCTTGACACTTTTTCCTGCAAGCCTACCCAGCTTAACGACACTCAGAAAAAGCTCCTAACTGACATAATAAAAGAAGGCAGAAACGTATTTTTGCCCCCGTACGACATTCCAAACCAAAAAGATATGAAGAAACGAAAGGATTACCCATTCGGCTCCGACCAGATGATAAAAATAAAGCTGGAGGCGTTTTTCATAGAGCTGATACGCAGCTGCACAAACACTGTAAACGAGACGGCAGGAGAATCAAGCGTCGAGAAGATAGGCGCAGTCTGCCAATACCTGAATGAGCATTTCCGAGAGAACATTTCACTCTCCGAGCTTTGCTTCCTCTTTGGAACAAACAAAACCACTCTCTGCAACAGATTCAAGGCAATACACGGCGAGACCATTGTTTCCTACACAAACAAGCTGAAAATAAAGGAAGCGAAAAAGCTCTTGAGAAAAGGAAGCCACAACCTCACAGAAATTTCGGAAATGATAGGTTTTTCGTCAGTACACTATTTCAGTCGTACATTCAAAAAGCTTGAAAATCAATCACCGACAAGCTACATAAATACTATCAAGTCAAGGCTTATGCTTTGAATATAAACAAAAAAGAACCGTAAAGGTTCTTTTTTTGTTTTAAAGAATTAATTGATTTCATCACCATTCCGCCACTCTTATAACGAGCCGCATATGCCTTGACAATAGTGCTTTCACCAATATTTACAAGCGTATAAACAAGAATAAAAAGATAAATTAGATGAAAAAAAGCCGCAGTTTCACTCACGGCTTTTTCTATAGCTTTGATACTCAATTACTATGAATAACAAGTTTGGTCGAAGTGACAGGACACGAACCTGCAGCATCTTGCTCCCAAAGCAAGCGCGCTACCAATTGCGCCACACCTCGTTTTTTATTTAGTTGTAAAATTTAAGCTTTTGAAAAATCAATAACTTGCTTTGGTCGCCCTCTTGCGGTGCCA
>JAZRQS010000020.1:0-16097 GCA_045649925.1 Eubacteriales bacterium | reverse complement strand
AGCCACCGACAATTTTTCTTATCGGTGGCTATTTTCATTTCTTACTATTAAAGTTGGGATACTCAAATAAAACAAATAATCCGAACGCTTCTCCAAGTAAGAGAATGTTCGGATTATTTTCATGTGGTCGGAGTGACAGGATTCGAACCTGCGGCCTCTTGGTCCCGAACCAAGCGCACTACCAAACTGTGCCACACCCCGTAATTATTTAATTTTTTGTATTATTACCTGCAATATCGTTCGCACAAACCATCCGTGCGCCCAGAGGGCTTAACACGCCGTCGCATAGTCGCGACCTGTCGCTTCGGCTGGCTTCGCTCTGATCGCTTCTTGCTTTGGGCTTTCGCTTCTAAAAACAGTCCTCGACTGTTTTTAGTGCGCTCACTACCAAACTGTGCCACACCCCGAGATGTTAAATTTATTGCTTTTACGCAAGGGATATTCTAACACATCAAGCTCGATTTGTCAAGGGTTATACTGAAATTTGTGCTTTGCTGTCCCCCCTCTAACAATACGCTCTTTTTTTGCATATACTGTTAGCAAAAACAAAAAGAGGAGCAAGTATTATGAAAAAGCATTTGCACGGCACTCATCCACAGATACGAGACTACGGTGGGGAGCCGTTTGTTTTCAACATTGAGCACGCCGCGAGCATGAATGAAAGCTTTCGCACGACACTCTGGACGGGAGAAGATATGCAGCTCACCTTGATGAGCATTCCTGTCGGCGAGGACATCGGTCCTGAAATGCACCCCGATGTCGACCAGTTTTTGCGAGTGGTAAGCGGTAGGGCAAGGGTTTATACAGGCGCTTCCCCGAGCGCGCTCCACGAGAGCGCCGAGGTCGACGGAAGCTACGCCATCCTTATCCCTGCAGGCGCTTGGCACAATATCGAAAATATAACCTCGCGTCCGTTAAAGCTCTATTCCCTCTACGCCCCGCCTCAGCACCCAAAGGGCACAGTCCACCAAACAAAAGCAGACGCAGAGCATTAAAGACACCGAAAACATATACGTATAAATAAAAATGTGGGCAACTGATTTTCACCAGTCCCCACTTCAACTGTTTATACAGTTGGTGTCAAATGTCGGCTATGCCGTGATGACGTAATTATTCTACCTCAACAAAGCGCAAATGTCAATACGTCAACAAAAAAAGACGAAGAATTTTTGACTTCTTCGTCTTTTCTTATTTCACTCGCGCACAAGGGAGGTGCGCTTTGCCAGCTTGCAGAGGAGCTCGCTTAAGGGGAGTATCAGTAGCCCTGCAAAAAGGTTTCCTACTCCGTGGAGAATGTCAAAGCTTGCGCCTGCCGCTATCCATGCGAGCATCTGCTGAAAATTCAAGCCGAACATCACAGCCTGTGCAGGTGCATAAAGCACGCCGTAGGCAAATCCGTGCAAGGCGCACACAAGAGGGTAGACGACACATTTCACGCCTCTCGGCATGCCCTTTGGCAAAAGCATGGTGATCGCCCATAGCACCGTCCATATATAGAGATACGGCACCCACCAGAAAGCAAAGCCACCATACAAGCCTGTCAGCGCTACAAAAACATAGATGGGCACGAGCGCACGACGGCGAAACGCCACAGTATAGGTCATAACAAACATTCCGAGCAGGTGGATATTCGGCAACGCCTCCATTATAATCTTGGAGCAAAACATGAGCGTGCCAAGCATAGCGAATATTACCATATCCCGAATGCCAAAGTGCCTTCCTTTGATATTTTTCATATTACTTTGAACGGACAAGCTGGTATACAGCGTCCTCGGTAATCTCCGTCGTGTCAACGCCTGCCATAGCGTACTCGCCGTTTATGTAAAACGCCCAGTACGTGCCGTCGATGTCGTAGTCGGCTACGATGCCGTTTACCTCTTTTACATAAAGTCCGTACTGACCCTCTTCACCTGCGATAAGTCCACAATCAAGGAGCGCTTCACCTACAGTCGCACAGTCGGTGTTCACTGTGAAGGTAACGGTCTTTTCGTCAGCTGTAACCTCTACGACAAGAGTTTTTTCACCCTCACCAAGCTCTGTTTGACTACTATACTTTGCATTTTCCCAAATGTCTGTCTCTGCGCCTGCGTCCTTGCAGGAAGCAAAAGCGAATGCGAGCGAGCACACAAGCAAAAGCACAAGAGTAGACTTTGCGATAATTTTTGTTCTTTTCATTTTCTTATATCCTTTCTTTTTTATAAAAGGATAAAATAAAAGCACCCTCCTGCGAGGATGCGCAAAACACTACCATATCGCTATGCTACGATATGGCAGGGTGGCTTTCGCCTTTGCATCTGCTCCTCACATTGCCCAAGAGCCTTTTATATGCCACAGAACGATAAGCATTCCGACTTGACTGCATAAGCAGAGATACGGTAATGGCTGTTGCTACGGATTTTCACCGTTATTTCCTTATCCCCGAGCTTGCCGTATAGCTCGCCCGACCACAAGCGCTTTTGCGCCTGAAGAACTGCGTTTATTCCTTTGTAGACTTATTTTAGCACAAGTGAAGGGAAATTTCAATACCCTTTCACCCTGTTTTGAATATTAACACAAAAGGCGCTCGATGAGCGCCTATATAGTTGCAATATGAGAAAGCCTTTGAATTGCTTTACCTGTCAAAATTTTGTTTTTACTTATTTTTCTTTGTCTTGCATATTCCTATTATGCAGACAATGGCGATGGCGAGGAAAATACCAAGTCCGCCACCCTGATACAGCCCTCGTGTGACGAAAATCGCCGTAGGTCCGTCTGCGCCACCAATTATTCCGACATCCCTTACCGTCGTGCGAAAGGAGAGATAGCTGAACACCGATGCGCAAAGAGCAAAGAACGAAAGGGAAGCGCCAAAGAGGAATATCCCTCTCCACACTCTCCGTCTGCTCTCGTTTCGGCGATATAGCTGTGCAGATAGGCTATCGAGCTTTTCCTTGAGCGCCTGTATCTCCGACTTGTCTCCCGACGGACACTCGCCGAGCAGTTCGCCCACGCTTACCTCAAAGCACTCGGCGAGCCTCAAGAGCATTTCGGAGTCGGGCACAGACAAGCCCTGCTCCCACTTGGAAACAGTCTGACGCACCACGCAAAGCTCATCTGCGAGCTGTTGCTGTGACAAGCCCTTGCCCTTTCGCAATTTCTTTATATTTTCGTTAAGCATTTTGATTTCCTCCGTACAATTCTTTCCATTATATTATATAACATATTATATAACGGAGCTTGCTTTCCTGCAAGCAACGGATTTTAACATTGCGCACTTCACTATTTTGAGAGCGCCTTTTCGTTTTCACGACGGATAAGCTCTGCGCCACTCGTCTGACGACGGAACTCTATAGGCGTCACGCCCTCGAGCTTTTTGAAGTTCTTGAAAAACAACACATGGTCGCGGTATCCGCACGCCTCGCCTACCGCCGTCGCCGTCATGTCGGTCTCCTGCAAAAGCCTCTTTGCATACGCTATTCTCTGCGAGGTTATGTACTGCATGGGAGGAACGCCCATATAATTTTTGAAAACATGGGAGAGATAGTATTTGCTTATCTTCAGCTCCTCGCATATCTTGTCCATGGACTCTATCTCTGCGAAGTGCTTGGTCACATATTGATGTATGCGCGTGAATATGGCGTTTGTGACAAACTTTGCTTCAGAAATATTCGCCACCCGCAAAATTTCAATAAGTATCATTCTCGCCCAGTATTTTGTCATGAGGTCGCTGTAGTGCTCTGCGCCGTGCACCTCGTTTATCAGCGAGTTGAAGTAAAAGTCAAATATGCTCTGCGCCTTTCCCGAATGTAAAACAGGGGAGGAGTCCCTCTCGATGAGACAGTCGACAGGCAGGTTACATATCTGGAAATTGGTTATGCCAAAAAAGCCAAACTCAAGCCCCGACGCCCCTGCTGTGCGCTCGTTGTGCACTGTATAGGGGTTATATACGATAATATCTCCTGCCACAACATCGTATTCCTTGCCGTCTACTGTCACCACGCCCTCGCCCGAAAAAACATAGAGTATCTCGCAGAAGGGGTGGTTGTGTGGCTTTTCGCCCCACGCCTTTATTCTCTCCAGCTTTCCTGCATAAAGGCACTTTGTATTCAGCTTTATTACATCAGCCTTGGAATAAGCGATATGCTTCCCTTCATAAACATTATATAGGCTGTTTTCGAGCGTGTCGGTGGACTTGCCCTGCACGAGCGCAAGCTCCGGCGCAATGTCCGATGTGGTTCTCGGTTGTTCTTTTTCCATTTTTCTCTCCATTTAATTTACAATTAAGATACAAAAGTTAAAATATGTTCATTTTTGCTTTTTTGGAAAATGTCATTTTCGACAAATCACAAGCCCACAAAAAAGCCTTTGTAGTTATTTTTTATAAAATCTTTTTGCTTTTCGTAAAAATTATATCATATAGCGCATCTTTTTTCAAGATGCATTTGGAAAAAGTTGTGTTTATTTTTGTGATTTTTTTGCATTATACGACATTGAAAATATTTCGTATAAAGGTTAGAATAGATATACAGAAGGAAAGGGGGCAAGTTAAATGCAGAATATATTGCTGGAAATGAACGGCATAGACAAGCGTTTCCATGGTGTTCATGCGCTCAAGGGTGTTCATTTCGACTTGCATTACGGTGAAATACATGCACTCGTTGGTGAGAACGGTGCGGGTAAGTCCACCTTGATGAAGGTACTGACAGGTATTCATCAGGCGGACGGCGGAGAGATAACCTACCTCGGCTCTCCCTACTCGGTCAAAAACATCGGCGAATCTCAACAGCTCGGCATCAGTATGATACACCAAGAGCTAAATATGATGAACCACCTGACAGTAGCTCAGAACATCTACATAGGAAGAGAGCCCATGAAGGGCGGAGCGTTCATCAAGGACAGCGAAATGATAAAGGAAGCCGAAAAGCTTTTTGCTCACATCGGCATAAAGATAGATCCGCGCATACAGCTCGGCTCACTCACAGTAGGAAAGCAGCAGATGGTCGAGATTGCAAAGGCGGTCTCAAGAGACTGTAAGCTCCTGATACTCGACGAGCCTACGGCGGCTCTTACTCAGGCAGAGATAGAGGAATTATTCCGCATCATGCAGGACCTCAAGTCCCGCGGAATAGGAATGATCTACATCTCTCACAGAATGGACGAGATAAAGCGCATCTCCGACAGAATTACTGTCATGCGTGACGGCGAATATGTAGGCACAGTACAGACTGAAAGCGTCACAAAAGACGAGATCATCAACATGATGATAGGTCGAGTAGTCTACGAGGACCCCAAGACACACAGCGAGGTCGCCCCTGACGCACCCGTAGTTCTGGAGGTCAAAAATCTCTCGTCAGGCAAGACGATAAAGGATGTCAGCTTCACGCTCCGTCGTGGAGAGATACTCGGTCTTTCGGGACTTATGGGAGCTGGTAGAACAGAGGTCGCTCGTGCGATATTCGGCGCTGACAGCTTTGACAGTGGCGAGATATATGTAAACGGAAAGCTCGTGGACATCAAAACTCCTGCCGACGCCGTAAAATGTGGTATAGGCTATCTTTCCGAGGACCGAAAGAGATACGGACTTATGCTTCTCAAATCTGTCGCAGAGAACACAGCGATAGCATCAATGGACCGATATGTGAAATCGGGAATTATCGACGATGCTCGCTTGAAGGACGAGGCGACGGAATACAATGGCAAGCTCCGCACAAAAACTCCGTCAATGGACCAGATACTCAAAAATCTGTCAGGCGGAAATCAGCAGAAGGTTATTATAGCCCGCTGGCTTATTCAGGACTGCGACATTCTCATATTTGACGAGCCGACACGAGGAATTGATGTCGGAGCAAAGAGTGAGATATACGCACTTATGAACGAGCTTTCCCGTCAGGGAAAATCCATCATCATGATCTCGTCAGAGCTTGTGGAAATTCTTCGAATGAGTGACCGCGTGCTCGTAATGTGCGAGGGAAGAAAGACGGGCGAGCTTGATATATCCGAAGCAAATCAGGAAAACATTATGCAGCTTGCCACCATGCGAGAGGAGAACTGATATGAAACAAGCAAACACACCATTCGGCGCCACATTGAACGTGCGCGGACGCGTCCGTCAGGCAGCCGTTAAGACAACGAAATACATAAAGACAAGCGGAAAGCAGAATGTCGTTATAGTTTTTGCGACAGTAGCGCTCTTCCTTATATTCACACTTATCAATCCCGGATTTGCCGATAAGAGCGTATTGCTCACAATGAGCAAATCTCTCGTGCCCTATGCGATACTCGCACTCGGCGTTACATTCGTAATTGCGACAGGAGGCATCGACCTCTCCATCGGTACGGTTTGTATCGGAAGCGCAGTTCTCGCAGGTGCTATCTGCCGCACAGGCGTTACACAGGACGAGGGTACGCTGTGGCTCACCATTCCGATAATGCTCCTTACAGGTCTCGCATTCGGACTTATAAACGGACTTCTCGTAGCGAAGTGCAAGATCGCTCCGTTTATCGCCACACTCGGTACTATGCTCGTGTCTCGTGGTATCACCTCGGTTATCTCTGAGGCGGTAAGAAAGACATCGTCCGCAGTAAAGTACCCCACCACAGGCTGGTTCCAGCGTGTGTTTACAAACTTCAAGGGCTTCCCCATCGGTATCGTATGGGTGCTCGGTCTTATGATAATCTGTATGATAGTAATGTATAAGACCAAGATAGGAAGATACATACTCGCCATCGGTAGCAACGAGGAGGCGACAAGACTTTCCGGTATCGATGTAGACAAGTACAAGATAATCGCTTACGCTATCGGCGGATTTTTCGCAGGCTTTGCGGCTTTGTTCTACACCGCTTCAAACCCCTCGCTCACAATAGCAGGCGGCAACGGCATGGAGCTTGACGCTATCGCAGGCGTTTACATAGGCGGAACGAGCACGACAGGTGGTGCGGCATCAGTCGCAGGTACGCTCCTCGGCTCTATCATCCTCGTAGTTATCCGTCAGGGACTTAACATGGCGCTCGCAGGTGGTAGCGTAGTTTCGGCTACAAACATCACATATGCGGTTACAGGCGTAATCGTTGTAGGAGCAGTTCTTCTCGATGTGCTCAAGAAGAAGGCGGCGGCAAAGGTCAAGATAGAGAAGGCAAGCGAAAAGCTCAAGAAGGAGCTCCTTGCAGAAATTGATGATCTCAATATCCTCAAGGATTATGCGCTTTCATCTAACACAGCTGAGGCAAAGGAGAGACTGCCCGAAATAAACGAGCAGCTCGCTACACTCAAGAGCCGTCTCAAGACGGAATATCCCGCCCTCAAGGCAGAGGAAAGAAAAAAGCGCTGACAAGCGCACTTAAATCAGTATAAAAACACTCGATGTTTTTATAAATAAAAAATATTTTTTTGGAGGTAAATCTCATGAAAAAGCTTACAAAGATTTTAGCAGTTATACTCGCTCTCTCACTTTGCACATGCATCTTCGCCGCTTGTGGTCAGAAGGATACAGGTGACACAAAGGGAACAATCGCAGTTATCGCAAAGGGTGAAACCCATGCGTTCTGGCAGGCTGTTAAGGCCGGTGCTGAGGCAGCAGGCGCTGACAACGGCTATGCAGTTACCTTCCGTGGCCCTACGGCTGAAAGCGAAGAGTATGTAAACGCTCAGCGTGAAATGGTTCAGGCTGCTCTTAACAACAAGAGCACAAAGGCTATCGTTCTTGCAACTATCGGTCTCGGCTTCGTTGATGAGCTCACAGCAGCTTACGACAAGGGCTTCCCTGTAGTTGAGTTCGACTCCGGTCTCTACTCCGGTGGCGCTGACATCACAGAGGGCAAGGACCCCACAATAGGTGGCGTTGCTACTGACAACTATGCAGCTGCAGGCGTTGCTGCTGAAAGCTTCTATGCATACCTCAAGGCTAACAACCTTCTTGCAAACGGCTACAAGGTTGGTATCATTCAGCATGACTCCACAAGCACAGGTATCGACAGAGCAGGCGGATTCAAGGACAAGATCGAGGCTCTCGCAAAGGCTGACGGCTTCACACTTGACATCAACGTTCAGGTTAAGGCTAACAATGCAGGTGAGTACAAGCTCGGCTTGACAGCTCTCAAGGACTGGGGCGCACAGGCTATCTTCATGACAAACGAAGGTGTTGTTAACGAAGTATTCCCTGAAGTTTCCGACAATGCTGATGCATACAAGGCTATCCTCTTTGCAGGATTTGATGCAGGTACAAACCAGTACAACTGGATAAAGGACGCAGGTGCTAAGTATGCACTTCTCGTTGGTTCCGTTGCTCAGGACTCCTACAGCATCGGTTACAAGGCTGTTGAGCTCGCTGCAAAGAAGCTCGCAGGCGAAGAGGTTTCTGATGTTGGTATCGCAGGTAGATGGTACACAGCAGAGAACATCGACGAGCTTAAGGATCAGAACATATTCTACATGGGCTGATGCGCTATCTGCTTTAGCAGACGCGCAGTTATGATCGCCTTCGGCGAGTTTAGAGTTATGATTGGCTTCGCCAAGTTATGATGTGCCGTTGGCACAGCTTGAGGTAAGTGGGCGATCATATCATAACGTTTGCGCAGCAAACTCATAACGGCGAGCGTAAGCGAGCCTCATAACTCATAACTAAAAATAGCATTTGTGCCTACAAGAAAAGGATAGAGAAATTTCACTTTCTCTATCCTTTTTGCTTTCACTTGTTTCTCCTTATTTTCTCTGCCTTTGACCTTACGCCAGAGACAAAGGCGTTTCCACGCAGTCGGAGAGTTTCTCCGTTTTTGCGCAGGAAGGAGCGAAGCTGAGACTTGTGCTGACAAAGCCTTTCCTTGCATTGCGAGCAGTGGAGGCTACAGTTTGTCGCCTCGGAAAATCTCTCAGGGAAGAGACGATAGCTTATCTCCCAGCGCAAGACGAGCAAAAGCGAGCACACCACCATACTGATGGCAAAGGGGTTGTTGACAAACACGAGAGGCGTCGCCATCATGGCGTAGTCCCAGTTATAAATACGGCAGGTGTTACAGCACTTGTTTTTCATTATCCAGGTCTGGAAGGGGCAGAAAAACAGGATACATATCATGTCGCACACCGCATATGCAAGGGATATGAGCACCATTATTCCCGCATCAAAAATTCCTGCGAGGTATAAGGCGCCAAATACTCCATTCAAGCCAAGCCAAGAGAGAAGCACGAAAAAGGTGCGCCATCCTGACTGGTTTGTAGCTGTGCTCTCGCCTGTGGGGATATAGTTTTTTCTGAATTGCTTTTCAGCGCCCATGCTCTCCGTCCTTGACGGGAAGAAGCGCAGTAATATCTCGACAAAAAATACAAGCCAGATAACGCCTACGCCTAATTTGTTGTCCTCCATTCCGCCAAAGGTCTCTCCCGTTGCGCCGAGGCGGTTAATTATATACACAGCTGCGGAAAACAACAAAAGAAGACTGCGAAAAATCAGCTTTGCAAAATGATGCGCCGATATTACGGATATTTTCGTTTTGTTTTTCTTGTTTTTCATAACACGAATAGTATACCATTTTGCACACATGGTGTCAAGGAAAACTTTTACGCAAGACAAAAGAGCAAGGCCAAGATCTTTTTCAAAAGAACTTCTCCCTATATGTTTAATAATAACAAACATAGTATAGCATTTGTATGGGGAGGTATCAAGGATTTTTTGCCTCGTCATCAAGCTGTTTGCAAACTTATGTTTACACAAGCCCTGCTTTTTTGCTAAATTTCGCATATCAAATCTGCATCGGCATCAAAATCGCGTATGCTCGCCCGTCTGATGTCAAAAATAGAATAGCCCTGCATATAGTAGGCACACTCCTGTGTGTCCGCACAGCTCGTGTAGGCAGTATAGCTCGGCTTGCCGTCGGGAGTACAGGAGCAGGCATACGGCACTCGCAGAGCGCTCGTTATGGAAAAGATGCGTGACACGCCGTCAAGAGAGTGCGCAGGGGGCACAAGGGCGCAGGATTTTACATACTGCGCCCGACAAAATCTCGCTCGTGAGGAAAAGCTCTCGCTCAAGCTGTAGGAAAGCTCCTTATATCCGTCAAGCTGGCAGGGGAAGGGTGGCTCGTTTGTCAAGACGCCGATCGGGTTTTCGTATATGCGGAGACCATCTTCTCGTGGCTCTGCGACAATGCACTCGTTTTTGTCGGCTATTATCCAATGCAATGGAGTAGAAGGCAAGTCGGGGGAAAAGGCGTCGTCAGTTACGACAAGGTCACAAAGAAGCGCTCGCGCGTCCCCCACGCTCTCGCATTTTGAAAGCAGAAACGGAATGACCTCAAACGAGGCGACATTCGTCTTGCCTTTTTGCGAGGGGAGATATTTTGCGCTTTTGGGGAAGCTCAAGCCTGCCATCGCAAGACCGCACTCGTTCAAGGCGTCAAAGAAAAGTGGGTAGCCATTCCTCTCTATCCCCACACCCATAATAAACGGGTGGCGCTCTTGTGTAGCCTCGTGCAAAAACGGAAGCGCATAGCTCCTCCCCACGCCAAGAATACGCTCGCCATACGAGCGCTCCACATCAAGCGTTCGGGCAAGGAAATGCCCAATCGTGTTGTCACTTATCGCAGTACACATATTTTTATCTCCAAATAGTTATATAATACTATAGTGTGTAACATACCTCCTTCTTTATTCGCAAGAAAAGTCCACACCTTTTTAGTCCCGTTTCAAGTTGCTTTTGCCATACAATAAATATATCAATAGCAAAACTTTAACACCTCAAATTTTTTGCATTTGACAAAAAACAAAATTTGTTTTATAATAAGGAGCAACAATGAATTGCCGGATTTCTATGTAAGCAAAACTCAAGCTAAAATTTCAGGTTGGCAAAGTTGGAAGGGAAATTTAAACGATGTATTGCCAAACAAAGTGAGGGCGGATATGTATAATTATAAGAACAAATATACTATTGATTTCAGAGAAGTAAAATATTACCTCGAAATGCATCTTGTAATTCGAGACGCTCTCGACTTTCCCGACTATTACGGATGTAGTTGGGATGCTTTTTGGGATTGCCTCACAGATATGGTCGGCAGACCTATACACATTGAAATATTAGGGCTTGACAATATTCAAAAAAGGTTTGACGATGCTTGTGATACATTGCTGGAAATTTTAAAAGAATTCAAGCACTATGAGAACGATGCATATATAAATGACATAAAAATAGAAATAATCGACAATGTCTGTTGTACCATTATATAACGCGACAAATCAATACAAAATTAAAACAGGGCTATCTCAAAGCGTGTTTTTGAGGTAGTCCTGTTTATCTGATATTAGATTTTACTTGCCAAAAGCAAGAGCGTAATTTAACTGTTGCATTTGCTCCGACGACGGCTCGGGGATGTCGGCAAAGGGGAAGGGTATTCCCATATTGTCATATTTTACTGTGCATATCTTACGGAAGGGGAGAAGCTCTACTCGGTCGACGCAGGAGTGTCGCTTGGCTATCTCGCCGAGAGCCTCCACGCTCTCACGATTGTCGTTTTTCGTGGGGATAATGACCTGTCGCAGAGTTGTGGGTATCTTCTTTTCGTCAAGGTAGGCAAGAAATTCGAGTGTGGATTTCATAGAGCATCCGACATTTTCCCTATACTGCTCCTCGCTTGTGTATTTGATGTCGAGTAGCACCCTGTCGGTTTCGTCAAGGAGTGATTTGACCTTGTCATCGAGTAGTACACCCGATGTGTCGAGGCAGGTGTTTATGCCATTTTCGTGGCAGAGGGAAAAGACCGCCCTCGCAAACTCCGCTTGCATAAGCGGTTCGCCACCCGAAAGCGTAACGCCACCCCTTGCGCCGAAATATTCACGATAGTTTTTCGCCTTGTTCACTATCTCGTCGGGGGTGTATTCCACACCTGACGAAAACTCCCATGTGTCAGGGTTGTGACAGCACTTGCATCGCAGAGGACACCCCTGCAAAAATGCGACAAATCTCACGCCAGGCCCGTCAAGTGTGCCGAGCGACTGTATTGAATGTATCCGTCCTGTAATTTTTTCGTTCATAGCCTCTTTTAATAGAGCGTGGACTTTTACGCCCACGCTCTGTTTGTTTGTTAGTGACAAGGCAGAAAACAATCTAAATGATTGTTTTCGCCGACGCAAAGCCCAAAGCAACGAGAAATGAAGCGAAGCTATGCTTTGCGCACATTTCGACTATGCGACGGCGTGTTCCGTATATACATACGTCGGAGGGAGCAGTCGCAAAAAACAAGCAAAAGTATAATTAGTTGGGAGAAAACCGTAGGTTTTCAACCTTAAACAAAAATGAGTTTATACACAAGATGCGTCTATGTGTAAGGGTAATCAAAAAAATAATTCTTTTTGCTTGTGCTTACGCCAAAAATCCAAGCCAAATTATATGCTTGTATGGAACGTTCTGCTGATAACCTCTCTCTGTTGCTCACGCGAGAGCTTGTTGAAGTTTACAGCATAGCCCGACACGCGAATAGTGAGGTTGGGGTACTCCTCAGGGTTCTCGTAGGCGCGCATAAGCGTTTCACGATTAAGCACATTTACATTGATGTGGTGCGCCTTCTTTGCAAAATAGCCGTCAAGGATAGCGACAAGGTTGTCTATTCTTTCCTCTGCCGTTCTGCCAAGCGCCTCAGGCGTGATGGAGAAGGTGTTCGACACTCCGTCTCGGCAGTCGTCATAGCTTATCTTTGCTACAGAGTTGAGGGAGGCGAGTGCGCCGTTCTGCTCACGATTGTGCATCGGGTTAGCACCGGGGGCAAAGGGGGCAAACGCCTCTCTGCCATCGGGGGTTGCGCCTGTGTTCTTTCCGTACATTACATTTGAAGTAATGGTGAGCACGGAGAGGGTGTGTATAGCATTACGGTAGGTGGGGGTACGGCGCAATTCCGTAATAACACGATGCGTCATATCCTTTGCGATAAGGTCTACTCTGTCGTCGTCGTTTCCAAACTTGGGGAAGTCTCCCTGCGTCTCAAAGTCTACGATAAAGCCGTCCTCATTCTTTATAGGAGTTACGCTCGCATGCTTGATAGCGGAAAGCGAGTCGGCAACAACGGAAAGTCCTGCGATACCAAACGCCATAAGTCTTTCCACATTTGTATCGTGAAGCGCCATCTGTAGCTTCTCATATGCATACTTATCGTGCATATAGTGAATGATGTTCATCGTGTTAACATAGAGATGTGAGAGCCATTCAATGTATATCTGGTATCTCGCCATAACTGCGTCAAAATCGAGCTTGCCTCCGTCCATTACGGGAAGCTGAGGACCTATATGCATGCGTGATGTGGTGTCATATCCACCATTTATAGCTATAAGCAGAAGCTTTGCAAGGTTGCATCGTGCGCCAAAGAACTGCATCTGTTTTCCCAGCTTCATAGCCGAAACACAGCAGGCAATAGCGTAGTCATCGCCATAGTGGGGGCGCATTATATCGTCGTTTTCATACTGTATTGAGTCTGTTTCTGCCGACACCTTGGCGCAGAAGCGCTTGAAGGGCTCGGGCAGGGCGTTCGACCAAAGCACAGTAAGGTTGGGCTCAGGTGAGCATCCGAGTGTGTAAAGCGTGTTGAGAATACGGAAGCTACCCTTTGTAACGAGAGTTCTGCCGTCCTCGCCCATACCACCGACAGCCTCGGTTATCCACATAGGATCTCCGCCGAAGAGCTCGTTGTATTCGGGGGTGCGGAGGTGACGCGCGAGACGAAGCTTTATGACAAAATCGTCGATAAGCTCCTGTGCACCCTCCTCGGTGAGTATTCCTCTTTCAATATCTCTCTGAATATAGATGTCAAAGAAGGTGGAAACTCTGCCGAGCGACATTGCCGCGCCGTTTTGCTCCTTTATTGCGGCAAGGTAAGCGAAGTAGGTCCACTGAATAGCCTCTCGTGCGTCCTTTGCAGGCTCGCTGATGTCAAAGCCGTAGATCTTTGCCATATCCTTGAGGTATACGAGGAATACTATCTGTCTGTAAAGCTCCTCGTCAAGTCTTATTTCCTCCTCGTCGAAGCGACCGCTACGAAGTCCTTCCTTGTCCTTCTTCTTTGCCTCGATAAGCGCCTCTACTCCGTAGAGAGCAACTCGGCGATAGTCGCCTATGATACGGCCTCGTCCGTATGCATCGGGAAGACCTGTAATAACATGGCACTTACGAGCCGCACGCATTTCCTCGGTATAAGCACGGAAAACTCCGTCGTTGTGTGTGGTACGGAATTCAAACGCCTTTTCAATCTTGTCGCCAAGCTTGTAGCCGTAAGCCTCGCACGCCTGACGCGCCATTCTCATACCACCAAAGGGGTTTACACCTCTCTTGAGGGGGGCGTCAGTCTGCAAGCCTACGATAATCTCGTTTTCACGATCTACATAGCCTGCCTCATATGCACGCAGGGAGGATACAGTTTCCGTATCCACATCAAGCACGCCACCACGACGGCGCTCCTCGGCAAACAGCTCTTGCACCTTTTCCATGAGGGCTGTCGTGCGAGGCGTAGCCTTTGCGAGAAAGCTGTCGTCGCCTGTATATTCAAGGTAGTTTCTTTGTATGAAATCGCGGACATTTATTTCATTCTGCCAGTCGCCCGCTTTAAATCCTTCCCAGTTCTTGTGCTCCATTTGAGTGTCCTTTCGTATATATGTGTGTATTGTTTCGGTAATGAGAAGCTCGGCTCGCCTTCCGTTTTTGTAAAAAAACAAAAAAGGGCAAATCAGACTTCACGAAAAAGCTGAATCGCCCAGACGGTCGGCATTAAAAACCTACACTCCCTTGCGGTAAACCGCTAATCCGTCAGTTGTGTAAATTACGATATTATTATACACAACACAAACGGATTTGTCAATAGTATTTTGAAAAATTTTGTCGATAAAAAACACAATATTTTGTGTTTGCATACAAAAGTTAACACAATTTGTTGTGTTTTTGCCTGTAGTGGCAAAAATAAATTTTTCTGAAGACGCCGAAGGTGTCGCTCCCTTGACATTTCATGTGGGCTGGTGTATAATGAAAAGGCGAAAAACCAACAAAAAGGAGCAGAAAATGTTTTTAGTTTATGTGCGCCACGGCGACCCGATATACAACCCCGACTCCATAACCCCACTTGGCGAGCGACAAGCCGAGGCACTTGCGAGAAGAATTGCGAGATTTGGCATTGATGAAATTTATTCCTCGCCCTTCAAGCGTGCTCAAATGACGGCGCGCCCCACCGCCGAGCTGTGCAAAAAGGAGGTTATTATCTCCGACATTTTCAGCGAGGGGCGTATATACCACAATTTTGCTTGCCCTAACGACAACGGCGTGGAAAGCTGGTTTTGGAACAACACGAGAATAAAAGAGCTGATGACCTCCGACGAGGTGGTGCGCATGGGAGGGGACTGGTACAAGCACCCCGAGCTTGCGCAGTTTGAAAAGGCGATTGTGCAGGCGTATGACGAGCTTGACGCTTTTTTGCTTGAGCAGGGATATGAGCATATACGAGGCACAGGCAAGTATAAAATAGTAAAGCCGTCAGACAAACGCATAGCCATCTTTGCCCACCACGGCTACGGACTTGCATTCCTTTCCTGCCTCTTTGACATTCCCTATCCGAGAGTGTATATGCATTTCGACATTCGCACAGCAGGTGTAACGGCTATCCACTTCAAAAATTCAAAGGACGGATACTGCACCCCCGTGCTCACCACACTTTCAAACGACGCACATTTGTATGCGGAAAATCTCCCCACCAAGCTCGGCGAGGTTTTTTGACAAGCCAAAACAACACAAAAAGCCGATATGAAAATATCGGCTTTTTTCTTGGTTTGTGTTATCGGTTGCACCAAAATGCACCGCTCTTGAGCGAGGGGATTTTGAGGGAAAATTGTCGTTTCTCGTCCCGAAGGTGTACTTCGTACTCCGAGAGGGCGAAAACGACGATAGAAATTGACGAATATAAATAGAAATGCGTCGGCATTTCTTTCCGCTTTTTTGGGATTGATGCCGACGCTTCTTTTTTATTTAATTGGCTTCTTCTTTTTTAATTAACTTCTTCGGCAATTTCGGTTGCACCAAAATGCACCGCTCAAGCCTTTGAGAAGTTGTCCTTACCTACGCCACACAAGGGGCACTCGAAATCCTCGGGCAAGTCCTCCCACTTCG
>JAZRQS010000019.1:0-4918 GCA_045649925.1 Eubacteriales bacterium | reverse complement strand
GCAAGGCGTGTTTTGCCCGAATTTGTTACCGTAGAAACGAAAACCGAGCTTTCACGAAACAAGGCAATCTTCCGTGACAACAACGAGCTTTTCAGCGACATAAAAAAGGCTATCGTCGAGGCAGTCAATGTGGACTCTCCTATCAAGACATTAAGCTTCCCTTGTAGCTTTGAAAAGTCATTCAAGCGTGTAGAGGATGCCGCACAGCATTTACAGAGAGTGCGCTCTCTTGGTATTGAAGCCGACTATCCTGACGACGACATACTCGGCAAGGATGCGCATACTGTAATTTCTATAGTCAACGATATTCAAGAGTTCATAAAATGCATAT
Source organism: Eubacteriales bacterium (assembly GCA_045649925.1). GTDB lineage: Bacteria > Bacillota > Clostridia > Oscillospirales > CAG-272 > UBA1740. The sequence continues at coordinate 4,587 of JAZRQS010000019.1, read as the reverse complement.
AAAGGTATGCAGAAATGTTTTTTGAAGGTGTAGAAATATGGAAAAGCTGATTTCATTTTTGTCGATGGAGGGCGCTGGATATGCTATTCTGGGTGCCCTATGACATCTACACTGTATCGTATGTAATGTCCATAGTGCATTTCGGTATTCTTGTGTCTTCAATTGTAGGCATGATTCGTCATGACGGACTTTTCAGAAGAAAGGCGCAATAATACGACATTCAAGAATTAGGGAGAATTTCCAATGAGAGAGTACGAAAGCTTTAAGCGAATTGGTACAACGCCTCACAGAAGCTACTATATACCATTTGCAGAAAATGATGAGATAAAGACCAGCGTTTTTGTAAATAATTGTTTGCTTTTTCGCCTTTTGTGTCAAAAATAGCGCAAAAAAATCTTAAAAAATACAAAAAAATACGCGGCGCAAGGTATTGCTCATTACGCCGCGTTATATATTATAATGATGTCGAGGAGGTGAAAGCCATGTCAAATTACACGACAGGAGAAGTAGCAAAAGCGTGCGGAATATCGGTAAGAACGGTGCAATATTACGACACCCGCGGGGTATTGTGTCCGTCCGAGCTTACTGACGGAGGTCGCAGGCTCTATTCTGAAGGCGATGTAGAAAAGATGAAGATAATATGCTTTTTACGCAAGCTCGGTATAGGCCTTGACACTATTTCAAAAATTATGAGAGAAGGAAACTCGAACGAGGTAATTTCTCTTATATTAGATGAGCAGAGGTCCCTTATCTCCAGCGAATTGGAGGAAAAACAAAGCCAGCTCCAAAAGCTCGACGAGCTAAAGTCGTTTTTATCTACAAGCAGTAGCTTCTCTGTCAAATCTATCGCTGACGCGGCAAACATCATGGAAAATAAAAAGAAATTGAAAAAGCTTTACAGAACGTTGCTTTTTACGGCTATCCCCGTTGGCATCCTTGAATGGTCGTCGATAATACTCTGGATAGCTACAGGAATTTGGTGGCCCTTTGTAGTGTACACAGTCATCGCTATTCCCTATGCTATACTTATATCCAGATACTACCTTAAGAGTGTAGCATACATCTGCCCTAACTGTCACGAGATATTCGTGCCGAAGTTCAAGGAATCGTTCTTTGCTTACCACACGCCAAGGACACGCCGTCTTGTCTGCCCCAAGTGCAATGTTAAGAGCTATTGTGTAGAAACGCACAGGGATGCCGTCAAGGAAGACACAGCTGAATAAGACGAGAAAGTCAACGAAAAAGAAAAGAGAGAATTTTTACATTCTCTCTTTTTTATATTAAGCTTATCTTATGCCGTATTTTTCGATGACGTAGTCCATATCCTTATCGCCTCTGCCAGAGAGGTTGATAAGCACAGAGCCCTTGCCGAGTGTCTTTGCGAGCTTGATACCATATGCGACGGCGTGTGCGCTTTCTATTGCGGGAATAATACCCTCAAGGCGAGAGAGTGTGAAGAACGCATCGATGGTTTCTTCATCGTCTACTACGTCGTATTTTACTCTGCCGAGTGTGTGAAGGAATGCGTGCTCAGGTCCTGATGAGGGATAGTCAAGTCCACTTGCTACCGAATATACAGGTGCGGGCTCGCCGTTTTCGTCCTTGAGCATTATACTGTTAAAGCCGTGCATAATGCCCTCTTCGCCATACTTGAGGCTTGCCGCATGGTCGCCAAGTGCAGGACCCTTGCCGAGAGGCTCTATGCCGTATATGTCTACGGGGTCGTTGAGGAAGCCTGAGAAAAGTCCCATAGCATTCGAGCCACCGCCAACGCAGGCAACGACAGCGTCAGGAAGCTCACCTGTCATAGACAAGAACTGCTCTCTCGCCTCGACACCGATAACGCTCTGGAAGTCGCGTACCATCATAGGAAAGGGGTGAGGGCCAAGCACGGAGCCGATGCAGTAAATAGCGTCCTTGTATTCTCTGCAATATGCCTCAAACGCCGCATCAACTGCCTCCTTGAGTGTAGCAAGTCCGTGAGTTACCTCTACGACGTTTGCACCAAGTATCTTCATACGCGCGACATTGGGAGCCTGCTTTTTAATGTCTACGCTTCCCATATAGATATCGCACTCAAGACCGAAGTAAGCCGCCGCTGTGGCGAGAGCAACACCGTGCTGACCTGCGCCTGTCTCGGCAATTACCTTCTTCTTACCCATATATTTTGCAAGAAGTGCCTCGCCCATACAGTGATTGAGCTTATGAGCGCCTGTGTGATTGAGGTCCTCTCTCTTTACATAGAGCTGGACACCTGTGCCTATGCTGTTTGAGAGTCGCTCAAGATAGGAGATAGGAGTAGGTCTGCCCTGAAACTCCTTACGTATCTTGCGAAGCTCTGCTATAAACTTTGATGACTTGCAGATGGTGAAGTATGCGTGAGAAATCTCCTCCATCGCGCGCTTGAGGTCGTCAGATATGTAAGCGCCTCCGAATTTGCCGAAAAATCCTTTTTCGTCAGGATAGTTTTTAAAGTAGGTATCGAAATCAATTCCGTTGAAAATCATTTCTTTTTCCTCCGTATATCGTGTATATTTACTGTATTTTTTACTGTTTCAGATTTAATTCATTACGCTTGCTTTGTCAAGTGTCGCCATCGCCCTGTAAGTAATTTCATAATTCCTCCGTTGTGTCGGAGCTTAAAACAAAAAATCCCCGACAGAAAAGCTCTGTCAAGGACGAATACAAATCCGCGGTGCCACCTTGATTCACGACATATGTCGTGCGCTTTCAGGATACCCTCATATCCCCGACGACTCACGCGCGCCGACACGTCGCAGAATACTCGGCAAAAAGCCTTTGACTGCGCCCTCCGCGGTCCATTTGCCAGACAGTTTCTAACCTCGCTCACAGCACCCGAGGCTCTCTGCGTAGTCTTTTCTGACTTTATCTCCGCATCAACGGTTTACTCATATTCGTATTATAGCACCCTGCTTGTCTGTTGTCAAGTGCTTTGCAAAAATTTTCGCCCAGCAAACGCAAAAACAGGACTGCCGCGGCAAAAAAGTTTCTATAATGCATTGACAAAAAATCTCCCTCGTGCTATAATTAAATAACAAGGTAATAGCTATGTTGCAGATATATAAAACACAAGGAGAACTATAAAATGACTAAAAACACGAAGCCGTCTACTGCGCGACTTGCCCTGCTCGCCTTGCTCACGGCACTCGTTTCCATACTCGCCTACTTTGGCGGATTTATAAAGATAGGCGGACTTGCATCTATTTCTCTTACGCTTATACCCGTCGTGCTCGGCGCCGCTTTGTGCGGACCTGCGGCTGGCGCTTGGCTCGGAGCGATAGCAGGCATAGTTTTTTTTGCAACACCTGACGCTGCATTCTGGTTTGGAATGAGCGTAGGCGGAACTGTGGTGACTGTCTTGGTCAAGGGAGCGCTCTCGGGCTTGCTCGCAGGACTTACCTACAGAGCTCTCGAAAAGACCAACCGATACCTTGCAGTAATTCTGGCGGCAATAGTCTGCCCTGTAGTGAATACGGGCATATTCATACTCGGATGCTTCATCTTCTTCAAGGATGTCGTGACCGCTGGCGCTGCCGGAGAAGGAATGTCAGTCGGCATGTATATCCTCATTTTCTACGTAGGACTTAACTTTGTGTTCGAGCTGCTTTCAAACATTATTCTCAGCCCGACGGTAGTAAAGCTGATAAGCATAAAAAAGAACGGCTAAAAGAAGCTTTCATAAGATTTTTAGCAGGAGAGGCAGTTACTCTCCTGCTTTTTTTAGGTGGTTTTTTAGTATTTTTTGTTTTTACGAGAATTTCACTACCGGAAATCGCTCAAATTATTATACAAATCGCTCATTTTGCAATTTGTGCATTGACTTAAAAAGCAACATTTGATAATATAATATTGTAAATATAGGGTGATATTCACATATTCACTCACAACAAGGCAAAAAACAAATTGTGTTTTTTGCTCACGACATAAAATATCTTTACAGGAGATAAAAACATGGCATTGACTGAAAAGGAGCTTGCGATCATTGAAGAAATCGACAGGCGTGCAGAGGAAATCTTTGCGCTTGGCGATAAGATATTCAAAAATCCTGAGCTTGGATACAAGGAATATTCGACTGCCACTGAAATGAAAAATGCCTTTCTCTCGCTCGGGCTATCCTCTGACGAGGGTCTTGCGCTTACAGGCGTGCGCGCAACCGTCGGCTGTGGCAAGGAATTTCACCTTGCGATAATGGGTGAGCTCGACTCCATAATCTGCCCCGCGCACAAGTACTCAAAGCCGACAGGCGAGGCTCACGCCTGTGGTCACGCCTACCAGCTTGCCGCTATTTATGGAGCGGCGTGTGGTCTTGTGGGAAGTGGTGTCGCAGACACACTCGACGGCAGAGTATCATTTTTGTGCACACCTGCTGAGGAATATGTAGACCTCGACTACAGACGCGCTCTGCGCAAGGAAGGAAAGATAAAATACTTCGGTGGAAAGCAGCAGCTTATATACGAGGGTGTATTTGACGATGTGGATGCGGCGATGATGGTACACGCTCAGCCCAATTCGAGCAACAACGCTATAAATATCCATTCCGACAGTCTCGGCTTTATGGAAAAGCAG
>JAZRQS010000018.1:0-18463 GCA_045649925.1 Eubacteriales bacterium | reverse complement strand
TGAAATTCCATACCGGTGGTATAGCCCACTAACACAAGATTTTTGTGCCGAGCAGGTGAAATTCCTGTGCCGACGGTAGAGTCCGGATGAGAAAAGTATTGGATGATCTGCGTATACAGAAATTGTTTTCCCTTTGGAGTATTTTCGGTGTGCACGGATTTTTTATTTTACCCTGCTTTATCTCGGCCCTAAAACAAAGTAAAAAACAAATACTTTAATGTTTTACGAGGTTATTATGAATACTACACGAGAAAGAATCAAAAGGATAGTCCTCATAGGACTTTTTTCAGCACTTGCATACATATGTATGTTTGTGCTTCGTATAAAGGTACAGTTTCTCACGTTTGACGCCAAGGACGCCGTAATGACCATCGGCGCTATGTTTATCGGCTCAGTACCAGGTGCTATAATGGCGTTTATCGTGGCATTCGTCGAGTTTATTTCCGTCAGTGATACGGGAATATACGGATTTATTATGAATTTCGCCTCATCGGCAGTATTTGCCTGTGTTGCCTCTGCAATTTACAGGAGAAAGAAAGGCATAAACAGTGCAATTTTCGGGCTTTTCGCCTCAGTTGCCGCAACAACGGTATTTATGATGATAGCCAACATCATAATAACTCCATTGTACACGGGACTAAAAACTACCGACATAGTCGCTATGATACCTACCTTGCTCTTGCCCTTCAATCTTGTGAAGGCGATAATGAACGCATCTCTCGTTCTCTTGCTTTATAAGCCGGTTACCACTGCGCTCGTAAAGGTAAAAATGATAGACAAAAAGGCAGATTTTAAGCTCAACAAAAACACTCTGATAATGACCACTTTGGGAGTGTTTTTTCTCGTCGCATCAATCATTGTATTTATGGTTGTTTTGAACGGCAAATTCGAGCTTATAAATATGAATAAATAAAACAAAACACAGTCCGTCAAAAGATGGACTGTGTTTTTTAATTATATTTTAAACTGTGTTTTACTTCGATAGCATTTCGAGAAGCTGGCTTTCGTCAATAATCTCTACGCCGAGCTCCTTCGCCTTTGTGAGCTTGCTACCTGCTTCCTCGCCTGCTACGACGTAGCTTGTTTTCTTTGATACGGAGGAGGAAACCTTGCCACCAGCCGATTTTATCTTTTCACTTGCTTCATCTCGTGTGAGCGTGGGGAGTGTTCCCGTCAAAACGAACGTCAAGCCCTCAAACGAGGAGGAGCTGACCTTCTTTACAGCCTCGGTGCATACACCTGCAGAAATGAGCGAGTCTGCAAGCTCTCTCGTCGCAGGATTTGCAAAAAACTCGACAAGATTAGTCGCGGTTATCTCTCCTATATCGGAAATAGATGCGAAGTCCTCGTAAGTGGCAGAGAAGCACGCATCAAGCGTGAGCATCTTTCTTGCGACTGCTTCTGCCGCCGACTCTCCTACCTGACGGATTCCCAAAGCGTATATCAGGCGCTCAAGTCCTGCAGCTTTTGAGGCTTCTATTGCTGATATAAGGTTTTCTGCCGACTTTTTACCCATTCTTTCGAGGCTTTCGATGTCCTCTGCCTTGAGATAATACAGGTCGGCTATTTCCTTTATCTTTCCGTTTGCAAGCAAAAGCTCAATTATCTGTGGACCAAGTCCGTCGATATTCATAGCGCCCTTTGATGCAAAGTGAATTATCGAGCGCGCCCTCTGCGCAGGACAAGCGGGATTTATACACCTGACCGCCGCGCCCTCGCCGTCGTTATCCTGAACTACGTCGTGGTTGCAGGAGGGACATTTTTTTGGCATTTCGAATACTGTTTCTGTGCCGTTTCTTCTATCCTTCAGGCTGCGGAATATTTCGGGAATAATATCACCTGCCTTGCGGACAAGTACTGTGTCGCCTATTCTTATGTCAAGCTCGTTTATATAGCCTATGTTATGCAGGGTAGCGCGTGAAACCGTGCTTCCTGCAAGCTTTACAGGCTCAAGCACAGCAGTAGGAGTCAAAACCCCTGTTCTGCCTACGTTTATCTCTATGCCCAACAGCTTGCTTTCTTTTTCTTCGGGAGGATACTTGTATGCTACTGCCCACTTCGGCGTGCTTGTGCCTTCTCCCATTTTTTCTCTGTCGGCATATTTGTCTATCTTTACAACTGCGCCGTCCATATCAAAGGGGAGGTCGGGGCGCATCTCTCCAAGTGTGGCTATGTGGCTTGAAATATCCTCATAGCTCGATGCTACCTTGGTGTTGGGAAGTACACAAAAACCAAGCTCTGCAAGTCTTGAGAGCGCTTCTGTGTGAGTTTTTACACTTCTTCCGTCCTCGTACAAGGCGCCCTCTTGTAAATTGAATATAAAGATTTCAAGGCGTCGGGAAGCGGTTATCTTTGAGTCAAGCTGGCGCAAAGAGCCTGCTGCGGCATTTCTCGGATTTGCAAAAAGAGGCTCGCCGAGGTCAGCTCTCGCCTCGTTGATAGAGTCAAAAACAGCCTTCGGCATATATACCTCACCACGTACACAGAGATAAGGTATGTTTTCCTTCAGCTTAAGGGGGATTGAGCGAATGGTACGCAAATTTGCTGTGACGTCTTCGCCGACAAATCCATCACCGCGAGTAGCGCCTTTTACGAATACTCCGTTTTCATATGTGAGCGATACGGAAAGTCCATCAATTTTTGGCTCAATGGAAAATTCAGCCTCGCCCAAGACACTCGAGCACCTGTCATAGAAAAGACGGAGCTCATCAAAGGAAAACACATCGGAAAGACTTCCCATCTGTATGCGATGAGTAAATTTTTCAAACTTGTCGAGCGCAATTCCGCCTACTCGGTGAGTGGGGGAGTCGGGAGAATTGAACTGGGGAAATTCCGCTTCCAGCTCTTGAAGCTCTCTGAACATAGCGTCATATTCGTAGTCGGATATTTCGGGCGAGTCATCGCGGTAGTACAACTGCGAATGGTACTCTATCTCCTTTCGCAGCGATTCGATTTTTGCTTTCGCATCAAGTGTATTCATAAAAGAACCTCTCAATTTAATACATCTATATTTTACACCAAAATGCGAGAAAAATCAAGAGAAAAACGCCACTTATACAAGAGTTGTCATAAGTGTCTCTATTTCCGCCTTCAATATCTCGCTTGAGCGTATCAGCCTCTCGCTTTCGTCCCTGTCGAGAGGAATATCAAGCACCTCTATAACTCCATCTCTGCCGATGATTGACGGCACGCCAAGACACACGTCGCTTATGCCGTAATGTCCGTTGACAAGTGTTGATACAGGCAATACGGAGTTTTCATCTCTGACAATACTCTCGCTTATTCTCAGCACCGACTGCGCTATGGCATAATAGGTCGCTCCCTTTCCCTCTATTATCTTGTATGCACTATCACGCACATCTTCAAAGAGCGTGTTAAGATGTTGTATATCATATTTATGACCGCAAATCTTGTAAAAGTCGCATAGGTCGATGCCCGACACATTTGCGCTACTCCAGACGGCAAGCTCGCTGTCACCATGCTCGCCTATTACAAATGTATGGATGTTTCTGCTGTCGACTGCAAGCTCTCTGCCTATTAGCTGTTTGAGACGTGCAGTGTCAAGCACAGTGCCCGAGCCTATGACCTTGTTTTTCGGAAAATCAGACTTTTTCAGGGTGTAATATGTCAGCAGGTCCACAGGATTTGTTACCACAAGGAGTATAGCCTCCTGATTATACATTTTTATCCCGCTTATTATAGAGTCGAAAATTTTCATATTCCTCGACAAAAGCTCAATTCTGCTCTCGCCTATTTTTTGATTAGCACCTGCGGCGATAACGATTATCCCCGCATCGGCAATATCCGAATATGAGCCTGCATATATTTGCATGGGCGATAGAAAGGGAAGTGACTGCTGTATGTCAAGCGCCTCACCCTCCGCCTTCTTTTTGTTTATGTCTATCAGCACCATATCTGAAAACAGCCCGCTTGCGCCGTAGGTATAAGCTATAGTAGCTCCGACAAATCCACATCCAATTATTGCACATTTCCTGTAAGTTATCATTTTCGTGACCTCATATATAAATTTGTATATGATTATTCTTGTCGGTTTTGCAGAGAAAAATGCCCGTTTTTCTTTAGATATATTTGTTGCAATTGTTGACAATATATACGTTTTATGCTACAATAAATACAGAATTTACAATTGTTATGTTACTGCAAAAATCGGCGTAGCATCTCATTTAAAAGGAGAAATATCGTGATAATCGAAGAACGTATTAAGCGATTTGAAAAGCTCAGCTTCGGAATGTTCGTTCATTTCGGTCTTTACAGTGTGCATGGAAAGGGCGAGTGGGCTCACGGAATAAATATAGCGCCCACAGAATACGAAAAGCTCTTTGATAAGTTCAATCCCGATGCGGACTGGGCGGAAAATCTTCTCCTTACGGCAGAGCGTGCAGGCTGTAAGTATATAACGCTGACTACTCGTCACCACGACGGATTTTCTCTTTTTGATACCTGTGGTCTCAACGGGTATGATGCTCCTCACTCACCTGCAGGGCGTGACCTTGTTCGCGAGTTTGTAGACGCTTGTAATGCGCATGACATTCTTCCCGTATTCTATCACACTCTACTTGATTGGCACGAGCCGAGCTATAAGGAAAACTTTCCCGAATACCTCAAGTATCTTCGCGCAAGCATAGAGATACTTTGCAAAAACTACGGCAAGATAGGTGGCTTCTGGTTTGACGGTATGTGGGATAAGAAGGACGAGGATTGGGAAGAGGATGCCCTCTATTCGCTCATTCGTAGCTATCAGCCCGATGCGATGATTATAAACAATACAGGATTGCACGCTATGGGAGCGCTCGGTCATATAGAGCTTGACTCCGTTACCTTTGAGCGTGGACGTCCCAGCCCCATAAATCTTGAAGGCTCGCCCAAGTATATCGCGAGCGAGATGTGTCAGATTTTTGCAGACCATTGGGGTTATGCAAAGCGTGACTTCAAGTTCAAGTCGCTTTCGTCCATAATAGAGGATTTCTGTACCTGCAGAAGATACGGCTCCAACTTCCTGCTCAACGTAGGACCTATGGGCAACGGACAGATTCGTCCGCTTGACAAGGCAATGCTTGAGACACTTGGCGAGTGGGTTGACATTTATTCCGAGGCTATGTATCTGCCTCGTCCCTCAGGTATTGAAATCGAAGGAAAGGCGCAAAACTTTATACTCAAGGGCGACGGATGCTATTACTTATTTGTTCAAGGACTTAACAAGGTTGGAAATATCAACGTTGACTTGATAAAGGATACCCCTGACTACAACAACGTATTTACCTTGCCCGAAAAAATCAAGTCTGTCAAGTGGGTTGATAGTGGAGAAGAGCTCCTCTTTAAGCAGGAGGGTGACGTCGCTACAGTTACCACCACTCCTCAGCTTTACGGAGAGCATTTGGTGGTCAAGGTAGCTAAAATAGAGGTATAATAAAAAAGCCGAGTAAAACTCGGCTTTTTTATTGTCTTTTTCACCCTCGGATAACGATTTTAGCTTCTCACCCTTTACTGTGATGGGCTTGATTATCTTCAAAAGACCTTCCCCCTGCACCCTATCTGTTCCCGAAAACGAGTCTATCTGCACATCGTCTATCATTGTCTGTGAGGAGCTTCGGCTTGCTCTTATTGCTTGAATAATCGCATCTGCCTTGCTTCCCACCTTGCCGACACTCTTGCGTATGCCTTCATCTGCGCATCGGTAAAGCCGTTCATACTCATCTGCCTTATAAGACGGCGCACACGAGCTTGTCTTTCCGTATCAAGCGACTTATACTCTTTTATGTTTTCGTTGGCATATTTGATGGATTCTACCACCGTCATGCACGCAGGTTGTCAAGGTCTACGCCCTCAAGTATCTGCTCTTTGGTGTATGATATAGGCTGTCCGTTCTCGTCTACGCCCTTGTATGCCTCTGCTATAAGGTCTGTGCTACACGTTACGCATAAAATTAAAAGCCGATATGAGTTTAAAAATTCATATCGACTTTTCGTTACTTTAGGTTATTATGCAAAACGCTTTTGTTATTTACTTGCGATTATCTTCTTTACGCACGCGAGCTTGACAGCGCAGGTGAGAATTTTGACTGCTTCCAAAAGATTTTCGTTTGTGGTATAGGTAGGAGCAAGTCGAAGATTTCTATCCTTAGGATCTATTCCGTAGGGGAACGTAGCGCCTACTGTGGTAAGAGTAACTCCCATATCGGAGCAGAGCTGATATACCGCCTTAGCACATCCAGGGAGCACATCGAGGCTCACAAAGTAGCCACCATTAGGCTCGGTCCATTCAGCGATTTCAAGACCACCGAGCTCTTCCTTCAAAGTGGAAAGAAGAATTTCAAACTTCTCGCCGATTATTTTTCCGTGCTTCTGCATGTGGAGCATAAGAGCTTCCTTGTCACGGAAGAACTTGATGTGACGGAGCTGGTTGAGCTTGTCAGGGCCTATGGTCTGAATTCCCATTATCGGAATTATCTGCTTAAGGTTTTCATCACTTGCGGCAAGCATTGCAAGACCTGCGCCGGGAAAAGTCACCTTTGAGGTCGATGTGAAATAGAAAATTCTGTTTTCGTTGCCGTACTTCTTTGCGCATTCAAAAATGTCGAGCAGAGTGTCGCTCTTGCCTGCAAGGTCGTGGATAACATATGCGTTGTCCCAGAAGATTCTGAAGTCGGGAGCGGCTGTCTGCATTTTTGCAAGGCGCTCTACAGTTTCATCAGAATACGTAATTCCCGTAGGGTTGCTGTACTTCGGTACACACCAGATACCCTTTATAGAGGGATCATTCTTTACAAGAGCCTCTACCTTGTCCATATCAGGACCTTCGGAGGTCATCTTTACAGTTATAAGCTCAAAGCCGAGGGATTCGGTAATTGCGAAATGTCTGTCATATCCGGGAGCAGGGCAGAGGAACTTTATCTTTTCCTCCTTGCACCACGGGCGCTCTGAGCCGACAACTCCGTACAGCAAAGCGCGTGTGACGGTATCGTACATAAGGTTAAGACTCGACGTACCACAAACTATGATATTCTTAGAGGGAACTCCTGTAAAGGAGGAGAAGAAGTCCTTAGCCTCGCTAAGACCTGTTCCAAGTCCGTAATTTCGGCAGTCAAATCCGTTTATATCAATGCAGTCCTCTGCATCTCTTATCGTGTTCAGCAAGCCTTGAGAAAGCTCAAGCTGTTCCGTACAGGGCTTTCCTCTCGAAAGGTCAAGCTTCAATCCCTTTGCCTTGTAATCATTGTATTGACAGAGGAGCTGTTCTTCTATTTTCAGCAGTTCCTCTTTGTTCATTGAAATGTAACTCATATCTACCTCTTAACTTGCAAAAATATACAAAAAATATTTTTTAAATTTACTTTAGCTATTATACATCATTTTGCATTAAAATGCAATCCTTTTTGCAAAAAAACATTATTTTTTTTGAGAATTTTTAATTTTTTTGCGAAAAAATGCAACATTGACACCTTTGACATTCAAAAAATGCAAAAAATCGCAAACAAAAATTAAAATATTATAGTTTCTTTTGCTTGACATTACACATACAATGTATTATAATATTCTTGATATACATTTTTTGTTTTCAGGAGTTTTATAATGGCTAATTCAGATAAGAAAATGGTAGAACAAATCACGTCTATGGACGAGGATTTTGCAAAATGGTATACTGATATAGTAAAGAAGGCGGACCTTATCGACTACTCGAGTGTAAAGGGATGTATGATAATCCGTCCTTACGGTTATGCTATCTGGGAAAATATCCAGAAGATACTCGACGCGAGATTTAAGGAAACAGGGCATGAAAATGTGTATATGCCTATGTTTATCCCCGAGTCCTTGCTTCAGCGCGAAAAGGATCACGTAGAGGGCTTTGCGCCTGAGGTTGCATGGGTTACGATGGGCGGTAGCGAGCGCTTGACAGAGCGTATGTGCGTACGTCCTACATCAGAAACTCTTTTCTGCGAGCACTATGCAAATATTATCCGTTCTTATCGTGATCTGCCTAAGCTTTATAATCAGTGGTGCAGTGTCGTAAGATGGGAAAAGACAACGCGTCCCTTCCTCCGTAGCAGAGAATTCTTGTGGCAGGAGGGCCATACAATGCACGCTACTCCCGAGGAGGCTCAGGAGGAAACTATCCGTATGCTCAATATATATGCAGACTTCTTTGAAAAGGATCTTGGTATGCCCGTTATCAAGGGTAAGAAGACCGACAAGGAAAAGTTTGCAGGAGCAAATGCGACCTACACAGTCGAGGCTCTTATGCACGATGGTAAGGCGCTTCAGGGTGGTACTTCTCATAATTTTGGCGACGGCTTTGCAAAGGCGTTTGATATCAAGTATCTTGATAAAAATAACAAGCTTTGTTACTGTAACCAGACCTCTTGGGGTGTATCCACGAGAATTATCGGTGGTATCATTATGACACATGGCGATAACAACGGCCTTGTGCTCCCTCCTGCAGTTGCTCCTATACAGGTTATAGTAATCCCTGTTCAGCAGCATAAGGAAGGTGTTCTTGAAGCGGCAGAGGCTCTCCGTGCCCGCCTTGCAAAGAGCAATGTAAGAGTAAAGATAGACTCCAGCGACAACAGCCCCGGATGGAAGTTTGCTGAATACGAAATGAAGGGTGTACCGCTCCGTATAGAGATCGGTCCTCGCGACATAGAGAGCAACCAGTGTGTAATCGTACGCCGCGACAACAGAGAAAAGATATTCACCTCTCTCGACAACATCGAGCAGGTAGTTGCAGAGCAGCTTGAAAAGCTGACTGTGGCTTTGTATGAAAAGGCGCTTGAAAACCGTAACCAGAGAACATTTGAGGCTACCGACCTTGATAAGTTTGTAAAGATCGCAAACGAGAAGAGCGGATACATCAAGGCTATGTGGTGCGAAAGCCTCGAGTGCGAGCTCAAGCTCAAGGAGCTTGCAGACGTTACGTCACGTTGTATGCCTATGGAGCAGGAGCAGATAAGCGACAAGTGTATCTGCTGTGGCAAGAGCGCGACTAAATTGGTATATTGGGGCAAGGCGTATTAATTCATACGCACTTGTGCGAAAGGAATGTCATGGCAAAAAAGTTCAATCCGTACAAGGAAATTACCTTTGCTACAAAGAGTGGAAAAGAGCTGTCGATAGAGAAATACAGAGAGCTCCCCTTCACAAATGACGTTTTGAAGAGCTTCGCCCGCGCAGGTGAAGGCGAAGGCAAGGTCATAATTGCGGACAGACAGTCGTCTCCGCATGGCGTCCTCGATAAAAAGCATTTCAAGGACGACAACTCAGGACTTTATATGAGCATCTTGCTTCGTCCCTCCTTCAGCGTTAAGCGTAGTCTTATGCTTACGTCTATGGCGGCGGTCGCCGTCGTCAAGGCGATAAGAGAGCACGCAGGCATCGACGTCGAAGAAGATATTGGCGTGCGCTGGGTGAGCGACATAATGTATAAGAGAAAGAAGATAGCCGCTATTCTCGCAGAGGGTGCTGTAAACAATGACAACGGCTTTGATTACATCATACTCGGCGTTAGCGTAAATCTTTTCTCTGCGATTTTCCCACCAAAGCTTACCGATATCGTGGCGGAGATATTTTCCGAGGAGCACGAGGGATTGCGTGACAAGATGGCAAAGAGCATTTTGCGCTACTTCTTTGAAATGTATGAAAGCTTCGGTATTGACACATCCTTTATTGATGAATACAGAAGTCTCTTTATTCTCGATGGAAAGCGTGTGCGAGTGCTTGCTGATAATGTGAAAACTACCGCGACAGTAACAGGAATTACCGACGATGCTCATCTTGAAGTACGCTTGAAGGATGGCAGGGAATACGTGCTTAATTCGACAGGCGAGCTTTTGACAAACTACTAAATTTAAGAAGGTTATATATGAATATTTGGCATGATGTAAGCCCAGATGTTATAACACCTGAGAGCTTTTCTGCCGTCATAGAAATCCCAAAGGGAAGCAGGACGAAATACGAGCTGGATAAGGAAACGGGAATTATGCGACTTGATCGTATACTTTACACCTCTACCCACTATCCTGCAAACTATGGATTTATACCGAGGACATATGCAGACGATCTTGATCCTCTCGATGTACTCGTCATTTGCACCGAGCCGATAAACCCTATGACGCTCGTGCAGTGCTATCCCATCGGCGTAATTCGCATGATAGACAACGGCAGATACGACGAAAAGATAATAGCTATTCCTATGTTTGACCCCACCTACAATACCTACAATTCAATTTACGAATTGCCTCAGCATATCTTTGCTGAAATGAGCCATTTCTTTACTGTTTATAAGCAGCTTGAAAACAAGGAAACGGCAGTCGACAACAACAATGTCGGTGACAGAGATGAGGCGATAAGGATAATTTCAAATGCCATAGAAAGCTACAATAAAAACTTGTATAAGATTCGTCCGAGTAGATGAAATTTTGCAAAACCGCAGTCGCAGGAGTAAAAGCGATTGCGGTTTTTGTTTTTGATAAAGGGAATTTTTTAGTGTCGAGCGAGGGGATTCTGACGTTTGAAAATATATAGATTTTCGTGCTCAAATTCTTGACTTTACACCCTATACTGTGATATAATTATTCTGTATTATTATACTGTAAAAAAGGCGCTCTTGTTTGGGCAGATTACATATTTTTGCTTCGCGTTCGTATAATTACGATTTACCATTTTATCCTTTCGGAGAGCTTGAATGAACATTAGAAAAGACGGGCAAACCCTGCAATATATTGAAAAAATTCGACTTATAAATGAAGCAGATGAAAAATCGGGCAAAAAGAATACCGCGTATGTGCTTACCTTTGGCTGTCAGCAAAATGAGGCAGACAGTGAGCAGCTTCGTGGCTTTCTTATCGAAATGGGATACGAAATCACCGATTCTCCCGATGCAGCCGACGTTATACTTGTAAACACCTGTGCGGTAAGAGAGCATGCCGAATTAAAGGCACTTTCTACGATAGGTGAGTACAAGCACAAAAAGGCTTTAAATCCGTCTATGCTTATCGGTGTGTGTGGATGTATGACTGCTCAGGAGCATAGAGTAAACGAATTGAAAAATCGTTATCCATACGTTGATTTCACACTTGAGCCGTCTGCAATACATCGTCTGCCTGAGGTTATGCTTCGTCGCCTTGAGGGGAAGCGCCGCTCGTTTATTCTTGGCGAGGAAGCACACGAGGTCACAGAGGGCATTATAGCAGACAGAAAGCTCACTCATCGCGCTTGGGTGAGTATCATGAACGGATGCAACAACTTTTGCTCCTACTGTATCGTTCCTTATGTGAGAGGAAGAGAGAGAAGCAGAAGCAGTGAGGATGTCGTCCGAGAGGTCAGAGAGCTGGTCGATGGAGGATGCCGAGATATAACTCTTTTGGGGCAAAATGTAAACTCATATAAAAGCGACTGCGACTTTGCAGGTCTTGTAGAGAAAATATGTCGATTAGAAGGAGATTTCCTTGTTCGCTTTATGACGAGTCATCCGAAGGATGTGCCCGACACTCTTATCAAGGTCATGAAGCGTGAGAAAAAGGTAGCGCCTCATTTTCATCTTCCCATTCAGTCGGGAAGTGACAGAATACTTAAATTGATGAATCGGCACTACGATATGGCGCATTATATGGCTATCGTGGAAAAATTGCGTGCGAGCATACCCGATATTTCTCTCACCTCCGACATTATAGTCGGTTTCCCTGGTGAGAGTGACGAGGACTTTGAAGAGACCATTGAAATGCTGAAAAAGGTGAAATTTGATATGGTGTACTCGTTTATATACTCGGTGCGCAAGGGTACACCTGCTGCAGATATGCCTGACCAGATAGATGAAAAAATAAAAAGCGAGCGCTTTAACAGGCTCTTGAAAACACAAGAGCAAATATCCCTTGAATGTAACAAGGTGTATGAGGGAAAAGTATATCGTGTGCTTGTCGATGGAATGTCACGAACACAGGGTGTATATAGTGCAAGGACAGCTTCAAATAAGCTTGTTCATTTTTCAGCTGAGGACGGACTTATCGGTCAGCATGTAGACGTAAAAATAGAACGCGCCGACGCCTTTGCGATGTACGGAAGCGTAGTAAAATGATAAAAATAATATTATCGAGAGGATATAAAAAATGACAGTTCTTGAATATGCAAAGCAGCTTGGCGAGGCTATCGCCAACGACGAGGTAATGAAAAACTTCAACGAAGCAAAGAAAAACTATGAAGAAAACGAAGCCTTGCAGAAGCTCTTGGTTGAATACAACACCCACAGAGCAGCTCTTGGCGAGCAGTTCAAAAAGGACCTTTCCGAGCAGGACGAGGGACTTATCAAGAGCATAAGAGCGAGAATAGACGAAATATTCTCCATCATCGTTTCTCACAAGGATTACAAGGCTTATGCAGAGGCACAGGATAATATTGCAAAGCTTATGAATACTGTAAATTCTGAAATCAACTATTATGTATTTGGAGAAAGACCCTGCACACACGATTGCTCCACTTGCTCTTCAAATTGCGGTCACTAAGAAAAGAAAAAAACTCGAATGTGAGGAAAAATAATGGCTCAAGTCATTGAAAGAATAGAAGACCTGCGCACAGTCACTCCTATGATGCAGCAGTATATCGAAGTGAAAAATGAATATAAGGAATATATTCTCCTTTATCGTCTTGGAGACTTTTTCGAGATGTTTTACGAGGATGCTGTCGTTGCGTCAAGAGTGCTTGAGCTGACTCTTACCTCGCGCGATTGCGGTGACGGATATCGCGCGGCAATGTGCGGCGTGCCCTTTCACAAGTCGGACTTGTATATAGGAAGACTCGTTGAAAAGGGTTACAAGGTCGCTGTCTGTGAGCAGACGGAGGATCCAAATGCGGCAAAGGGACTTGTCAGAAGAGAAGTAGTGCGCGTGGTTACTCCCGGTACTGTTACCGATGGAACTCTGCTTTCTGATACGGAAAACAACTTTTTGTGCTCTGTTTACTATACCGAGCATGGTATGGGCATCGGATTTGCGGATATTTCGACAGGTCAGATATTTGCCACTCATATTACGGGTGAGAGAATAAGTGAGCGTGCGCGAAACGAGATAGGCGTATATGCTCCTCGTGAGCTCATTCTCAATGTAGACAAAAACGCTTGCAGCTTTATTTGTGACTTCGCTTCAAATGCAAACGGATGTGTAATTACCGACAAAAGAGAAGACCTCTTTGAGCATGAAACGGCGTATAGCCGAGTAGTAAACGCATTTGGAGAGTCGGAGATTACCAAGGGTGATTCTGCATCACTTTGTGCAATAGGTGCACTGATGGGTTACATAGAGCAGACACAGATGTGCCACAAATCCTTTGTAAAGACACTCAACATTTATACTGACGGTCAGTATATGGAGCTTGACCTGAACACTCGTAGAAACCTCGAGCTTACTGAGGCTATGCGCACAAAGGACAAGCGTGGCTCGCTCCTTTGGGTGCTTGACAAGACGAAGACGGCTATGGGCGCACGTCTTTTGAGAAACTGGATAGTAAAGCCACTTCTCAATCCTTGCACGATTTCTCAGCGTCAGCAGTCTGTCGAGGATTTTCTCTCTGATTTTCTGCTTCGTGAGGAAATGCGCGAGCTGTTCTCTCATATTTTAGACTTTGAGAGATTGATGGCAAAGGTAGTCTACGGAACGGCAAATGCCAAGGATTTGCGAGCTATTTGTAATAGCTTTGCAGTGCTTCCTGAAATAAAGAAGATGATTTCCTCCTGCACAGGTGCAGGTATAAGAGATATATACGACCACTTTGATATTTTGTCTGACATACACGAGCTGCTCGAGGCGTCTATAGCTGAAAATCCACCTTTCTCTGTACGTGACGGAGAAATGATAAAGGACGGCTATAACAAGGATGTCGATTACCTCCGCTCAGTAAAGGCTAACGGAAAGGAATGGATCGAGCAGATAGAGGAAAAGGAGCGAATTGCCTCAGGCATCAAGACCTTGAAGGTCGGCTACAACAAGGTGTTCGGCTTCTATATTGAGGTTACAAAGTCGCTCATCGACCAAGTGCCCGACAGATATATCAGAAAGCAGACGCTTTCAAACTGTGAGAGATACATAACTCAGGAGCTCAAGGATATGGAGGCTACTATTCTTGGAGCTGAGGACAAGCTTTGCGCTCTTGAATACAGTATATTTACCGAAATACGTGATGCTGTAGCAAAGGAGTCTTACCGAATCCAAAATACTGCATCTCATATAGCAGAGCTTGATGTATATCTTTCATTTGCTGAGGTCGCATCAAAGAACAATTATGTTCGACCTGAGGTCGATATGTCGAAGTCGCTTGTCATAAAGGATGGTCGCCACCCTGTCGTAGAGAAGTTTGTCAGCGATAGCTATTTCGTTCCAAACGATACGACCCTTGACAATGGCGAAAACCGACTGATGCTTATCACAGGTCCTAATATGGCAGGTAAGTCTACATATATGCGACAGGTGGCGCTTATTACGCTCATGGCGCAGATAGGATCGTATGTTCCTGCCGTGGAAGCAAAAATAGGTATAGTAGATAAAATATTTACAAGAGTAGGCGCATCTGATGATTTGGCATCGGGACAGTCCACGTTTATGCTTGAAATGAACGAGGTTGCGCATATTCTCAAAAACGCTACAGTGTCCTCGCTTGTCATTTATGACGAGGTGGGCAGAGGCACAAGCACGTATGACGGAATGAGCATAGCTCGTGCCGTAGTGGAATACACAAACTCAAAAATAAAAGCAAAGACACTTTTCGCTACTCACTATCACGAGCTTACCTCTATGGAGGGTGAGTATGACGGAATTGTCAATTACAATATTGCCGCAAAGAAAAAGGGAGATACCATCATATTCCTGCGCAAGATAGTCAAGGGCGCAACAGACGATAGCTATGGTATTGAGGTGGCAAAGCTCGCAGGAGTGCCGAATGAGGTGGTCAAGCGAGCAAAGGAAATTCTCGCAGGTATCGAGGAGTCCGAGGGCGTGGAAAAGTCTCCGCTTCCTCGCAGAGTGGTGCAGAGCGCTGAGCCTGATATGTTTGACGCACTCTATAATTCCGAAGCGACGGAGGTCGCCGACAAATTGAGAGGAACAGACATAAACACTCTCACTCCCATCGAAGCGATGAATCTTATATTCGAATTGAAAAAGTTGTTATCAAAGTGATAAATCACAAGCTATAATTCGGCAGAGCCGATTTAAAACGGAGAAAAGATGAGCAAGATAAATGTACTTAGCTTTGAGGTAGCAAATCTCATTGCGGCGGGAGAGGTAGTAGACAGACCTGCTTCCGTCTTGAAAGAATTGCTTGAAAACGCTATAGATTCAGGCGCAAATTCCATAACCGCCGAGATAAGAAGGGGCGGAGTGGCGTTTATACGTGTGTCCGACAACGGGTGCGGTATGGATTCTTCTGACCTCCCACTTGCTATAAAGCGACACGCTACGAGTAAAATATCTTCTGCTCAGGACCTTGACTCCATTTTCACACTCGGCTTCAGAGGTGAGGCGCTTGCTGCTATTTCGAGCGTTTCCCGTCTTACAATAATATCAAAGACACACGAAATGTCCAGCGCCGTTATGTTATCTTCAAACTGTGGAAGCATAGAGGAGATAAGCGAGATAGGCGCAAACGATGGCACGACTGTGCTTGTCGAGGACTTGTTTGCAAATGTTCCTGCACGACGCAAGTTTTTGAAGAAGGATGTAACAGAGGCTTCTGCCGCTCTTGCCATCGCAGAGCGAGTCGCTATGTCGCGCCCTGACATATCATTTAAGTTTATTTCCGATGGAAACACTAAATTTTCGACAACAGGTGACGGAAAGCTTGAAAATGCGCTTTATGCTATTTTCGGCAGAGATTTCGCTACCCGACTTATCCCCGTCGAGAGTGTTTCAAACGGACTTGGAATATCGGTGCGCGGATTTATCGGAAGAAGCGACAATGTGAGAAACAGTCGCAATATGCAGAACGTGTTTATAAATTCCCGCTATATAAAGAGCAAGACGGTAATTGCCGCGCTTGAGCAGGGATTTACCTCGTTTATAGCACCCGAAAAATTCCCTACCTGTGCATTGTTTATCGATATTGATCCTCATTTTGTAGATGTAAACGTGCATCCTGCAAAGCTGGAGGTCAAATTCTCCGACGAGAAAAAGGTCTTTGAGGCAGTATATTATGCTGTGCGCTCGGCACTCTCGCAAAGCGAATATCGCGCGCAATTTCCTCTGACAGAAAAGAAACAGCCAAGCGCAGTCGAGAAATTGATGAGAATAGAGGCGAAAAATTCGTCAGAGCAGATTTCCTTTGCTGATGCTCCGAAGATTGTGGTACCGACACAAGCAAGTAGAGGTGCTGGAGATTATAATGCAAATGCAGAGATGCGTCAAAAACCCGAAAAGAGCACATCAGACTTCTACGACAGAATGAAGAAAGTGGAAAGCACACAGTGTGATGTGGGCACCTCTCTTGAAATTCTGCGCGCATATAAGGAGGAAAAATACACTCCTGTGTCCTCGTTTGCATCAGGCACATTGAATGAGGATAAAGGCAAGAGCTATGCAGAAAAGAGCATACTCGACACCTTGAAAAATAGCAGAGAAGAGGCGAGGGGTGAGATAAACTTTGCCGCAGATTTCGGCAATATGCCAAGTCTTACACAAAGCCCTGCAGAATTAGCGACATATAAGAATGTTTTTGCAGATGATATAGAAAAGCCTGCAAAGGACGAAGCAGTTGCGACCGCAAGTGCTGGTGACAGTCGTTTACAGAAAAATTATAGGATAGTCGGCGAGGCATTTTTGTGCTACGTTATGGTAGAAGAGGACAACAAGCTTATTATCATAGACAAGCATGCCGCTCACGAGAGGATACTCTTTGAGCAATTGAAGGAGCAGCTTGAAAAATGCGGAGCATTGAATTCTCAGCCGTTGCTCGTGCCGATAAAAATCACGCTCGACGACTTGTCGTGCGCTATGATAAACGAGTTTTCGGAAGAGTTCAAAATTTCGGGATATGATTTTGAAGTTAGTTCTCCCGACGTTATAATACATGCGATACCCGACGCCCTTGCGTCTGACAAGGCTGAGGAAATGTTTGTGGAAATGACGAACGAGATACTTTCAGGAGGCTCATCTCCTTCGTTGTCATTGGCTATAAAGCGTGAGAAAAACCTTTACCAGATCGCCTGTAAGGCGGCGATAAAGGGTGGCAGAAGCTATGATTCAGGCCATATAGAGTGGCTGGTGGAAAAGGTTATGGCAATGCCTGACATCACCGTATGTCCTCATGGCAGACCTATTGCAATGATGCTGACCAAGACGGAATTCGATAGAAAGTTTAACAGATTGAAATAAAGCAGGTAAAAATATGTTTGAAGTATTGAAAAAAGAAGGAAAGGCGCGCAGAGGTAGAATGACCACAGTCCATGGGGTTATAGAAACTCCTGTGTTTATGAATGTGGGTACAAGCGCCGCTATAAAGGGTGGTGTTGGCACCGATGACCTCCGAGAAATAAAGTGCCAGGTCGAATTGTCAAACACCTATCACCTCCATATAAGACCGGGCGACGACCTCATTTATGAGATGGGAGGCTTGCATAAATTCTTCAACTGGGATAAGCCGATTTTGACAGACAGCGGTGGATTTCAGGTGTTTTCTCTTGCCAAACTCAGAAAGATAACCGAGGAAGGCGTATGGTTTAACTCCCACATGGACGGCAAGCGCGTGTTTATGGGTCCCGAGGAGAGTATGCGCATACAGTCAAATATCGCATCTACAATAGCGATGGCGTTTGACGAATGTGTGGAAAATCCCGCTACCTATAAGTATGCAAAGGCGTCTGCAGAGCGTACGATAAGATGGCTCAAGCGTAGCAAGGACGAGCTTGACAGATTGAACTCATTGCCTACCACTATAAATAAAAACCAAATGCTTTTCGGTATAAATCAGGGAAGCACATACGACGATCTGCGTATAGAAAATATGTGCCGTACGGCAGAGTTTGACCTCGACGGATATGCGATAGGCGGACTTGCCGTCGGAGAAGAGGCAGAGGTCATGTATCACGTTATAGAGACTGTCGAGCCTTACATGCCCGAGAACAAGCCAAGATACCTTATGGGCGTCGGCACACCCCAGAACATTCTTGAGGCGGTACACCGCGGAGTCGACTTCTTTGACTGTGTAATGCCCAGCCGAAATGCTCGTCACGGAAACCTGTTTACTTGGCACGGAAAGATGAACATAAACAACGAGCAGTATTTTGCAGATAGCAAGCCTATCGACGAAAGCTGTAAGTGTCCTGCCTGCCGTAGCTACTCGAGAGCGTATATTCGTCACTTATTCAAGGCAAGGGAAGCACTTGGTATGAGACTTTGTGTTCTCCATAATTTGTACTTCTACAATGAGCTTATGGAGAAGATAAGGGAAGCGCTTGATGAAGGACGCTTTGA